>NZ_CP016287.1:313632-627265 GCF_001679785.1 Rhizobium leguminosarum
GGATGGTGACGTAAAGCAGGAAAGCGATGGCGGCAACTGTCACGATCAAGGTAACGACTATCTGCCCCCTCTCAGGCTGTTTTGCTGCTGTTTCAGCTGTGGGTCGGTTTGCCTGAATGGGATGGTTTTCGTGGTTTTCCATCAGGGGTTTGTCTCCGTGGAAATCTGTGCAGGCGCATCACTTTTGCCGCCTGCGTTCCATGAGAGAGTTGCGCCAAGCACGATCAACAGCCCGACCAATATGATGGCTCCGACGTAGATGGCTAAAGCTCGGCGGTCCGATTCCAGGTTCATCTGCCTCTCCCTTGGTCCTCGAACCATACCACCCGTACAATGTTCCCGATAACCGGTTCGTAGTGCTTTTTCTTTCCATGCAGATTCTAGGCCCGCATGAACCGCCATCCCATTTAGCCGCCATCGCGTCATTTTTGAGAGGTCCGATGAGCCGCTCATACTTCTCCTCCGCCATTCCACAGGTGTCGGAGGCGAATCCTCCAGACTCGCGCGAGCACTCACGATCACCAGATCGCAGATGGAGCGGATGAAATGGTTCCCATCCAGTAGCTGCAGAGCCGTGGTGACGCTTGGCCCCAGCATCGCCGGCATCAAGGCGATGGGCTCGTGCGTCACGGCGAGCTCCTCATCATCCTGGTGTCAATGGCCTCTAACTATATGCTCGATATGGGTACACGACGAAGTTCGGGCCAACTCCTTCATCAAGCGTACGTTCCCGCGCGACGATCAATGACGGTAGGCCGTTCCCGATCCGAACAATGCGGCAATCATCGCGTCGATATGTGAAGCACGACTGCTGAGGATAAACCCGCCGGCAGGCGCGCGGGTGTGACGCTCATGGGCAAAGACGAAGGGTATTCCTCGCGCTTCCAGACAGTTGCTCATCGACAGCATGGCCTCGTCAGAAACCGTAACGTCGACAATCGCAGCATCACACACCAAGCGTCCGCTCAAGCTCTGCAGCGCACTCGAAACGGCGAGCGGACCGATGACGACTGCCTGGCGCGCGACCAATGCTTGTCTGACGTCGTCCGGGAGAAAGCTGGCGTCACCGATGATGGCAATTGTTTTGCCCGCGGCCGGACTGAGCGATTTCATGGGGGACGCCTGCAAATCCTTTTCAATGGCACTTCAGATCGGACGGTCCGGGCGCCGCGCCGCGCCTACCATAGTCGAGGCTGCCTCGCGAGCTTTTATCGACTGTCGAACCTGGATCGCGTCACCTTGGTTCCCTTAGCCATGGCCAAGATTGCCTGGCGGCTGGATCGGTACGCTTGCGAACACGCGGTTGAAATCGAAAATCGAAATTATTGAATCAGCCGGTAAAGTAATGGAGGGTCGCCCGTCCCTTGCACGAGATGTGGCGTTATCACCGCGCCAATCGTTCGGTCCTTATCTTCCAATCCTTGTACGGCAGCAGCCAATGGCCGGGAGACCGCTTTTCGGTCGCACGCTCCGTAAGAGCAATTTTTTGCGAAGACCTCATCTGCAGGACTGTTTGGCTATACACATCTTCTTGGCGGCTCCAGCGGGGGCAGGCCGAGTACCTGCGTGGCTGAAGGCGAGCCACCGCGCCCCGAGATCATTCGCAAGATCGGTACCATCAAAAGTCGGGTTTCGAGAGCCGCCGTTATTTGGCTGGCCTCCTCGATGAAAACGATCCTCTGCAGGCAGTTTCCACGAGTTAGTAGGGCGGCCAATTAGTCCGGACATGGAGAACAAGACCAAGGATCACATTACCGCTCGTGACGAAGACCGCTTTCTCTTTTGGGTAGCGCTGCTGTCTCGACCCGCGATGTTGAACAATCATTGCTTGCAGGTGCTGGTAAGCGTTTTTGCTCGCATCAGAAACTAGCTGGATAACTTCGGTCATTCCCTCGCGCTTTGAATTGCGTCAGGATGGGCCATGGCCGATAGGGGCTATGTGACATGCCGAAATTCAAGCGGCTAGCGAGCCGCGCGTCATAATAGGGGTCGCAAGATGGAAGGTCAGCCGGGATGCGACAACGGATTGATTAAATTGCTTCCAGAAGAAGAGCGCCGGTCTTTCACCGAGCGCCTGGAAAGGGTTTACTTACCTCAAGGTCATCAGATCGCGCAGGCGGGAAAGCCGCTGGAGTCAGTCTATTTTCTGTCGTCGGGCATCGGTTCTGTTTTGGCTGTCTCGGATAGCGGCCTGAAAGCCGAGGCCGGCATGTTTGGGCGAGAAGGATTTGCGCCCACCGCGTCATCGGTGGGGGCAAATACCAACCCTTACGATATCGTGATCCAGGTTGAAGGATTTGCACATCGCCTTCCTGTCGTACTTTTTCAAGAAATCGTTGCCGAAAACAGAGCCTTCGCAGACTTGCTGTCCCGCTACCTCTATGTCTTTGCAGCGCAGGTGGCCTATACCGCCCTTGCAAATGCAGCATTCAAAATTGATCAACGTTTGGCGAGATGGCTCTTGATGTGCCACGATCGTCTTGTAACGGACAGTATGCCGATCACCCACCAGTTTATCTCCTTCATGCTGGCAGTCAGACGGCCAAGCGTGACCACCGCCTTGCATATGTTGGAGGGAGAGGGGTTAATTCGGTCGGACCGGGGACGCGTTGTCCTCAGAGACAGACCGGGACTGGAGGAATATTCCGCCGGGTCTTATGGGCAGCCGGAACACGAGTACCAGGTGCTGCTGCAAGCGCGCCACGCGCAGCCCTAAAGAACGATGCATCCCATGCTGCCAATACGGCCCATCACGACGCAAGCGTGGCAGCTTCAACGTCTGACACAGAAGTCTGGATTGTCATCCCCGATCAACGGTGCCAATCAACGGCAGGATCACGTCGTCCCATGACGCCTTCTATGCAAGTACCTGCAGAAAAGTAGAGAGCATGATCCATCGCCTACAACTGTTCAGCCAGCATCGATCGACCGCCACGACGGGTCGGCACCGGCTGGATGACCTCGGCCACATCGAAAGGGCTCCACATCATCGCCGTTGCGCTGCCGCCGGGCGGGCGCCGAGTGTGGCTACATCCGGCGTCAGTTATGACGCAGATCCGATGTTTCCCTGGCCGATAATATCGACGGTCTTTAAACCGACCGACGAATATTAAGCGATAGTCGCATCATCAGGCGCGCGCCGCTTATGCGGCGCGCGCGGTCTTTCAGGCGGCAGCCGCATTGACCGCGGTTTCGGCGATCTCCGATAGGAGCTCGTCGGTCGACTCTTCTTCGTCGAGTGTCTGGCCGAGAAGCTCGGCAACCTCGTCGTGGCCGAGCGTCTTTGCCCAGGAACGCATAGTGCCATAGCGGCTGATTTCGTAATGTTCAACAGCTTGGGCGCCGGCTAGAAGGCCGGGATCAAGTGCGGCGGTTCCCTTAAACTCTTCCATCACCTCCTTACCTTCCTCGATTATTCCGAGGATGGCGCTACAAGTTTTCTGCTTTGCCGGCTTGCCAATCAGTTCGAAGATCTGCTCCAAACGTTTGACCTGGCCCTCGGTTTGCTCCCTATGTTTCTGGAAAGCCTGCTTGAGGTCAGGAGACCGGGCCGCCTCTGCCATTTTCGGCAAGGCGGTCAGGATCTGGTTTTCCGCAAAGTAGATGTCCTTGAGGGTTTCGTAGAGAAGATCGCTCAGATTTTTCGGTTCGATAGACATGATCTTTCCTTTTCTGGTGTGATCAAAGCCGATTGGTGGAAGTGTGTTCTTCGACAAATAAAGCGGGCTTCGTGCCGGCCGTGCCGCCGACCCAGGCTGCGATTGCGCCGAGCACGAGCGCGAGGAAACCCAGAAGCGCACCCCGTGACACGACTTTCGTCGCCGTCTGGGCCGCGGCCAACGCTTGCTGTTTCGCCTGTTCGACCGAAGCTTTGTAGCTGGCCTCGTATTCATCCACCTTCGCCCGTGCCTGATCGACTGGGATGTTCTGGGCCTTGGCCAGGGCGTCGGCGGCACGTGTTTTGGCGTCGTCTATCTTCGACTGATCGCCGGTGGCAACCGCTGTCATGGCCGAGACCGCTGCAGTCTGCAGAGCCGCGGGATCGCTGCCTCCGCTGGCATTTCTGATCTGCTGTTCGATGGTGCCCATCGGGTCGGTTGCTGTGGCCAACGCCGGAGCGGCCGCGGTCGCAGCCGTTGCGACCGTCTGGCCGACTCCGCCGACGATACTCGACAGGCCGCTGAACGCACCGCCGACGAGCGATCCTACCGACGTTGTCAGAAGAAAGAGAACGACAAGCGTGGTCACGGCCCAGGATGTGACCCCGTGATAACCGCCCGTGGATTTGCTCGGTCTGCCGGAAAGCCTCGCGGCAACATAGGCACCGATGAAGGATGCGATGATGCCGGCGACGACAAACCAGAGACCGCCGACAATCGAGAACGTGCTGGCCGCTGGATTGTCCGAGGTCGCCGGATCGAGGACAGCCGCACCAATGCCAACGCCAAGCAGATTTAGGAGGAGCTGTGTGGCAAGGGCGAGAACGACACCGGCAAACACGGCTCCCCATGCAATCTTGTTTAATGATGTCGTTAGGGAAGGATCGACAGTATGTGCGACGTCGCCGGGTATTCGGTTGGTGGCGAGTTTTGACATGGATTGAACTCCTTTGAGTTCTCGAGTGCGTGGTGACGTCGTACTCACGGGTCGAGGAATTGTTCCCGCAGAGCGAATTATCTTATGAGCGCAGGCCTTCGATCACGACCGCTGTATCCTGCCTAGCGGTCGGCGCATGACGAGACCCTGGTCTGCGCGTAAGGCTAAATCTGCCGTCCCATTGTCATCGGGCGGCTCGCGACGGGATGTATTTTTGGCCGCCTCGATCGGTTGCGAAAGTCATCCCAGCTCGCGCCGCTTGAATAGCGGCCGCAAGCGGTGCGTATGCAGTTCGTCCGGATCCCGTGACCTCCGTCGAAAGAACGCCATTTGCGCACTGGCGGCCATTGTCCCAACCCGGATGATCTACGATCGGATAGAGGCATAGTCCCTCCAGCGGAACGCCAGACTGCATTGCCAGGGAAGCTTGGCCAACAACATATTCGAACCAAGTCGCGCGTCGCTCGTTCTCGATACCGGTCTCGGCGATGAGGATCGGCCTGCCGTATCGCGCGAAAGTCTGGCGCAAAATCTCATTGAGGGGCTTGTATAGCTCGTGCCCGATGTCGATCGGTGTGCCCCCATGAATCCACTGGTTGTTGAAGTAATAATTCACGCCAATGACGTCGAGATAGCGCTCGCTTCCCCCGATCTGTGGCCACAACCGACCGCCGATGAGATCCCACGCCTGGTATTGCGATTGACGGTGACCTTCGGCAATACCTCTGTCTTCGGGCCGTGAGGGATGCGCGGTGACATTGATCACTGGCTCGCAGTGAACGAAGCGCGCCCGCTGGTCGACTGAACTGATTTCGTCCATCGCGGCGATTGCGGCGCGCGCCAGCTGCACTTTCAGTTCGAAACCTCGGCCATTGGCAAACGGATTCAGATAGCCCGCATCGCCGCCGCCCCAGGAAAAAAACGAGATCTCATTGACTGGGCAATAAAAGGGAACACTGTCGCACTCCCCGCGCACCAGCTTTGCGCAAGCGCGGGCGAACGCGGCGAAGCGATCGACAAAACGCGGCGACCAGATGTCGAGATCGTCCGGCCAGCCATAATGCAGCAGATCCCAGATGACCTGCGTGTCGGTCATCGCGGCCGCCCGTATCATCGGTCGCACGCTCGACCAGTCATAGCCACCGGATTTCTCGATGAGGTGCCATCTAAAGCCGTCGCGCACTGTGCGGATCCCCAGGCCTAGAAGTTGACGGTAGTCGTCTTCGGCGTAGCGATCGTGGCTGACGGAGGCAATCATGTCGAGACGGCGGCCCTTGGTCTCACCTTCCCGCGGCCGAAGCCGATGGGTCGAGCATTCGAAACCGCCCTGCAGAAATGACCGGAACAGACCGGTCGGACCGGCCGCTTTGCCCTTGCCGCAGACATTAGCCAGCAGCTGCTCCCACTGCGGCAAAACCGCCTCGATTGAATAGGTGTTCTCCACCTTCCGCCGTAGTGCGGTCCCGAGTGCATGTCGACGCCGCGTGTCCCGCAAAAGAGCGATCATCTGTCCGGCCACGGCGGCGGCATCCCGATAGGGGACGAACCGACCAGATATGTGGTCGTCAATCTGCTGCTTCGCGCCGTTGTCGGGCGTTGCGATCACCGGGAGGGCTGCTGCACCGGCTTCTGCAATGACATGCGGCATGCCTTCGCCGCTTGAAAGCCAGGCAAAGATATCGAATGACGCCATGAGGGCAGGGATATCCTTCCGGTCGCCCAGAAACTGAAGCACACCGCCGAGCCCGCGTTGGGCCGCCAAGGCCTTGAGTTGGATCGCATAGTCCGGCACGAAGGCGTCAGGCCCGCCAACAATCACGAACCTGGCATGCTTGGCCGCGACGCTCACCAGAGCGGCGGCTTCGATGAAGTCCTCGACGTTCTTCTTGGGGTCGAGCCGGCCGACCCAGCCAATCAGAACCTCGTCCTCGGCAATCCCCAGAGCCCTACGGGTCGGCCCCCGCAGGGCTGGATCGAACGCCGAGAGGTCGACCATCGAAGGAATCTCAAGCGCATCATGCTCGCGTCCCGGCATCCGCGATGCGGCGGCGTCGCGGATGGAACGGCATACGCCGACGTAGCGGGTCGTCAAATGTTTGGGGCCGGCCAGTGCTTCAGAAACGAGCCCGCCATGTTCGATCAGCGGCGGGCGAAGATGCAGGCGCTCCAACGCAGGATAGATATCCGCGACGTTCTGACAGGAGATGACGACGTCGTAGCTCGAGATTTTCCCGGCAAGGTAGCCGACCGTGTCGTTAAACGACAAGTCGTAGGGTGTGGTATCGACGTCGATCCCGAGCGAGCGGAGCTGTACATGGGTCTGCTCGGGCATGCCGGGCTTTTTGAAGCAGGCCACGACGTCGATGCGGTAACGGCGGCGATCAAGGTGTTTGGCCAGCAGCCGCACTTCGGTCTCCTCCCCGCCGACGACCAGCCACGCGAAGACGAAGAGGATCCGGATGGGCGTCGGTTCGATGGTCATTCGCCAACCTTGAAGACTATTTGCAGGAACTCCGGTCGGTTCTCGACCAGATCGGCGAGGAAGGATGGTGCCTCGTCGATTGGGACGACGTGGGTAACCATGTGCTGACGGATCGTTGTTCCGTCTGAGGCAAGGAGGTCGACCGTCGCACGCGCAAGGCGGCGCCGATCCCAGAGTGGAGCGAGCCCGCGGGGAACGCGGTTGATTTGAGCGCACCGTATGTTCAGGCCATTGTGGTGGAATTCTTCGCCAAGTCGCAAGGCATCCGCTCCGTGCTGGTAGAAGGCAAGGTCGATCACAGTACCCTGCGGCCGCAAAGCTTTGAGCGCCGTATGCAGGCTGCCGGGATGAGCTCGTGTCTGAAACGCGAGATCGGCACCGCGTCCCATCGTCCCGTCGTGCCAGCGTGCCTTGGCATGCTGCCAAGCCTGATCTTCCGTCATCGCGGTCAGCCCCATCGCCTCCGCCTTTTTCCGGCGAAAGTCGGAGGGGTCGGTGATCACCACGTCGGAGGCGCCAAGCACGCGGGCAAAGAGCGCCGTCATCAGACCGACGGTGCCGGCTCCAAGAACGATCACCGGACGACCGGCGACACCCGCACCGAGTGCAGGGACATTCGCCCCGAACGTTTCCGCGTCGGCATGGAGGATCCCGTTGGCGGCGATCGGCCCCATCTGGGCGACGAAGATGCCGAGCAGGGGATCGAGCTCCGGAGGCACCTGGACCAAGAGATCGTGAAACGGGTCTGCCGTATGGCCGGTCTTATGACCATAACTCGCCGCGAGCACCGCGCCCTCGGAGAAAGCATGTGCACGGGACTGCGAAACGCGCGCGACCTCCATGTAGCCGAGGAATGGAACGGGATAATGCAGGTCGGGCTCGTTTTCGATAAAGACGCCGCGCCCGCCATCGAAGCGGGAACGGAAATAAGGATTGGTGTTCTTCAGGAAGGTCAGTTCGGTGCCCGCGGACAGACCAGTGAACAGCGTGTCAAGCCGCAAGTGGCCGTCGGCCGGCGGGCCTTCCTCGTAGTCGAAGAAATAGGCACGGCCCGGTGCCTCGACACCAAGCGAGCGTATCTTGCGATGGCCTGGTGGAAGCCCCTGCGGCGGCCGCGGCTGCGGCTGCAGCGGCGCTGGTTGATCCCGTCTAATCCCGGAGGGGTCGAGATGCACGACCGACCCACTGCGGGCCGAGGACACCACGGCCAGGGCAAGGCGGTGGGTTGCTACAGCGTCGCCGTAGGGGCACCGGATGCGGTTTTCACCACCGCGTACGGCATCGATAAAATCGCGGTCCTCGCGCCAGACCGGATCACCGTCGGCGGTGCGCACGGGGCGACCTCGTCCGACATCAACCATGATCTCGCGATCGGTCAGCTCGATTGCCAGCCTATCGGCAAAAATGTGCAGCCCGACCCGATGGCTCCAGCTGAGAAGGCAGGTGGAAGCTATATTGGCGACCACGCCCGTTTCAAAGGTGAGGCTTGCCGTCGTCACCGTCGGTACGTCCAGGCCTGGAAATTCCGGTCTGTCCTTGTAGCCGGCGCGCCCGTAGACTTCCGTGACGTCTCCGATGAGCCACCTGGCGAGATCGAGGAGATGGGTTGCCTGCTCGACCATCTGACCGCCTGATTTGCCCTCTTTCCACCACCATTCCGGCGGGGGGGTCGAGTCCAGCCAGTAGCCTGATAGAAGCTGCGCGGGATTGTCTGCCAACAGGCTTTTGGCCTCGTCGACGATATCGAGATAGCGCCAATGATAGCCGACAGCCGTTACGAGGTTGGCGTTGGCTACGCCCGCAGCGATGTCTTTTGCCTGCGCCAGGTCCAGCGACACCGGCTTTTCGACAAAAAACGGCATGTGGCGCTGGATGAGATCGCGCTCGGGCTCGCCATGGGCAAAAGGCGGGATGCAGATATAGACCGCATCAAGCTGTTGCGTATCGAGCATTTCGCGATGATGCGCGAACGATCTCGCGCCGAAGCGCATCGCCGCCTCGTCGGCCCGGCCAAGATCAGGGTCGGCAAATGCCACGAGTTCGACGTCGTCGAAGCTCGCCAGCACGTCGAGATGCCGGCGTGCGATACCGCCGACGCCGATGAAGCCCAGCCGTGTTTTTTCCATGGAAGTGTCCTTTTGTGTCTGGTTTCCCGGCTGGGTCAGGAACCGCTCGTAGACCGCCCCGGTCTCGGCAGCCATTCGAAAGACGGAAAAGTTCCGTTTGAAACGTTCAAGGCCGGCCCGGCCGCTTGCCGCCAGACGATGAGGATCGGCCAGCGCTTGATGGATGACGGCAGCAATCGCCGCTGGATTGCCCGGCTCGGTGAAATAGGGATGACCATCGCCTAGCGCCTCCACCGTCCCGCCAATGCGTGTTGCAATCACGGGCACGGCAAGCGACATGGCCTCCAGAACGGCCAGCGGAAGGCCCTCGAAATGCGATGTAAGAATGAAGAGATCAGCGATTGCCATGGCGTCGGCGACATCGGATCTGTGCCCCAGAAACTGGACGTGATCGCCCACGTCCAACTCCTTGACCAGGGCCCTGACGCGCTCTTCCTCTGGGCCCGTCCCAACAAAAAGCAAGACAACGGACGGGTGATCCTTCAAGACGGCCGGCAAGGCGCGCACCAGCGACGCCTGGTCTTTCTGTTCGGTGAAACGCGCGACCGTCAAAAGGACCGTCTTTCCGACAAGGCCGAGTTCCTGCGAAAAATCGATGGCGGATCGCACGGGCAGAAGTGGAAAGATGCCGTTTCGAACCACCGTCAAACGCGAGGGCGCGACCCGTGCCTCACGGAAAGTTTGACGTGAGGCTTCGGAAACGACGATGAGATGCGCCAATCTCTCGGTTTCGCGTCGATAACACTCGATCTGTTCCGGGTCATTGAGAAGATATGGGAGATGCTCGGTGCGTATGATCGGAATGGCGTGGGCATCGGCCGCCGCTGCCAGATCGTGCCCTTCCCATCCGATCCCTGCGTGGACGTGCAGGATATCGACGCTGGATCTCGACAACCACTCGTGAAACTCGCCGATATCCTGGATCAGCTTGACCGCAAGGCCGCAGCGCGCGGCGCGCGCTAGCAAGCCCGTTCGATCCTCGGCCATCACCGCGATGGTGACATTCCAGCGGTCGCTCAAACCGCGGCCGAGCGCAAGCATGTGTTCGCCCATCCCGGAGGGATTGGAGCTATCGGTTGCCAGAAGGACGTGGGGCTTTTTAGTCATGCTGGGCGACGGCTAGGGCTCTGCTGGCTCCATGGCGATCCCGCAGGCGCCGGTATGTCGCCAGCGCCTGGGCGACGACCTGATCCATATTGTAGTACTTGTAGGTGCCAAGCCTCCCGACGAAGGTGACGTCGTCGCGCGTACGCGCCAGGGTCTCGTATTGTTTGTAAAGCGCCTGGTTTTCCGGGCGCGGGATCGGATAGTAGGGCTCTCCTTCGGCGCTCGCATATTCATAGCTGATGCTGGTCACCGGATGGACCTGGCCGGTCAGGTGCTTGTATTCCGTGACGCGCGTATAGGGCACATCCTCCGACGGGTAGTTTATGACGGCGACCGGCAACAGACGCCGCACATCCTGCGTTTCGTGGGTGAACTTGAGACTGCGATAGGGCAGACGCCCGAAGCAGTGGCCAAAGTATTCGTCGATGGGACCCGTGAAGATGGTATGATCAGCCAGGCCCTCACGCCTGAGATCGGCGAAATCGGTGCCGACCATCACCGTGATATTGTCATGGTTCAGCATCCGCTCGAACATGCGGGTGTAGCCGCCAACCGGCATGGCCTGAAAGCGATCCAGGAAGTAGCGGTCATCGGTATTGGTTCGGGTCGGGATACGTGCCGTCACCGAGCGGTCAAGTTCGGACGGATCGAGCCCCCACTGCTTGCGAGTGTATCCCTCGAAGAAGGTCCGATAGAGCTCCGCGCCAACCTGCGATATCACCACGTCGCGCGATGTCTTCACCGGATCGCAAGGCTCGGCACGGTCCGCCAAAAAACGTGCCGCCTCGGCGTCGCTCGTCAGATCGATGTTGTAGAGGGCATTCAGTGTCGTGCGATTGATCGGGATCGGAAGGCGCAGATCGCCGACCTGGGCAAGCACTCGATGTTCGTAGGGCCGCCATGCCGTGAAGCGGGAAAGATAGGCAAAGACATCCTCGCTGTTGGTATGGAAGATATGCGGCCCATATTTGTGGACCAGGATCGCCGCCTCATCGTAGTGATCGTAGGTGTTGCCGCCGATATGGGGCCGTCTGTCGCAGACAAGGACCCTCTTGCCGCCGTCGGCCGCGAGCCGCTCGGCAAGAACCGACCCGGCAAATCCTGCACCGACGATCAGATAGTCGTAGGTATCCGAAGGCGCCCTGCGCGAAGTTCCGACGCGAAATCGTTCGGGAAGGGTGGCCGAAACGATTTTTTGCGCTGCCGCCTGTTCGACAAGCGCGGACATTCTGCGAAAGGTACGGTCCCATGACGATTGCGCCAGAACCCCGTCCACCACTTCCAACCACGCCGTGTCGGAGCGGGACAACAAGAGTGCCGCGTCGCACGCCTCGGCAAAGGCCTCGGCGCCGTTTGCCAACAACACCCCCGGCACGTCGCCGTAACCTCGCACGACATCGACGATCTGGGTTCCAACCACCGGCCGGCCGGCGGCGAGATATTCAGGGGTCTTGGTGGGGCTGATGAAGCGCGTGGCCTCGTTCAGCGCGAACGGCATCAGCGCAGCCTGCCAACCCGAAAGATATGCGGGAAGATCGGCATAGGCCTTTTGTCCGAGGTAATGGATATTCGCGCGCCGGGGCAGATCGTCCGGCGAAATCTTCACAATCGGCCCCAGGAATACGAAGGAAAGATCAGGCCGGGCGGATGCGACGCTGCCGACCAGGTCGAGGTCGAGCCTTTCGTCAATCACCCCATAGTATCCGAGACGAGGATGAGGAATACCCGCCTGGTCGGCTGGATCGGGCAAAGGGCATCGGGCGGCGCGGAAGTGATGTGTATCAACCCCCGACGGGAACGGATGGATATTGTCGTGTTGGCCCCGTCTTGCCTCATAGAGGCTGAGACCGCCGGCAAAAACGACATCGGCACAGGCCATCAGGGCCCGCTCTGAGGCGTTGAGATTGGCCGGCGCGAATTTGAAGTTCGCGAGTTCGTCCATGCAATCATAGACAACCGCGACGGCGTCGACATGCCGGGCAAAGCCAAACATCAGCGGTGTATAGAACCAAAGGATCGGACGTTTGGCGCCGTGGAGCCAAATCAGTTCGTCCAGCAGTCTGCCAAGAGCGGCTTCTCGATCGACCTCGTTCCACCAATGTGGGATCCGCGGACGGACCGCCTTGACGCTCGTTCCTTCGAAGGGATGAATCTCCAGATAGGCGAAATGGTGGTCGGTGGGGATAAACTCCTCGAAAAAGAAGACCGGCCGCTCACGCGAAAACCGTTCCATCAGGTGTTGCGGTCTCTGGAGCACAAAATCCCATCTGAGATGCGAAAAACAAATGAGCGGCGCGTCATCCAACAAGCTATTGTCGGACAATTGCGGGACGGAATTCAGCAGGTTCATGGAGCACCTCGCAATCACGATGACCCCGAACCGCGAATGGCGACGAATGTTCCCGATAAGGCGCTATCTGGCTGATCCGCCAAGGAAGGGCCTCAGTTTTCGCAGACTGTGCGGCCACGTCCAGTTGGCGAGCACCACATGGCGCGGGTTGAACGTCCCGAGCCGGCCCAGCATGTCGCAAATGCCTTCGTGGAAGTTCTCGGGCGAGGCCACTCGACCCGTCTCCGGGGTGATAAATTGCAACCCGCAGCGCAGCTGGCTGTTGGCGAGGACGGGTATGCCCGCCAGCATGTATTCGGTCAGGATTGCCGGTGCCCCGTCATCGATGCCGCAAACCACGCCGATACGCGCTTGGTTCATCAGCCTGTTCACCTCCGCAAACGGCACGCCGGGTGGGTCGATGAAGTCGACATTGATGCCAAGTTCGCCGACCTCGCTTCGCAATGTGTCCATCATCTCGCCGTAGCCGCAGACGCAAAGGGCCCGCATCGAACGCGGAAGCTTGGCAAGCGCGCGAAACAGGATGTCGTGGCGCTTATAGGCTTGCGCGGCGGCAACGTAGATCACGTCGTAGGTCTTCGGCATGTCGATCGGCGTGAAGGTGAGTTCGGAGGCAAACTCGGGTCCGATCGGCATGATGATCGTCGGTATCGTCGGATGGCGCGAGTACACCGCCTCAGACTGCCATTCGGAGCCGGTGAGGATAAGGTCGAAATGCCGGCTCACGTCAAATGGAACGCGCAAGGCAGGTGCGTCGATCGAGTTGTAGATCTTGAAACTGTCGCGGCAAGCCAGCAACACGTCTTCACTCACACCGAGGCCCCAGACACAGAGGATCGACGGCGGGCCGAAGGCGGCAATGTGCCCGAGCATGTCGTTGGAAGAAAACGGCGCGTCGGACCCGTTTGCCTGAAATGCCCGGCGCATCAGGAAAGGGCTGGCGCCAGGCGGTTCAATCGGCGGTGTCGCGCCGTGCCAATGTGTCCAGACCTCGGCGCAGTCCGCAAGGCCGGCTTTGAGAACGGCAAGCGGCAGCCGTTCGATATAGCCGCCGATCACCTGAAGGTTTGGGCCGCGATCGGCGGGTTGTGGACGAGGTCCCCGATTGCCTGCGAGCCACTGTTGGCGAAACCACGCCGGGGTCCGAGGCTCTGCGTTTTCGCCATCGCCGTCCTGGAAGTCGCTGATGATGACTATTCGTCGTAGCGCTCTCGGCGCAGCTGGCAATAATGGCATGGAGGTCCCGCGGCATGATTTCTGCAGCTCGAACCATGCGATCGCAAATAATGTTCCCACTTGTCGCATTGCTTCCCACCGCGCTCGAGCTGGAGCGGTCTAGGCATCTCATTGTCGTGGGGCGATGGTTGCGGCTTTTCCTGCCGAAAGAAATGCTCTCCTGTCGCTGCGGTTACGGCCGTCGTGTCCAACAGGTGCACAAGCAGATTGTCTTTAAAGCCCAGCGCGTCATTAGGAGGCTTCGTTGGCGAGTTTCCTCCGCGCCATGCGGACGCGACAGGGATGTTGAACGAAGCGATATTGCGGTTTTCTGTTGTCGCCGGCGAATGACAATCGAGCGCCAATGTGCCGGCACGCTCACCTTCACCGCATGTCATGACCCTGGCGTTGCGATGTCAACCAATTCTCGCAGCTGCAGGCGTTGCGGTGAGTTCGAAGCAACTGACAAGCAGGCAAATTCATCAGTTAAAACCGCTGTCATCCGGCTGCGAAAGAACTCAGTTTCTCCAGAAGCGCTTCTGAAATCTCGAACTGACGGGCCGTTCCACGTCCCATCGAATTCTTGACGATCGTCTCGTCCAGCATCCCCCGTTTGACCAGGAGATCGACTGTCTCTTTGACGCCGCTGCGCGTTAGTGCGGTAATTTCCATGATATTAGAGAGGGTTAACTTCTGATGCGCCTGGTTCATGCTGTAGAGGACCGTCATCATGCCGACCTGCTTCAGCCTTGCCTGAGGCGTCTCGTCTTCGAGCGGATGGTCGAGGATTTCGTGCAGGATGAGACCTGAGAAAGCCAGGTTACGCCATTGGGTTGTGAGTGCTCTTGCCATGCTCTTTTACTGTGTTATATAAATCAGTATAAACGCCTTTACAGGCAAGTCACCTCTTCCGCAATCAGATGTCCTCTGGAGGGTCGTACTCATGAAAAACCTTCTGCTCAACTCGGTCGTCGCGGCCTGCTGCATATTGCCACCCTACCTTACTTCACCTGGCCAGGCGCAGGCAAATGAATGGGGCTGCGAGGTTATCCTGTGCCTTTCCAACCCTGGAGGTGCGACGCAGTTCGCGGCATGCCGCCCGCCGATCCAGAAGCTGTGGCGAGAGCTCGCCGAGGGACATTCGTTCCCGACATGCAGCGGCGTCGGTTTTACCAGTTCGCGCCCGGGCTATGAGCCCTATTACTGCGAAACGGGTTACCGGCTGGAAAGCGATTATGGTCCGCGCGGGCAGGAAACTACCTGCGTGTCGACGTCCCTCCAGGCGGTGAACGACGCATACTGCCCCAATGTTGGAGAAGACTACAATTTCAACAAGGATTCGGTGCGGTCACCACGCTGGCAGCGGGAGGATGGGCGCCGCCAGTGCATGGGCTATTCGACGGCTCGCCCGAACGTGCGCCCGCAGCCCCACTATGTCGACGTCACCATCGACGGCGCGGCAACGCAGCGGGTCTGGTACTGAACGATGGCCATCACTTTCGTGGATCTCGCGCAGAACTGCGCGCCCATGGTGGAGGTCAGAACGCTTGCCGCCGTCATCAGTCTCGAGAGCCGTTTCAAGCCCTTCGCCATTCGTATCAACAGCGGCCCGCCGCTTGAGCGTCAACCCGCGTCGAAAGCGGAAGCCATTGAGCTCGCGAGCTCGCTTGCCGCTGATCATCAGGACATCCAGATCGGCCTTGGCGGTATCGACATGGAAGAGTTGCGCAAGCTGAAGCTTTCGATTTCGGATGCGTTCGATCCCTGCCTGAATCTCAAGGCCACGGCTACGTTGCTCGACGGCTACTATCGCCTTGCCTTGCGTGCCGGCGCCGATACGACCCAGGCCGAGAAGATCATGCTCCAATCCTATTATGGCTGGAACGATCCGTCTGTCGGCCAGATGGTTAGATATGACGAGCAGGTCCGCAAGGAAATGGTCCGCCTGTCTTCCAACCTGGCCTCTGTCGCCATCGGCGAACCGCGCGAAGAAGCCCCGCTTGATGAACGGTCAGACAGCCGGCAGGCGTCAGTAATCACAGAACCCATTCCGCAGTCCAGTGAAGCCGCATCGTGGGATGTCTTCAACGCCCGGCGGCAGACGCAGGTCCTCGTATTTCAGAATGAACGATCGGAGCAAAGCCAATGATCTCAACAGCAACCCTTCGCCCTGTCGCGGCTCCCGCGTTGATGGCGGTCGCCATCGTCGCCTGCCTGGCAGAACCGGCTTTTGCCCAGGCAGCCGGCGTCGAAACCGTCTTGCAGAACATCGTCGACATGCTGACCGGCAACATCGCCCGGCTGCTTGCCGTCATCGCCGTCATCATCATCTGCATCGCCTGGATGTTCGGCTACATGGATCTGCGTCGCGCCGGCTTCTGGATCATCGGCATCGGCGGGATTTTCGGGGCGACGGAACTCGTCAATACGATCGTCGGAAGCTGATGAACATGCCGACAGCTGCCGCCATCGAGGAAGACACCCTGTTCCTTGCCTGCACCCGCCCGGCGATGATTGCCGGTGTGACGATGGAGGCAATGGGCGTCAACGTCATGCTGACGACGATCCTTTACATCACTGCGGGATCGATCGCTTACGCACTGGTCGGCGTCATCTTTCATTTCATATTCCGGACGCTCGTCAAGCATGACCACAACATGTTCCGGATCTTGATCTCGTGGATCGACACCCGCGGCCGGTCACGCAACACCGCCTATTGGGGCGGCGCCACGCTCTCGCCGCTGACGCTCATCCGGCACTATGACGAAAGGGATCTAAGCCTTGCCTAGCATCGCAACGCTTCGCTCACGCGAACTCGGCCCCGAAACCTTCATTCCGCACGTCCGCCATGTCGACGAGACAACGATCGCGCTTAAATCCAGGGCGCTGATGGTGATGCTCGCGCTCGATGGCGTATCCTTCGAAACCGCCGATGTCCTGGACCTGAACAGCCTCCACCGCGACCTCAATACGCTCTACCGCAACATCGCCGACGAGCGGCTGGCGCTGTGGACACATGTCATTCGCCGTCGCGACAACGCCTACCCGGACGGAGAGTTCGCCAATCCATTCTCACAGGGGCTGAACGCAAAATACCGCGAACGCATGATCGATGAGGATCTGTTTCGAAACGATCTTTATCTCTCGCTCGTCTGGCATCCGGGCCGCGATCCCGCCGAAAAAGCCGCCAACCTTGTTTCGCGCCTGCGCAGGGCAGGCCGCGCCGGCGTCGAAGTCGACGAGGATGGCCTGAAGCACCTGAAGGACAAGGTATCCGACGTCACCGCGGGCCTGAAGCGCTTCGAGCCTCGAGTGCTCTCCCTTTACGAGCAGGACGGCATCCTCTTTTCCGAACCGAGCGAGGTGCTGCATCAGATCGTTGGCGGCCGGCGGGAACGCGTCCCGTTGACGGAGGGCAGGATATCTTCGGCGATCTATTCGGATCGGGTGATCGTCGGGCGGGAAACCATCGAGATCCGTCATGAGGCTGATAGCCGCTATGCCGGCATCTTCGGGTTCAAGGAATATCCGGCGACGACCCGTGGCGGCATGCTCGACGGCATCCTGACGGCGCCCTTCGAGCTCATCCTGACGCAGTCTTTCGCCTTCGTCTCGAAAGCCGATGCGCGCACGATCATGGGGCGCAAGCAGAACCAGATGGTGAGCGCCGGTGACAAGGCGGCCTCGCAGATCGAAGAACTCGGCGAAGCCATGGACGATCTGGAGTCGAACCGCTTCGTGCTCGGCGAGCACCATCTGGCGCTGTCGGTGCTTGCGCCTTCGGTGAAGGAGCTTAGCGACCACCTGGCCAAAGCACGGGCATACCTCACCAATGGCGGTGCGGTGGTCGCCCGCGAGGATCTCGGGCTTGAGGCGGCCTGGTGGGGGCAATTGCCGGGCAACTTTCGCTATCGGGCACGGTCGGGCGCCATCACCTCGCGGAATTTTGCAGCACTCTCTTCCTATCATTCCTATCCGACGGGCAGGAAGGACGGAAATGAATGGGGACCGGCCGTCGCCATGCTGAAGACTGCCTCCGGATCGCCCTTCTATTTCAATTTCCATCATAGCGACCTTGGCAACACCTTCGTCTGCGGACCGTCGGGCACCGGCAAGACGGTGCTCTTGAACTTCATGCTCTCCCAGCTCGAAAAACACGATCCCCACATGGTCTTCTTCGACAAGGATCGTGGCGCCGACCTGTTCGTCCGGGCCGCGGGCGGCACTTACCTGCCGCTGCGAAACGGTGTTGCCACCGGCTGCGCGCCGCTAAAGGCACTCGACCTCACGCCGGAAAACAAAGTGTTCCTCACGGGCTGGGTTGGCAGGCTGGTGGGAGCGGCGACGCGGGAACTGACCGTCACCGAGCTGCGCGACATCGCCTCGGCCGTCGACGGTCTGGCGGACCTTCCTGTCGAGCGCCGCTCCATTGGCGCCTTGCGCACCTTCCTCAACAACACCGATCCCGAGGGCATCGCCTCGCGGCTGAGGCGGTGGGAAAGGGGAGGTCCGCTCGGCTGGGTGTTCGACAACGAGACCGACGACATCGGCGTCGGTGCCAAGTTCATCGGCTACGACATGACCGACTTCCTCGACAACGAGGAAATTCGCGCTCCGCTGATGGCCTACCTGTTCTTCCGCATCGAGCAGCTGATCGACGGGCGGCGCATCATCATCGTCATCGACGAGTTCTGGAAGGCCCTGCAGGACGAGGGCTTTCGCGATCTCGCCCAGAACAAGCTGAAGACGATCCGCAAACAGAATGGGCTGATGCTGTTTGCGACCCAAAGCCCGCGCGATGCGATCGTCTCGCCGATCGCCCATACGATCATCGAGCAGTGCCCGACGCAGATCTTCCTACCCAATCCGCGCGGCGACCATGCCGATTACGTCGACGGGTTCAAACTGACGGAGCGCGAGTTCGAGCTTCTCTCCCGCGAGCTTCCGGTCGAAAGCCGCCGCTTCATCGTCAAGCAGGGGCACAACAGCGTCGTTGCCGAACTGAACCTCAGGGGTTTCGACGACGAGCTCGACATTCTCTCCGGCCGCACCGCCAGCGTCGAACTCGCCGAGGCGATCCGGAAGGAGGTCGGCGATCGGCTCGAAGACTGGCTACCAGTGTTTCGGCAAAGAAGGAGAACGGATTGATGGAAAGGGTCACAATTGGATTTTCTCTGGCGATGATGGCTGGGCTGTTGCCGGTTGCAACGGCATCGGCGCAGGGCATTCCGGTCATCGATGAAACGGCGATCGCCAAGCAGATCGAAAGCATCACCCAGCTGAAATCGCAGCTCGATGCGCTCAATCAACAGCTTCAGCAGGCACAACAGCTTTACGCATCGCTGAACAAGGTCACCAACATGGCCGATGTCGCCGGTCTGCTGAACGACCCTTCGATCCGCAAGGCGTTGCCGCAGGATTTTGATGCCATCGAAGGGCTGCTCAAAGGGTCGGGCACCGGGGCCTTCGGCACCTCCGCGTCGAAATTCCTTGAGAATAATTCCACCTATCGCACCGACGCCAATGATTTCTATGCGCAGGAACTGGCGCGCGCCCAGAACCGCAATGCCGGCCAGATGAGCCTCGGCCAGCAGATCTACGATGCCGCCACCAAGCGCATCGACGGCATCGATCAGCTGCGACAGCAGATCTCCAGCGCCGCGGATGCCAAGGATATCGCCGATCTTCAGGCACGGCTGCAGGCCGAAACCGCCTTCCTGCAGACCGACGTGCTGCGCATGCAGGCCCTGCAGATGGTCCAGCAGGCTGAGGTTCAGGTCGACGACCAGCGCAAGGCCGAGGATTGGCGCAAGCGCCTGGATGCCATGGGAGAGGCGCTCAAATGAAACATCTCCTGCTTGGCATCGTCATGCTCACCCTTTCTGGCTGCTTCGGCGAGGAAGACAGGATCTACACCGTCGGCGAGCTGATGGCTGATGAGGTCCTGCTGGCGAAGATCACAAGTGAATGCGGCAACAACCCCGGCACCTTGCGTCAGACGCCCAATTGTCAAAACGCCGCGGCGGCGGACTGGAAGCTGCGGCTTGAACGCATGAACAGGGCGCTTGGAGGCTGAGCTATGTACCAGGTCTTCAGCTTCGTCGACGGCCAGTTCAAGGCACCGCTGGAAAATTTCATCTCGTCGGGCACCTCGAACATCGCCAGCTGGATCGGCGGCCCGCTCACCGCGGCGCTAACGCTCTACGTCGTGCTCTATGGTTACCTTGTCCTGCGGGGCTCGGTCCAGGAGCCCATTCTTGAATTCGCATTTCGGGCGATGAAGCTTGCCATCATCGTCATGCTGGTGCGCAACGCCAACGAATATCAAACCTACGTCACCAACATCTTCTTCGAGACGTTGCCGCGCGAGATCTCGCAGGCGCTGAACTCGGGGACGGCGCCCAGCGCTTCCACCTTCGACAGCCTGCTCGACAAGGGCCAGAAATGTGCTCAGGAGATCTGGGCGCGCGCCAGCTGGCCCGCCGACATCGTCAACGGCATCGGCGGGATGATGGCCATCGGCGCGAGCTTCACCGTGGCGGCGATCGGCTATATTGTCTCGCTCTATGCGCGGCTGGCACTCGCTATCGTGCTGGCGATCGGCCCGATCTTCGTCGCGCTTGCAATGTTCCAGTCCACCCGTCGTTTCACCGAATCCTGGATCGGTCAGCTCGCCAACTTCGTCATTCTCCAGGTCCTGGTCGTAGCGATCGGTTCACTACTGATCAGCTGCATCGACACGACCTTCACGGCAATCGAAAGCTACACGGATGTCATGATGCGTCCGGTCGCCCTTTGCGCCATCTGCCTTGCCGCCCTTTACGTCTTCTACCAACTGCCCGGCATTGCCTCAGCGCTTGCGGCGGGCGGGGCGTCTTTGACCTACGGCTATGGTGCCAGCCGTGACGCCCATGAAAGTACGCTTGCCTGGGCCGCCTCGCATGGCACCAGAGCGGTTGGGCGAGGCGCCCGTTTCGTCGGCCGCCGCCTCAGATCTTAAGGGGTCGGATGACGACTTCTCCACGACAAATGTTTCAGAGGTTTGCATTTCAATGATCCGCATTATCGTCTCGCTCCTCCTTGCCATGGAGCTCACCGGCTGCGCATCGAGGTCCCACCCTCTGCCCAAATGCGATGGCTATTCGCGCCGGCCGCTCAACCGCGCCATGTGGCAGTGGGAGGATAACAAGCCCGCCAAGCAAAGCGGCAATGACCCAGTCCCGGCGACGGCGACCGGCCAGGTGTCTTCCTATGGAGAAGTGCCGCTGACGGAGGGACCCGCCTTCGCGCATTTCGACGTCGTTGGTTCCTATCGGTCATGCCAGGAGGGGTGAGATGGTGAGTGAGGACAGTCTGAAGAGCTATTTCGACAAGGCGCGCCGCTTCGATCAGGATCGGCTTCTCCAGGTGGAGCGGTCGGCGCGAATCGCCTGGTCCATCGCGATCGCCGCAAGCGTGCTTGCCGCCACCTCGATCGTCGCCGTTGCCGGCCTCACGCCCTTGAAGACGGTCGAGCCCTTCGTGGTTCGGGTCGATAATTCCACCGGCATCGTCGACGTCGTCTCGGCGCTGACCTCGACGGCCGGCACCTATGACGAGGCGGTGACCAAGTATTTTGCGGCCAAGTATGTGCGTGCGCGGGAAGCCTATGTCTGGAGCGAGGCAGAGGAGAATTTTCGCACCGTCGCCCTGCTCTCGACCCAGCCGGAGCAGGCGCGTTTTGCGGCAATCTACCGAGGCGGCAATCCGGACTCTCCGCAGAATATTTATGGCCGCGGCGCGACGTCGCGCATCAACGTCGTGTCGATCTCGCTGATCAACGCCAATGTCGTATCGGTGCGCTATACCCGGACCGTTACCCGCGGTGACGACGTCAGGACCACCCATTGGGTGGCAACGCTCACTTTCTCTTATGTCAACGCGCCGATGTCCTCGACCGACCGGCTGACCAATCCGCTTGGTTTTGTCGTCAGCGAATATCGCGCCGATCCGGAGGCCATCAATTGAGACAGCGTCTTCTGATCGCATTTTTCCTGGTCGCCAGTTTGTCTTCGACGGCACATGCGCTCGAAACCCCGCGCGGCGCGGCGCAGGACGGCCGCATCCGTTTCGTCGACTACCAGCCCTATAACATCACGAAGATCGTCGGCACCTTGCGCTCCTCGGTGCAGATCGAGTTCGCCGCCGACGAGGAGATCGCCCACGTGGCCCTCGGCAACAGCGTCGCATGGGAAGTGGCGCCTGCCGGCAATATCCTGTTCCTGAAGCCCCGCGAAAACCAGCCGGTGACCAACATCTCGGTGGTGACGACGAGACGGGACGGCTCGACACGCAGCTACCAGATGGAGCTCACCGTCCGCGACGGCACGGTCGAGGCGGGGCAGAACACTTACTTCTATGTGAAGTATCGCTATCCCGCCGACGAGGCCGAACGCCGCAGGCTCGATGCCGCTGCTCGTGCGCAGGCGGCCCAGGCCGGCGAAGCGGAGAAGGTTCTTGCCCTTCACGAAGCCTATGGCCCACGCAACTGGCGCTATTCGGCGCAAGGGTCCGCGGCTCTTGAACCCCAGGCGGTCTACGACAACGGCAAGGTCACCACCTTCGCCTTTGCCGGTAACCAGGAAATGCCGGCGATCTACATGGAAAATTCCGACGGAAGCGAGAGCCTCGTGCCGAAGTCCGTCGAGAACAACCTGGTGCTGGTACACGCGATCAGCCGCAAGTTCATCCTGCGCAGGGGAGGTGACGTGCTGTGCGTCTTCAACGAGGCTTATGATCGGATCGGCATCAATCCCGACACCAATACGACCTCACCCTCGGTCGAGCGTGTTGTGAAGACGCAGGCAGCGAGTGGACAATAGGAGGACGTCATGGCCGAGGAAGACAGCACCCAAATTCCTGGTGAGCGCGCGGAAACGTCGACGGGCCGGAGCCTCGACACCAATCCGACGGTGAGACGTGGCGCCGTGGCGCTTGCAATCATCGCATTCGTCGGCTTTGCGCTCTGGTCGATGCGCGGGCAGGATAAACCCGCCGACGGGGTCCAGCCTGAACGCGTCGTGATCCGCCAGACGTCCGATTTCGAGCCGGCGAAGGAGCCGGTGCAACCCGTTACGACAACGCCGGAAACAATCCTGCCAACGCCCGGAATGCCCGAGCAGGACGGCGAGGATGAAAAGCTTCTCGACGCTGCCCGTCGCGCGCCGGTCATCGCCTACGGCGGTGAAAAGTCCCCCCAGCCTCATGCTCGAGAGCAGGATGCCGGTGCCGATACCGCGTCGAACTACGTTCCATTCGAAAACAGTCCGGGCGATCTCGGCGCCCAGGCGGAAAACGAGGACCAGCGCTTCAATCGCCTGTTGACACCGACACAGCTGCAGGGCTCGCGTGCCGGGACCCTTGGCAATCGCGACTTTATCGTCGCCATGGGGACCTCCATTCCATGCGTCCTCGAGACGGCGCTGTCCTCCGACCAAGCCGGCTTCACGAGCTGTGTCATCAACCGCGACGTCCTGTCGGACAACGGCCGCGTCGTGCTGATGGAGAAGGGCACGCAGGTCGTCGGCGAATATCGTGGCGGCCTTCGCCGGGGCCAGAAACGGCTGTTTGTTCTCTGGAACCGGGCAAAGACACCGACTGGCGTGATCATCACCCTGGCATCGCCGGCAACCGATGCCCTTGGGCGTGCCGGTGTCGACGGTTACGTCGATACCCATTGGTGGGAGCGTTTCGGCAGCGCGATCCTGTTGTCGATCGTCGGCGACGCGACCTCCTATGCCAACAGCCAGCTGCAGGATAGCGATGTCGAGGCAGACAACACGACGAGTGCCGGAAAGCAGGCGGCGACCATCGCCGTCGAGCAGTCGATCAACATTCCGCCGCCGCTGTTGAAGCATCAAGGAGAGCTGGTCTCGATCTTCGTGGCGCGTGATCTCGATTTCTCGAGCGTCTATCGGCTTCGCGTGAGCGAACCGCGCAACCGCATCTACGACCGGGCGGTACTTGGCGATTTCAGTCCAGCCTCGACCCTTGTCACGAAATAGTCCGGCCATGACAGAGGGAGCCGACTCCGGCGTCGTGCGCGAGCTGCTGGCACCGCTGTCGCCCTTCCTGCGCGACAAGTCGCTTTACGAGATCATCGTCAACTGGCCGACCCAGGTGGTCACCGAGGGCACGGCCGGGTGGCAAACCCACGATCTGCCGGAGCTGTCATTCGACAAGCTGATGCGCCTGGCAAGGGCTGTGGCCAGCTTTTCCAACCAGTCGATCGACGAAACCCGGCCCATCCTCTCGGCAACGCTGCCCGGCGACGAGCGCATCCAGATCGTCATCCCGCCCGCGACGACAAAGGGAACCGTCAGCATCACGATCAGAAAACCGTCTTCCGTGTCCCTGAGCCTGAACGATCTTGAGCAGCGCGGCTTGTTCGCCGAGGTCGCGAGGCAAGAGGCTGACATCTCCTCGGTCGACCGTAGGCTCCTGGAGTTCTATCGCACAGGGTCCTACCAGGCCTTTCTTCGAGAGGCCGTCTGCGCACGCAAGAACATCATCATCTCCGGGGCGACTGGATCCGGCAAGACGACGCTTTCGAAAGCGTTGATCCGTCATATCCCGTCGAGCGAACGCATCATCTCGATCGAAGACACGCCCGAGCTCGTCATCCCGCAACCGAACCATGTCCGCCTCTTCTATTCCAAGGGCGGCCAAGGGCTGGCGAAGGTCGGGGCGAAGGATCTCCTCGAATCTTGTCTGCGCATGCGGCCCGATCGGATTCTGCTGCAGGAACTGCGCGACGGAACCGCCTTCTACTACATTCGCAACGTGAATTCAGGTCATCCGGGTTCGATCACCACCGTGCATGCCGACTCGGCCAGGCTTGCATTCGAGCAGCTGACACTGCTGGTGAAGGAATCCGACGGCGGGCGAGACCTGGAGCGAAACGACATACGCGAGATGCTGAAGATCGCCATCGACGTCATCGTCCAGTGCAAACGCATCGATGGTCGGTTTCGGGTGACGGAAATCTACTATCGTGCCGCCGCCTGAAGGCGTTCGCCAGCTCCGTGTGGCTTCAGCGGACGGTGAGCGCCGACAAATCCGGCGCACAGGCAATCCGATCCGGTAGATCTCCTCGCGATAGACGGGTGACTTTGACCTTCCCTCGCCGATCCAGATCTATGGTCTAACTGCCGAGATGCGCAAAGATCGAGAGGTTGAAGTAGCGCTCTAGATGGGTGCGCGCGACGAAGCGGCCGAATAGCCCCGATAGAGCGACCTTCACCTCTTGGGCCTGGCCGAGCGGTTCGCGGGAGATGGAGGGCTTTCCCAACACCGGACGGAGAGCATAGGAGCGCGTCGAGGATAGACCATGGGCCATACGCGGCACCGGCGTCTGAAGCACTTCGCGAATGCCGTCGATCTCGATGTCCGCGACATCGAGATCGACGGTCGCGCCGGTGATCGGGCTGGCGGGCGGATCGAAACTGTGGAGGAGGGTTCTCATCACAGGGCTAGCGCTCGCTGCAAATCGTCGTGCTCGAACGCACTGGCCATACGGTTGATCTCGGCCGACCGCGCACCGACCGCTTTTGCGGTCTCGCGCCACGTCGCGGTGGAAGTCGCGACTTCCTTGATGATCGCGCGAGCCTGGGCGAGCGTGAGGGCGAAGAACCCGGCAGCTTCTTCCAGCAGATCAAGCGAGCAGGTGCCTTCATCAAGATCGATGTTGGTCGTCAGGACGCGCGCTTTGACGTCGGTAGGCACTGGATTGAGGTCATAGGCAGGTGACAACGACCAACCGGCTTTGCCGAGCCACAGAAAGCCGTGATTTCGCAAGTGGTCGTCGACGTTGGAAACCAGCACATTGAAGGCCACGCGGCGATAAAGCGCGTGGGCATCGGTTCTTCCCTGCGCGCCGTGTTCGGCCAGGGCGTCTACGATCTCCGGGTAACTGCCGCGTTCGCCGTCCTTTGCGCCCACCATCGCCATCGCAGACAAGAAGGGGATCCGGACGGCACCATCGCGGTCGAAGCGACGCGAGAGCATGACCTTCTTGCCGGCGACGTCGATGAGTTCGTGGATGGGCGTGACAATGCCGGCTTGTTCAGCCAGTCGCAGAGCAATCCCATGTCTCCATGCTGTAGTCGTCGGTTTCCTTGGGAAACTTGGCAATCGAGAGATGGCCATGCTGATCGATGACAGAGGCCTTCGGGCGCGATCCACCAAGCGACGAACCAGGCGCGAAGATAAGTTGGAGGTCTTCGTCGGTTTCCTCATCGCGCAGAATACGTTCAGTGATCTGCAGCAGGCGGCCGAGCTTGATGAGGGCGGGAACACCGGCGCGGTTCGGCGCTCGGAACTGCTCCTCGCCAACCCCGCGAAAGCGGAGCGCGCCGAGCCGCGTCTCGTCCGCGACGCCAAGCAGATAGTCGCTTTCGGCCAGTGTGCGAACGGCCCGGCCATCGCGCTCAGCCGTACGGCGCTCCGAGCGTTGCATGAGGCGTCGGCTCCAGGTATCTGGTGCAGAGTCGCCAATGGAGCCAAA
Source organism: Rhizobium leguminosarum (assembly GCF_001679785.1). Lineage (NCBI taxonomy): Bacteria > Pseudomonadati > Pseudomonadota > Alphaproteobacteria > Hyphomicrobiales > Rhizobiaceae > Rhizobium > Rhizobium leguminosarum. The sequence continues at coordinate 340,053 of NZ_CP016287.1, forward strand.
GGTTGCCAGGCCGGCGGGTGGCGCGAAAGCGCCCCGGGTCAGGGATAGCGCGGGCTCTAGCGAGAAGCGGTCGGGGTCCTCAAGCCAGGCCCGGTGATACTCGAACATGATCGTCTCGGCACCGCGCACGCTATTGCTCCCGGCCAGTCCGATCGGACGTGCGCGGCCGTGTAGGTCGAGATGAACTTCGAAATCAGCCATTACGCGACGATCCCGGCGATCGTTTCAGGTGCGCGTGCTTAGGTAGTTCCGCACTGGCGAGCAACTGACCGACGCTGTCGTTACTGATGTCGGCGACGTGGCTCAGTCCCTCTAGCAAACCGAGTGCCTGTAGAACACCTGCATAGATGCCGATGTTGACATTGGTGTTTCCGGCTTCGATCTTCTGAAGCGTTGAGCGTGAGGTAAAGGCGCGTTCGGCCACTACAGCCATAGGCAGGCGGCGACGTCGACGAGCGTCGCGAATGTCTGCGCCCAGTTTGCGCAGCGCGCGCCGCACAGCGGCCGGAGGATTATGAGGTGTTGGCATTTGCCACCTTCGCACTACAGATCTGAGGGATATGTATCACGAAGCTTACAATTATTCCAGAGGGAGGCGTTTAGCGACCCGTACGTCGGGGCGTCGCTCACTGCTACCCAACCTTGTGGTCCGTCCGCCGGGGGATCTGAGTTCTAGCCGATGGCCTTGATCTTGGAAGGCGGGAGGCCATCCGAATTTGGTGGACCCCAAGAGCTCCGGCAACTTTTGACCGCATCGCATGGATGTCAAGGACATGGTGAGTTGGGTTACCGGACAATGGAACCATTACCGTTTGCCGAGGTTGGCCATGTCGCCCACACTGGTGCAATCCCGGTTGGGGCCAACAGGATACGGAATGGCATGATGACGAACGCATTTGAAGAGAAAGTGTACGACTGCGTTGTCATCGGGGGTGGTCCGGCTGGCCTGACCGCGGCGATTTACCTGGCGCGCTACCACCTTTCCGTGGCGGTCTTCCATGATAACTCCAGCCGCGCTTCCACCATCCCTATGTCGCACAACCACGCCGGATTCCCGGACGGCATCAGCGGCACTGAGCTGCTGGCGAGAATGAACGCCCAGGCTCAGCTCTACGGGGCAGCCATTCGACGCCGCAGGATCACGACGCTTCATAAAGTCGACAACCTGTTCGTGGCAGAATTCGAGAACGGCACCATCCGCTCTCGGACCGTACTTTTGGCTACCGGTGTCGTCAATCGACGGCCTGCGATGCCACAGGCAACCCATGATGAAGCCGTGGCTCGTGGCCTTCTGCGCTACTGTCCCGTCTGTGACGGTTTTGAGGTAACGGACAAGCCCCTCGGTGTAATCGGAACGGGAACGAAGGGGTTCAAGGAGGCCGTTTTCCTTCGAAGTTACACGAAGGATCTCACGCTGATATCGCCCGAGGGCATCCATGATCTGTCCGAAATCGAGACGTCGTCCTTAACCCACCTCGGAATAAGAGTGGAGGTCGGCCCCGTAACCTCGACCGATCTGGACAATGATATGATCCGCGTCACAACACCAACGGAAACCTATTCATTCGCGTCCATATATCCGGCTCTTGGATCCGACATCTGTTCGCACCTGGCATCACGTCTTGGAGCGAGGCTCTCAGACGAAGGATGTGTCATCGTCGATGGTCACCAGAGGACCACGGTTCCATTATTTTACGCCGCAGGAGACGTGGTCGCCGGCCTTGACCAGATCAGCCATGCCATGGGGCAGGCAGGGGTTGCTGCTACGACCATCCGCAACGACCTTGGCGAGCAAGCAGCCCTGGTGCGCTGTTGACCTTAATTTCGCGGCTCGGGCGCATGTTGCGGGCACGTAAAAGAGTATAGCTGGCGTCGCCGATTAAGCTGCTCAACAAAGGCAGACTTCCGATCGGCCTCCTTGCTCAAACATCCTCGCCGACCACGAATGGATCAATGGGCACGACGATGGCAGACGGTTGCAGGGGCAGCGATCCGCAAGCTCCACCGCTTCAGGCTCCGTCCAGATCCAGGGTGGTTTTAAAAGGTAGCACCGAGCGGCAGCCAGCAAAGATCATCAGCTGCCGTTCCCTCCGAGCGTCTACCGCCACGGGCTCAAGAAGGTAGGCGACCTTACTCCCCCGCATCGGAAACGACATTGTTGGCGCGAATGACCTTGCGTCTATCGCAGAGTTGTCGCCCGTATTTGTCCACTGAAAGGCGTTGCTGGCAAGAAACGACGAGAATTACGCGGCCTTCTCTTGGGGATATCTTTAAGAACCTCTGGGGAAATGGTGAACGGGAACCAACGAGCATTTTCCGCTTGGTGCAGTTGCCGGACGTGATGAAGCGAACTGGACTCTTGAACGTCGCCCAGCTAGCTTGCGCGGGCTTCGAAACCGGAGGCGGACGATGCTCAACGAAAACGCCCAGACGGAACTTGTGAAAACCCTGTCTGGTCGCGATGTGGCGCAGGCCGGTGCTCGTTGCTACCGCCGGACCGAAAACGGTGGATTTGAAATGCTCTTTGTAGGTAGCCGACGGAACGGTCGCTGGGGCATTCCGGAGGGGCGGGTCGAAGATGGTGAAGCCAGCAGCGCTGCGGCGCTGAGAGAGGCCTTCGAGGAAGCCGGAGTGGCAGGCATCGTCGACAAAACAGTGTTCGGTTCGTTTTCGTATCGGAAGGACACGAGTCCCAACCGCTACCAAGTGGCCGTCCATCTTGTCCACGTGTCGAGGATCGCGGACAAGTTTCCGGAGAAGGATGTCCGAAAGACGCGATGGTTCTTGGAGACCGCGCTGCGGGAAGCGGCGCAGCCGGGCTTGCGGATGCTCCTGTCGCGGGTTGAGACCCTTAACCTATGAAGCTCAGTCTCGGCAGATCGCTATTAAAGGTCCTCAGAGCCCAAAAGAAGATCAGCAAGCGGATCGAGAAAGCCGTCGCAAAGACCCGAGGCAGAACGAAGCGTTCAGCATCCCGTCCCGCGAAATCGATTTTGATCGAGACAACCGCGTTTGGCAGTAATCCGGGCCACCTGGTGATGAAATCCTTCGTCCCGACCACGCGGCTGCCGAAAAACCCCGCGCTTGTCGTCTTGCTTCATGGCTGCCATCAGACTCCCGAAAGCCTGGATGCTGCGGCCGGCTTCTCCAAGCTTGCGAAAGAGCGCGGTTTCGTTCTTCTTTATCCGCAGCAGAAAAGGGCAAACAATTCGCAAAATTGCTTCAACTGGTTTCGACCAAGCGCCGTCACTCGAGACCGCGGCGAGGTGCGTTCAATCAAGCAGATGGTCGAGCACATATGTGAGCGACATCGCATCGACCGTTCGAGGATCTTCGTCGCGGGGCTGTCCGCCGGCGGGGCGCTGACGGGCGCACTCGTCGCGAACTACCCGTCATTGTTTGCCGGCGCCGCGATCATCGCCGGCATGCCATTCGGATCTGCTCGCGACGCGATGTCGGCCCTGCGCGCGATGAAGTCAGGTGCGCCGTCGCCACCGGGCGGATGGGGACGACCCATTGCTGACATTTCCCCGGAAGCCGGGGCATGGCCTCCGATAACCATCTGGCAGGGCATGGAAGACCGGGTGGTCAAGCCCGTCAATGCGCTCGCGTGTGTTGCCCAGTGGCTCGAAGTCCAAGGCATCGCAGAAAACAGCGGCCGTTTGGAGGAGAAGCCATGGGGCAGGTTGCAGTCGTGGAAAGTCACAAACGAGCTGAAAGTTGCCCTCTATTCAGTCAGCAACATGGGCCACGGGCTTCCGATCAAGAAGCGCAAGAGCGTCACGGCGCCACGATCTGGAGATCCCTACGTGATCCCGGTAGAAATCTCGGCTCCAGCAGAGATGATGCGATTGTGGGGTTTGTCGAGGCTTCGAATATAATCAGCTCGTAGCAAGTTCGGCGGTAGCTGGCAAATTCCTCCCAGCGAAGGGTCCCGCGGGCAACGAAACGCCAGGCTTGCATTCGAGCAGCTGACGCTGCTGGTGACCCGCGCCCGCCTGCAGCCGCTCGTTCCAGACCTGTCCGCCATGGGGCTTCGGTCGACCACGCTGCCCACGCTGACATAACACGTGATCGATTCCTCTCTCCCTGCTTTGAGCCTCGACCAGGCGGCAGCCTATTCGATCGGACACCTTTCCTCGCCATACCAACAATGATACAAAACCTCGGATAATAGGTCCTGTGTTCCGAGTTTTCGTATCGTGCCACCATCCATGTCCCAACGCCAGATTGCCCATACCGTGCTGACCGCGCGCGGAATTTCGCGCCTGGCAGAGCTGCGCGAGGCGGGCGTAACAGCCGCAACCATCAGCCGCATGGAACGCGACGGCGAGGTGCTTCGGCTCGCGCGAGGACTTTATCAACTTTCCGATGCGCCCCTCGACGTTCACCACAGTCTCGCAGAGGCCGCCAAACGGGTTCCCAAAGGCGTTGTTTGCCTCGTTTCGGCCCTGGCTTTCCATGGTCTGACTGATCAGCTCCCGAGGCAGGTTTGGCTCGCCGTGGGTCAGAAGGACTGGTCCCCGAAACCAGAAGGCACGCCCATTCGGCTGGTTCGTTTCACCGATCGTCTGCTGACGGAGGGTGTTGAAACCCACGCTGTCGAGGGGGTGACTGTGAAGGTCTTCGGCGTCGCAAAGACGATCGCCGATTGCTTCCGATATCGGAACAAGATTGGCCTGTCCGTGGCGATAGAAGGCCTTCAGGAAGCGCTGCGCCAGCGCAAAACGACGCCGGGCGAGATTGCTAGGCAGGCTGAGCGAGGAACGGTCGCCACGGTCGTTCGGCCCTATCTCGAGGCACTGACCGCCAATGGCTAAGGAGATCAAGAACATCGGCGCCTCGGTTCGCGCCCGCCTGTTGCAGGTCTCCAAGACGAGCGGCCAGACCTTCGACCTTGTCCTGACCCGCTTCGCCATGGAGCGGCTCCTCTTCCGGCTCAGCCAGTCACCCCACGCCGACCGCTTCGTGCTGAAGGGCGCGATGCTGATGATGAGTTGGTTTGATGACCCCCACCGCGGCACGCGCGACCTTGATCTGCTAGGCTTCGGCGATCCGAGCGGGGAGCCGATGCTGGCGACGTTTCGGGAGATCCTGGCGCAGGGTGCTGCCGACGGCGTGGAGTTCGACGACGATGGGCTTCGTGTCGATCGAATCCGCGAGGAACTCGAGTATGGCGGCCTGCGACTGCGGACCACAGCATCGATCGGCGGCGCCCGGATCAGTCTGACGATCGACATCGGCTTTGGCGATGCGGTGGAGCCTGACGCCGAAGAGCTGGACTATCCTTCCATGCTGGATTTTCCGATGCCCCGGCTGCGGGGCTATGCCCGGGAGACCGTCATTGCCGAGAAATTCCAGGCGATGGTGGCACTGGGCGAGCCAACAGCCGGATGAAGGATTTCTACGACATCTGGATTCTCAGCCGGTCGCTCAGCTTCGACGGCGACAGGTTGCCCCGGGCGATTGCCGCCACCTTCGCGCGGCGTGGGACAATGATACCTCAGGACTTGCCCGATGCACTGACGCCGGCCTTTGCCGAGGATGCGCAAAAGCAGCGACAGTGGCGCGCGTTTGTCGGAGACGTTACCCATGATCCGGGTGATCTCGCGAATGTAATTGCAGATATAGCCGAATTCCTCATGCCGCGCGCCGCAGCAGCAGCGAGCTTGGGCCAATGAGTGGCTTGATTTCCACTGTGGCGTTGTGGAGGGTGTTTCTCGCTATGCCGGGGAAGGTTGAGTTGATGCTGTCTGGCGGGCAGGAGTGGTGGGTTAGAGTTGCGTGAGCCGTGCCGTCTGGCTCCCTAGTGGCTGTCGTGTTTGAGCCTTTCGAGATGCTCGGAGCAAACGGCCTTCACTAAGTCGACCAGCACGGTGGTCCGCTCTCCAAGCCACGTCAACGCTTCATCAGTGATCGCGTAATGCTCGGAATAGCGTGCCTTCACATAAGCCTCGTTCAGTGTGTTGAACCAAGCTCGCTCGCGATGCTGGTCCCGGGGAAAGGCATCGGCCAGCCGTCTGTCTTGCTCTTCCGCGAGAGAGCGCAGAAACTTGATGTTGTGGGATGGTGGGCCGTAGTTCGTAAGCGTCAGCAGTACGCACGCATATGCCTGTTCTACCGTCTGATGCAAATCAAACGCCGCGACGTCAAAGTTGCCTCTACTGATATGGAAGGCGGCACCTTCCGCAAACTGCATCAGCAGCTTCGTGCGATTATGAAAATGTGCTTGGGCAATTCGCAGCCGATCCTCCGACGAAAGCGGTTCGGGCTCGCCAATGGCTCATCGTCCAGTTCGTAGAGAACGATGCCTTCCTTGCGGATGTCGGAGAAGAAATATTGCCCTTCCTTGAGGTAGGTATTCACCTCACGTCTGGAATGGACGATGAAGCTCACTGGCGTTTCGATCGAGTGCTCGCGGATCAGCCGGTCAGCGGCCTTGTGCCAGTACTCGGCGAACTCGCAGAGCTTGCGGTTGTTGACGATGATCAGCAGATCGAAGTCGGAGCGATACCCCTTCATGGTGAAGGGCTCATCGACCCATCCGCCCTTGGCGTAGGAGCCGAACAGGATGATCTTCAGGATTCTGCCGCGCTTCTTGAAATCAGCCGTGCCTTCTTTCAGCGCGTCCTCGAATTCCTCGTGGAGGATTTCGAGCACCCGGCCGAGTTCTCGCTGCTTGCGAAGCGGCATATATTCAAGCGACGATTTCATAAGCAATCGATAGGCGAAAGACTTTGAATCGTCTACTCGCAGTTTTGAGAGGGAATCTGTAGGAATTAATCACATCTGAGTTCACGTTCTTTCGAGGGATCGCGTGGATCGAAGACGGCCGTGAATGCCGTCTCTCGGCAGGTCGACGCAAACACCCGTCACCCGAGGGGACCCTGGCGGACGGCGGCGTCGGCGTGGCTTTACCTCCCGGTTTCAATTTCGTCGCTCGTTTTCGATCTAACGGCTTCACGCGGGCAGGCGGAGCGCAAGCAGCCTCCCATTGCAAGTGCAGGAGACGCCCACATTTATTTGCGCCCGATTTGGGACCGAGTTATATCTTGCAACGACAGGCTGGTGAGCGGCAGGACCGGAATGACTGTGGACTTCAGCGAGCTTCTGGACGCGTTCGAATTCGTGAGCTCCGTCGGAATCGGCGAAAACACGGCTTTTCTGTGCAAGGAGACAGGCAAGATCTTCTGGCATTCGGACTGGGCGGACGATGTTGAAGAAATACCTGACATCGAGGACAGCGAAGAATACATCCGCATTCCGGAGAAGAAAGAACTCGATCTTGGCAAGCCGCTGGTGCTGAAGTTCGCTCGCCACCACCTGCCCGACGATAGCGATAAAGTTCTGGAGATCTTCAGTCGGGAGGGTGCCTATGCCCGCTTCAAAGACCTGTTGGAGCACAGGCACGCCATCGATCGGTGGTACGCATTCGAGAGAAAGGCCACGGAAGACGCTTTAAGGACTTGGTGCGACGATAACGACATCGAAGTCAGTGGTTGACGTTGGCTCAGGATCTGACTGGCCCCCAAGGGAATAGTAGCCTGAAAGAGCAAATACAAATTGCTGAATTTACCAGTATAACCATCGATAACCAGTACTTATCGATGGTTAGAACGCCAACCAGCAATCATACCATGTGAGGAACCGCAATATTGTAATAGAGTTCTTTTAGCAAATCATTTACCATAATTTCAATGACTTATGATCTCGCGAAAATCAGCATGACAGCCCTGATGCGACCGGCTTTCGACGCCAGCTGTGGCTTTTACTTCCCGATTTCAATTGAAGCGCTAAGCTAAAAATCCAGCCCACGATTTTGACCTAACGATTTCATCATCGGGGCAGGGGAGGGAGTCAAAGCCCGGACGCCTTGGTGAGGTTCACCCGAAACCGGTCCCGCCGCCGCTGATATTTTCGGGTCATCTCGGCGGACGCGTGCCCGAGCTGGTTCTGCACGTAGCGCTCATCGACCTCGGCCGAAGAGGCCAAGCCGGCGCGCAGTGAGTGGCCAGAAAACTTTTCCGCGCGCTCTGCCTCGGTGAGGTCGGGGCGCACGCCCGCAGCCAATGCCACCTTCTTGACGAGCCGTGCCACTTCCTGATCGAGCAACCGGTCCGATCCGACATCCTTGCCTTGACCGGTGACCCGCCGGAAGAGCGGGCCGTGCGCGATCCTTGCAAGGTTCAGCCAGGTCCGCAGCGCAACGACAGGGCAGGTCGCGTCCGACGAACCACGGCCGATTTCCACTTCGCGCCAACCTCGTTTTCCCCGGACCGTGACCACCATGCCCTTGTCGAGGATCTCGACCCAGCCGCGGCTGTCCTTCGTCTGGTCACGGCCGACGTCGAGCCCGACAATCTCGGAGCGCCGCAGCCCACCGGCAAAGCCGATCAGCAGCATGGCGCGGTCGCGAAGGCCTCGCAAGGTACCGCGGGGAAGCGTCTCCAGCATGGCGATCAGGTGTTCGGGCAGCACCGCTTCCTTCTGCCGGGGAGGGGCAGCATGGGTGTTGCGAATGCCGGCAAGAACCGTCGCGATATGGCGGTCCCTGCGGTCGAGCGGCGTGCCACGTTGGGCATAGTTCCAGGTGATGGCAGACAGCCGCCGTTCGATCGTCGTCACCGAATTCGGCTTGCGGCCGGCGATTGCCGCACCCGAGGCGGTGACCGCGTCACTGCCACCGGCGCAGGCGGTGATGTAGAGGCCGACGGTGTGCGGGTTGGGTGGCAGGATCTCCAGCCCTTGCCGGCGGCACCATCCGGAAAAATGCTTCCAGTCCGAGGCATAGGCCTTGCGGGTGTTGGCGGAACTGGAGGCCTCGACATAACCGCGCGCTCGATCGGCAAGCTGCTCCAGGTGGGCGGGCAAGGCAGTGCTTGCTTCCGGAAGAGGGGAGGGGAGGGTGGCGTTGTGCATCGGGATGCCGGCCGACGGCTGCGACGCGGAAATATCGTCCGGAACCGGCGTGCCGAGAGACGGAGCAGAGCTCGCCTCGCCATGATTTTCGCTGTTTTGCTCGATGATTTGGCTCATTTCCTTATAATGACAGAAATGAACGATAATGGAAGTTTATCGTTCGTTTTATATGATCGACGGCACGTGCGGTTTGATACAATGTTGCTGGCCAAAACTGCGCACTTGATTTATGCTCTCGTGCATGGATTCGCCCGCATCAGCCCCACCACCTGCCCCGATCTGGTCGCAGGCCCGGCCAACCTGGGCACTGCCGCGCGGCCACGAAACGAACGAGGCCGACGCGGCCTTTGCCGCCGGTATCGCTCTGAAATCCCTTGACGATCTGATCCGCGCCGACCCTCAGTGGCTCGGCTGCTGGCGTGATCGCCTCGCCCTGAAGTCCGCCGCGATCGCTGCCAGAATGCTTGGCCGCAACGAAGAAGAAGGCGCGCTCCGTGACGCGCTTTTGCTGACGGCACCCGGGGACGATCCGGGGCCGGCCGGAAAGCTGTTTCTGGCCACACGATCGCTGACCCGCCGATCCGGCACGCCGGGGTCGCCCTTCGTCAAGGAGCTCGCCGATTTAATGGACCTGCGTTGGGACGATGGTCTTGCCTCGATCCTGGATACGGTCGATTCTGCGATCCAGTCCGGGCGAGCAGCACCTTTCGCAGTGGCGGACCTGATAACGGCGATCTTTGCCGTTCGCCCGGATGCCGAGGTGCTTGCCCTGGGCCTGGCCGATGTCGTGCTCTCCCAAAAGCTGAAATGGCCAAGACCCGTGCCGCTGCTGCTGTCCGAGCGCTACGGCGCCGCCTTCCGTACGAACGGCGGACGCGGGCGTGTGCGACCAGGCGATCCGGCTTATCCGCGCGCGGTCTGCCTGGCGTTGGTCGAGGGTGTCGAGGCGGCGCTTCGCTCTGCTGCCGATATCGATCGGCGGGCCAGCCGGCTGCTGGCTGTCGCGCCGAAGCTGCGCACCAAGGGTGCCGGATCGGTGATCCGCAGGCTGTTGAACGAGGATGCAGTGCCAGCCTCGGCGCCCGGCAGCAACCTGTCGCGCTGGGCGGCCACGCGGCTGTTCGAGCGGCTCGAGAGTTTCGACGCGGTGCGCGAACAGTCCGGCCGGTCATCGTTCCGGATTTTTGGGTTGTGATGATGGGTGCAACGAGCGCAGCGAAAACCAGCGGCCGGCGTCAGGCGAAAGATCGACAGCAGGAGGTCTTGTTCGACCGCGAACTCGAAGACCTGCCGGCCGAACTGCGCTGGCGGGAATGGATGCTGCGCGTCGAGGCGGTGATCTTTGCTTCCGCCGAGCCGGTCAGCCGCGAGACGCTGGCGCGGGTGATCGGCAAGGATTGCAGTATTGACCTGCTGATCGACGATCTGAGCGAGGAACTCAGTTCCCGGCCCTATGAGCTCGTATCGGTCGCCGGCGGCTGGCAGCATCGAACGCGTTCGCGTTACGCGGACGCGATACGATCTTCGTCGGCGCCGACAAGGAGCGGGGCGGCGGCGCTGTCGGAGTTCGAGGCGATGGTGCTGATGGCGGTGGGATATTATCAGCCAGTCACCCGTGGCGAGCTTTCAAAGATCTTCGGCAAGGAAGTCAGTCGCGATACGATCGCCGCGCTCCGTAGTGCTGGCTTCCTCGCCTCTGGACCACGCAGTCCGACGCCCGGCGCACCCTATACCTACGTCACGACCCGACATTTTCTATCGGCCTTCGGCATGGAGACATTGCGCGACCTCCCGAACATCGAGGCGCTGGAGGATGCGGGGCTGCTCAGCCGGCAGGTATTGCAGCAAGCCGCGGCAACTGATCTTGAGAATGAGGCGTCGGAAGACGAGTGAGCTTTTAGCACTGGCAGCGACCGGCTGGAACTGAGCGTCTTGCGCGCTGGTCGGCCATAGTTGAGATATTACGCATCTGTTCATAGGCGCTGAGCACACCCGAAAGATCGATCATTGGTCGGTCAATGTCCGCCGCGGGAGGCCGACCTAACTTACAGGCGAGCGCTTCCGCAAACTGTCCGATCAGCACACCAGGGCCACCATCCGGCGGAAGCACGAATCGGGCCTCAGCACCGGCCAGGGCATCCTGCTCTTCGATACCCTCGTCGCCTGGGTGACCGACAAGGCGTTCGAAGCAGCGTGTGCGCGCTGATGCGGATAGGCCAGTCAGGATCGTCCGTGGATAAATTCCGGCAGGCCGAGGTATGTTCAGAAGACGCCGAATGAGCACGCCGCCTGCGGACGAACTGCTGGTCGATCCATAGCTGCAGAGTTCATCAATGCACCGGTCTAGTCTTCTCGCCACCGGGCATAGGTCGATGGCCGATGCGCGGCGCAAGTCGTAACCACACAGGGCACAATAATGTTGCGGCACGAGCTCGCTCTGGTCAAAGGCGGCAACGTGGCTGCGGCAGGAAGGGCATCGGTCACGCAATCTGCTGCCATGCGTGTCGCATGCAACACGGGTTGCCAACCGCCATCGCCGCCGAAAATACGGATGTGCGTCGTCGGCGAGGCATTGCGAGCAGAACTGAAGCCAGGTCGAACGATCCCGCCGCCGGCTGTTGCGAAGCGGTAGCAAGAGTTGATTCGGCAGAGTGTGTGACAGTGTCATTGTAGTCAGCTGATGGAGCGAAACACCGGCGTATGTTTGAAGCTGGTTCGCCACATCGATCGGGAGCCTGAGATCCAATGCGGCTGACCACATTCCCGAATTGAGCCCCAGCACCCGGGCGAAAGCGCGCGCGGGCACGCCATTGGAATAGGCAAGCCTGTGAAGCCAGCTCGACAGCAACTCGTCCGGCTGTGGTGTGGTGATTATCGGCCATCGCTCCGAAACGATATCTCGATATCGCTCGCGAATGCTGATGACCGGCGCCTGGCCGTCGATCGCCGTCATACAAGGCTTTCGCGTAGCGCGGCATTGCGCCGATGCGAGATCGGCATGTGACGCAGTTCTTCTATACCAGCCTTGGTGATGCGTTCCACGCCGGATCTGATTGCCAGGACGGCTGCCTTTGTGACGATGGTGACGACCTCGCCGATCAACCCTTCTGACAGACTGAATATCCGGCGCGCCAACGGTTCGTTCGACAGGTCGGAGGCTTTGGCTATGGGCAAGGCCGCTTCGAGACTGTCGAGAAGCATGAGATAGCTTTCGTCGTATTGCCACCGAGGGACCGCCATCAGGTCGAACCGGCTCGCCATCTCGCTGGTGGCGTTGACGAAATCGTAGATGGCCACCTCACCGATCAAAACTGGTGAGATGTCGTATTGCCGGCCGATCCGCCGCAAGAAAGCAAAGACCGCCTCTACATCGCGGGGGCGGCCCCGCAGCGCATTGTGAAATTCGTCGAAAATCAGCACCCTCGGTTTGAGGTTCGCCAGCAAATGATCCAACTGCTCGGCCTTCCGGCCGACGTCCCACATCTCGCCGCCAGGCGCGCGGAGGCCTTGGAGAATGCTGGCATAGAAGTGGCCGAGTCCGGCCCCTTCGCGTGTCTGGACTATCCATATCCTTTGCTCAGGCGATGTCCGAAGGTGTTCGACGGCAAACCGCTCTGCGATCATCGTCTTGCCATTTGCATAGGGGCCGACCAGCATCAGTCCCTGGGTTCGCAATGACGCAGGTCGTGACAGCAGCTCGGCCAGGCGCTGATGGCTGTCCTTTGCAACCTGGTGCCCAATCCACCGCGGCGCACGAACATAGGCGACCCGTTCCTCATTGCTACGATCGAGAAGAGGTCGGACATGGTCAAATAGATGATCCGACATGCCGGTCACCAGTCTTCCACGGGTAGCCGGTTCTTCTGTCGCATTGGATGTGCTTTGTGATCCGGTGCTTGCGCCTCGGTGGCAGCGTAAGGTTTCTGTGCTGCGGCAGCATGTGCTCTGCGCACCGCATCGCGCAGCTCGCGTTTAGAAGGCTTTGCAGCAGCGGCGATGGCTGCGATCTCACGACGAAACGCCACCTTGTCGACGCTCGAGCGCAGGTTGATCGCGCGTCGGCGCCCGCGCTCCGCATCATGTTCCCACAGGGTCAGCGGCACGAAGTGGCCGTCACGTCGCTCGACCGGGCGAAACAATCGGGTTTCCGGGTCACGGACGTAGACATGGCTGATGTCACGGGGATCGTATCGCACCTCCAACTTTCCAAGCCGATCTCGCTCTGGAACGAGGGAACCGAGCCATGGCGAATAATAGTGCAAGGCGAACATGCTGATCCCTTGGGCCGACAATTGCCGTTCGGTCCCGGGCAAAAACGACAACAGCACCTGCTGCGGCTCATCGTTGCAATCAGGCAGGGCCATATTGTCGCGCTGCCATTCGATAATCGGCACCTTCAGCGTCTTGGGATTTTCCTGGAGGTTGTGATCGATGATTGCCAGCGCTACGCAGCGCTCCAGATCGGCGAAACTCAGGCAAGCGCGTCGTTCTGACGGGTATTCGTCGCGATCGGCCACCGAGCGGCCTGAGGAGCCGGGATATGTGCCAAGAACTCCGTTGAGTTTGCCCAGCAGTCGCTCGACAACGCCCCCTTGATGGACCCGGCCACGATCGCGATAGCGGATACGGATGCCGTAATCGTCGCAGCCGCGTTGGAAGGCGTGTCCCTTGAACTCCTTGGCCGAGTCGGTAACGAGCAGCTTCGGCCGACCGAACATTGGCCAGGCATAGTTGAGATTGCGCGTGGCGAGCCACGTATCTTTCCGGCATATCGCCTGCGCGAGACAAAGCGCGACGGACAGGACTGACGGCTTTTCCAGGGTGAGACAGAAACCAAGAATGGCACGTGTCGCTACATCGGTGACGATTGTGAGGTACGGGCGGCCGACGAAAACTCCGGCCCCGTCGACAACCTCCACGAAATTTATGTCGGTCGGCGTATGGTCGATCTGGCAGACGTCGAGCGGGTTTGGTGCATGGATATAGCCCGGTCGCGGCTTGAGCCGCAGCACGTGCTTCGGGTTGGCCGAGCGCTTCTTCGCAATCTCTTCAACCGAGAACAACGACGGGATACGCCGTGCGACTGATACATAGGACGGCAATGGATGGCCGGCTTCCTCACATCGAGCGCGGATCTCGGCGACGACAGGTGCGAGAGGCGGCGCCTCGAGCGTAAGCCACTGCTCGCGCAGCGTCGCGCTGATGACTTCTTCGACCGCTTCCGGCAGTCGTTTGCGCCGATCGGAGCCAGTGCGAGGCAGCAGTGCAGTTACTTTCCGCTCTGCGCGATAACGGGCCAGGAGGTTATAGACTTGTCGCGATGTCAGCCGGAGTTCGGCTGCCGCTCGAGCTATAGCGTCCTTTCGCGATCCGCCCGCTTCCAAAATACGGTCCAGCTCGCGAGCGGTCCGGCGTGCAGTAAGCCATTGGACATCAGAAGAGTCATGGCCTGGTCCACGATCTTGAAATGGCTTTGGCATGCTCAGCCCCATCGAAATCGTTAGCGAAAACCTGCCCTATTTTTGCCGCCTAAGCTTAACAAGCGCATGACATTTGGCCGATTGAAATTGCAAACTAAAAGCCACACTCGCGAAAATCAGCATGACTGCCTTGCTGGAGCCGGCATTCCGCGCCGGTGTCCAACTGACGCGTCTCGACGAGCGCATCGCTCGCTCGTCGGTCGGCCAGGGATGGATCGAACGCGCCCATTTCGCCGATGCCTGCGCCTCGCTGTGGATCGACGGCGAACTCGTGCATCTCGAAGACCTAGTCCTTCATGATGCCACGCGGGATATTCGCACGCCAACCCATGAACTCACCATCGCCCGCGACGTCCTGCGCACGCGTCGGCGGATCGCCGGCCAGTCCCCGGATTGGGCGCTCTCTGCCGACGGCATTCGCTCGCTGCGGAAAACCTCGGAGATCGGGTTGGGCGGCGGGGACGAGGCGACGACGGCCGGAGTTGTTCGGCCTGCGGTCGCGAACGATCCGGAAGGGGAGGAGGAAGACGCCGACAATGTCGAAAATCTCCCCGGCGTCGACTATGCCGCCATCGATGCGGTGCTCGCCCGATCGGAGGCCGCGATCGAGAACGCAACACGTCGCGGTCGTGGCGGCGGCCAAGAGAAAGATCCGATGATCTACGATCTCGATTGGGACGAGGATTCCAGGTTCGACGAATGGCGCCGCGTGCTGCGGCAGACGGAAAATTTGCCCGCGGTGCTGCAGGGCATCGTCGCGCTCGATTCCTGGAATGAGCTTTCGGTCCTGCAGCACGCGCCCTGGCTCGGCCGACTGTTGTGCGCGTCGATCATGCGTCAGTCGGGCATCACCACCGGCGCCCATCTCGCCGCCATCAACCTCGGTCTCAAAACCATTCCGGTCGATCGACGCCGGAACCGCGATCGCGAGACCCGGCTGCTGACGATTGCCCACGGTCTTTTGGCGGCCGCCGAGATCGGGCTGAAGGAGCATGACCGGCTGGCGCTCGCCAAGACTATGATGGATAGAAAACTGGAGGGACGTCGGGCGTCGTCAAAGCTTCCAAAACTGGTCGAGCTGGTGATGGCGAAACCACTGGTCTCGGCTGGGATGGTGGCCAAGACGCTGGACGTGACGCCGCAGGCGGCGCGGCGGATTGTTTTGGAGCTGGGCTTGCGCGAGATGACGGGGAGGGGGAGGTTTCGGGCGTGGGGTGTCCTCTAGCTGCAAAGTTTGTAACACGGGGAGCGAACAATTTCAGGTAGTCGTATTCTTGTGAAACAATGCCGAAATACAGTATTCTCGCGACGGGCAGAAATCGTAGGGGATGGGGTATGGCGGGGCTAAGCGCATTAAATTTCGTGAATGTTGGACCAAAGGGAACGTTTCGGGAAAGCGGCGCTCTGAAAACCCGCCCCGGCGATATCGATGCCATATTTTTTCATCTGTCGACGTCCAGGACCAAAAAGCTGGTGATCCACTTTCACGGCGGTCTTGTTCCTGAGGCAGCAGGAGCCGCCACGGCCCTCAAGATGGCGAAGGTCTATTCCGAGGCAGGGGCGCATCCGGTCACTTTTATCTGGGAAACCGGATTGGTCGAGACGATTACGCGCAATGTGACCCACATAGGGGACACGCAACTTTTTCAGACCCTGTTGAAGTATTTGCTGAAGCAACTGGCCAAGCGCCTTGGCGTCGATCTTGGCGGCAGGGGCGCACCTGGGGAAATCAGCGATCAGGACATCGAACGTCGGTTGCGCAATGACGATCCCTTCGGCGAAGACGAGGCCACCGTTCGCACCAGATCCGAGGCGTTAAGCGAGGCAGAACTGCAGCATCTTCAAACGGACATGGAGTTTGATCTCCAGCTGGAACTCGAGGCTGACAATGTTTTGGCGGACACCGCAGCCGCGCCCGAAACTGAAAAGCAGGTGATGAAGCCTGAACTGCGCGACAACCTTGCCGAGGACGGCGGCAGGGGTTTCTCCATTGCAGCGATTGCAGCGCTCCTGGCAAAGGTTGCTGTACAGGTCATCCGGCGGTTCATGAAGGGGAGGGATCACGGTCTTTACACGACGGTCGTCGAGGAGATCCTGCGTGCGCTTTATCTGGCAGATTTCGGCGCCTGGACGTGGAGTGGCATGAAAAACGTGTCAGCCGCGATGTGGCTGCCGAACGCGGGACCTCTGGGAGACGACTCCTATCCCGGCAGCTATTTCATACAGAAGCTATCCGCCTATCAGCAGGCCAATCCCGATCTCGTCGTTGACGTTGTGGGCCATAGCGCCGGCTCAATCGCCATATGCAATCTGTTTGCCGCCCTTCATCGCCAGAAGATTGCATTGCGTATCCGCAATGTTGTTTTTCTGGCACCGGCCTGCCTGACGCGATTGATGCATTCTGAGATCGTCAGTCAGCCAACGCGCTTTGAAAACTTCCGTGTCTTCACAATGACAGATCCCAATGAGCAGGCCGATCAACTGGTTCCGAAGTTCTACAACAAGTCGCTCCTTTACTTCATCTCGGGTGTGCTTGAAGACGAGCCCGACGCACCCATTGCCGGCATGCAGCGTTTCTGGAGCGGGAAGACACCCTTCATCGATGACTATCTGCTGGACTCCACCACCTGGCTCTCGGAGAAGGCTGCCCGCCGGACGGTGCTTTCGATCAATGCGGAGGGAGATGACGGTTTTCTGAGTTCGGCCGTGCACCATGGAGATTTTGACGACGATCTCCTGACGCAAGCAAGCCTACGCGCCATCGTGGGTGCTTGAGGGGTCGAGATGGCAGTTCACGCCCAAGATTTCGCCCTGGTGGTCGGCCTCAATCACTACCCGTACTACAGCGACGGGAAGGACCTGAAAGGGGCTATTGACGATGCTTCGAAGTTCGCGGACTGGCTGAAGGATCAGCACAGCGGCGGCGGTCTTCCTCCAGCCAACTGCAAGCTCGTCGTCTCGACGAACAACCCGCTTACCCCCGACGTCGGGCAGATCGAACAGGCTCTCCTCGAAATCTGGCGCGACGCGACCGCGATTGGCGGTGGGCGACGTTTCTATCTGTTTTTTAGTGGCCATGGCCACTCGTTCGATCCTGCCGAAGAGCAACTGCCAGACGTTGCGCTTTGCCTACCACTCTGGTCGCGCGAGCTTCCCAACAAGTCGATCAGCGCAAACCATCTGCGCGGGTGGGTCCAGCGCTGCATGCCGTTCGGAGAAATTGTCATGTTTTTCGACTGCTGCCGTTCCCGGATGCTGAAATCGCGCGCTCAAAACACGGCGGGAGGATGTGCTGTAGCGCGGCCGGGTTTCGACAACATCAAGATACTCAGCATCTTCGCCGCGGAGCATGAGCAAAAAGCCTTCGAAAGCCCGCAAAGCGATGATGTGGACGCTCGCGGCTACTTCACCACCGCGCTTCTGGCCGGATTGAAAGGTGCGGCTGCGCCGACCGGTGGAGACATAACCCACCTAGCTCTTTGGGACTATCTGAAGGCCGAGGTCCCAAGGCTTGCGAAACAAGATGGGCGTCAGCAGGAACCAAGGCTTGGATTGCAGTTGCCAGCCGACGAACTGCTTTTCGGTACTCACCTCCCGTCAGTTCCGGTTGGCGGCGAAGTTGCCGCACCTGCAAATTTCGAAATCAGGTTCAATGAGTGGAGGGCCGGCACTGTTCGGTTGCTCGACACCGACGGCAATGTCGTTCGCCAGGACGTGGTATCAAGCGGGCCTTGGCCGGTGACAGTCAGGTACGAGCTTCATCTCCTCGAGGACATTCAAACCGGCGAAACGATGTCGTTCAATTTCCGGCCTGGAATGGAGGGAAAGCATGTCACCTTCTGAGCAGGCAGAATACCCGTTTGCCATAACGGCAATGCGGCCCGATGAGAGCCATTGGGATCTCGACTGCGAGATCACGATCTTCGACGGCCGCAACAGGATACAGGCGACTGGAAACGGGTACGTAGAGCGTGATCTGCCACGCGGCCTTTATGTTGTCCGGTTGGCGACAGCCGGCGCAATGACCGAAACGGTGATTTCCCATGACGGGCCCACGGAGCGAAAAATAGAGGGCCCAAAACGAAGTTCGGCACTGCCGGCCACGGACGCAAAGGATAATCACGAATATTATAGCGGTCCAGCGACGCATTTCAGCCTGGTATCGACGGCCCACGCACCACAATCGACGGCCGGTACCTGCCGAATGATGATCATGTTCCGCGCGCGTGAGGAAAGCGAGCGCATCGCTTTGGGGAGCATTCACCTCGGGTCTCTTCAGACAGCTGACGGAGAGACGATCACCAGTTTCGGCGATGCCGATTTGGCAAAAGATGAAGCCGCTGGCTGGGCGATCTTTTCAACCTGTCTCAAGCCCGGAGCCTATCTTCTCACCAACGAGGAGGAGAATGACCAGATCGTAATGCCCATTCATCTTTTCGAGGGTTGGGATAGCTTGGTTTTCCTTCCTGTCGACAAGCGCGTGCATTTGGCGCGGGCCAGTCTTGATATCGTGGCTCATGGTTCGGGATTTGATCCTGCCGATGGATTCAGTCAGAAAATTGATGCCGCCGTTAAGATGCTTGGCAAGCGGTTTGGTGACATCCCGCAGGAGGTAAGGGCTGCCGCAATCCACGGCAAATTCCAGCATCCGCTGGCGGGTATCATCGGCGCCTGTGCACATTTTCTCAGCAAAGATCGGGACGCGCACCTGGAGGCGACGATGATACGCAACCTGTGGGCACTCATGCCGGGATCGCCCGACGTTATAGCCCTGCTATTTCTTTCTTGGCGGGGAAGAGAGGTGGAGCAACCCAGGGACTTCAATGCATTGTTGAAAAAAGCCGAGACAGCGTTTGGACAAAGCATTGCAGGCTTTTTACCGCTCTCCACACCGCCGATATTGCGGCCGTCTTTGGATGCAATCATTGCCCAAAGCCAAGTCGTTCCCTATCTGATCGCCGCAAACTCCTGGCTTGAAACGGCTTCCATCAGCGACTATGCGGCAGGCCCGTGGGCGATATTCGACGGAAGCCCGATGGTCTCGCTGATCATGTCGATGCAACCGGGAACGCGTAACCCGCTCAGTCACCAAAAGCTCTATCCGATTGTCAAAGGCGTGTTCTCCCAGACACTGGAGCTTGCCCGTCGAGCGGACTGGGAAATCAGCAAGAACGCCACCATCAAGTCAATTGCGAACACCCCGCTAGCACGCGAACTCGGCCGCACCGAATTGGGGGCAAAGTTGCAAGAATTGCAGATCCAGTTCTTCCCGGATCTCATAGCTGCCGACGATACGGTCGCGGACGTCGTCTCCAAGATCAGAGACCAGAGCGAAACGATAATGCGCATTGGCGTAAGCTCGAGCGTTCCCCGATGGCTGCTGGATATGGCGAGGGATATTCTCAGCGAAGATGATATCGACACAATGGCGCGAGATCTTGCAAGCCGCGCTCAAGTTCCGCTGCGCGTCGCAGCTGCGGCCCTGCAACTTGCTCAGGCGTCTGATAAACGCGCGCCGAACACGGATCCGCCGACGTTGCCACGCCTACCTGTGCCGTGACCAAGCCCGTTTGCCTTTCTTCGGTCCTCTACCGAGTCAGAAAGGTAAGCTGCCTGGCCTTCAATCGAAAGCGTGGCGGTCTCGTTCAGACCGGTTCGCCTGTGTCCTGGGGGAGGGGGTCCCCCGGCTTAAGCGTCCATACCATGTGCGTTTTGTCTCCAACCTCTGCCAACACCTTTTCTACATCGACTGGAGATAGGTGCTGGGTCACTGAGGAGGTGGGATGAAATTCCGGCGTAAAGCTCCTGACAAGTCGGGATTCCTCGAAGAAGTGATGGGCGGCACCCGGTAGCATCTCCATCGGCATTGGAATTTCGGCACTTGGATTGTGGTAGACGTTGAGCCCTTCGATCCAGGTTTCCTCATAACCGTCCGCATTCACAATGACCCGGAATATTTTTGGCAGGGTTGCGTTGGGGTTATGGTCGACCATACGGCCCTCTCGGATCGCAAGCACCTGTCCGGAACCGAATTTTCCCAGGATTCCGAGACGGTTAAATTTTGCGATCGTGCCCGCGTTGGTCGAGATGACCGCACTGACGTGCCGGGAGTCAGGCAGTCGAAAAAAGCCGGAGGGGACCGGAGTCTTGTCTCCCCACTGGTGTGTTTCGACCCGCACCGGCGAGATGATCAATTTGCCCTCGCTGTCGAGAGCGGCGGGGTATTCATAACCCCACAGATACCGTTCCAATGCAGATTGTGACCGCACCATCGACATGGAGGAGGAGAAATCGGCAATGGCAAGGACGAATGGCTTGCCGTTGACATGGGAGTGTTCCCAGTATTTCTTTTTAAGCTTCGAATACAACGCGCTGCCGAACTTGATCGGCATGTAGTCCTTCAAAAACCGGTTCAATTCTTCGGGCGTATCGGTGGGCGGTGGAGGTACGATGGTCCCATTCCTGGTGGTGGGACCAACCGTTACCGCTTCGACATACAGTTCACCGAACAAGCCGGCAGCGCAAAAATCGGGGACGTTCTTCTCGCGGCTTAGCACGAATCCCGCCTCGATCAGCATGGCATAGAGATAGAGCTCCCAGATGCGCTGGTCGAAACCCGTCGTCTGAAACTGTTCGATGAAATTGCCATCTGCATCCTCATACCAGCGCATCATCGGCTCGATAATATTCCGCGCGGGCGAGTATCCCTCGTTGGTTGAGAGCTGAACGAACGATGGATGCAGCCTTCCTTCGTCGTGGAGACGGCTGAAGAAATCGACTGGCTGACCTTTTTCATCGCCTTGATAGTGGTCTTCCGCCAGCGCCTGCGCGGCGCTGCGCATAGCGGCGAAAAGTTCTTCCCTCGCCGCTTCAGGGGTGGGAGAAAAATCCGTTACGTGGACCCCGCGGAAGCACAGTTTCCGGTCCCTCGCCATCACGATACCGCCGAAATCCTGATCCTCGAGGTCCTGGGTCGCGATGCCGATGACATTGCCGCCCTCTGCTTCGAAAAATTCCAGCTCCTCCAACATAAGCGGTGTCCGAGGGTGGCGGGCATAGCCTCCCAAGGCATTGAAGCGTGTGATGGAGATAGGTTTGATTTGCAGCTCGCTCATGATCTATCCTTGCACAGAATTCCTGACTGGGTCCGCGCAACCCCGAGCAGCGAAACCGCCAGCAAAATCAATCGGGACAGTAGAAAAATGAGGAATCTTTAAATTGCTGATGCTACTGCTGATGGCAACGGCAGCATAGGAGGTAGGCGTGGTCGGTGTGCAGCAACATTTGCCAATTTTTGATGTCGAACTCGACCGCAACAATCCTCGCATCCGTCGGTTTGTTGAGGGCTTCGAAGGCGAGCTGACCGACGACAATATTCAGCTGGCCCTCGATATCGGGGGAGACGACGGGGACAGTGGCAAAGGTGTCACGAGTGCCGACAAGCTGCGGAATTCAATTCTCGCGAATCGCGGGATAATGCAGCCGATCATCGTCTGTCGCAACGAAGCGGGCCGATATCTTTGTATCGAAGGAAATACGCGCCTGTTCATATATCGCCAGTTCCACGAAAATGGAGTTGCCGGGGACTGGTCGACTATACCCGCAATCGTTCACGAGACACTCGCCGGCGACGGCATTGATGCGATCAGGCTTCAGGCACATCTGGTAGGGCCACGCGCGTGGGACGCCTATTCGAAGGCCAAATATCAGTGGGAGCTTCACTTCAAGCACCTGATGCCCCTGGATCGGTTGGTCGACTTGTGTGGCGGGGACCGGCGCGATGTTCAGAAGTCGATCAACGCATATGCGGACATGGAAAATCACTTTCGCAAGCTTCACCAACCGGGCGAATTCTATAACACTCAACGATACTCCGGTTTTGTTGAACTTCAGAACACGAAGGTGAAAACGGCCATTTTTCGGGCGGGCTTTTCGCTCGACGACTTCGCCTCCTGGCTGAAGGAGAAGAAGATCGATGGTCTGATCGCCATTCGCCAGCTTCCGCTCGTCCTCGGAGACAAGAATGCCCGGGCGATATTCCTGAAGAAGGATATCAAGGCGGCTCTCGACGCCATCGAACGACCCGACATCGGTGCCGACCTACGCGCGGCCAGTCTTAGCCAGTTGGCACGAGCAATTACCGAGAAAGCAGAAAAGATCCCGTTCATCGAGATCCAGCGTCTGCGCCAGAATCCAGATGACGATGTCGTGCGGTACGTGCTGGATGCCCTGGACGCGCTGCAGAATCTGGCTGGAGAGTTCCAGCAGCGGAGGGATGATGTCGGGTGAGACGAGCGCGCATACGCTCCTCGTTGAGCGGCTAATATCCTACGTCCGCGCACGGCATTGCCCGCCGCGCGGCCTGCTTGTCCTCGCCGACCATCATACTTTCGGCAACAATCGTCCTCCGCAGATAGCGGGATACATGCCAGATCTGTTCGCCAGCGACTTGCCAGCGACTTTCGAAGTTATTGGCGAAGCGAAAACGATGGCCGACCTCGAGACCGGTCGCTCTCATCGCCAGATATCAGCGTTCCTCGACTATCTGTCGGTTCGCCAGGGCTCGAGCTTCTATCTGGTTGTTCCACCGTTTCAGCGACGCCGTTCAGCCGCGATTGTTGATGGATTGCGCACGCCCGCTCACAGCGGCATAGCCGTTGAGGTGATCGATGGTCTCTGAAATCTCCACGCGTCTGAAACGGAACCCGTCGCTGAACCTTGGTTTGCGTCACGCAGGCTTTCTATACCAGCTTGAGGCGGTTGAAGCCGTGAAGGACCTACCTTATGCCGCGCTTTTTCACGAGCAGGGTCTCGGCAAGACAAAGATTGCCATCGACCTTGCGCTTGAGTGGCTGAAAACGGATGCTGTCGACACGGTCGTGTTCGTCACCAAACGTGGGCTTATTCAAAACTGGCAAGACGAGATCAAGGCCCATTCGTATCTCTATCCGACGATCCTCGACCAAAATCATGCCGGAAATTTCTTTGCCCTGAACTCCCCGAGCCCGGTTTTCCTTGTTCACTACGAGGTTTTTCGCACCGAACAGCGTCGTCTGGGGCTTTTCGCAAAAACTCGGCGCATCGGCATTATCCTCGACGAAGCACAGAAAATCAAAAATCCGGAATCGGACCTCGCCCGGGCTTTTCATGCGATTGCTCCGGTCATGAAGCGCCGCATCATCATGACCGGTACGCCTGTGGCGAACAGGCCCTACGACATCTGGTCACTCATCTACTTCCTCGATCAGGGTGAATCTCTCGGCACGGATTTCGAAGCTTTCAAGAGTGGCCTGGATCTCAGCAACGACCTTTGGGTGAACCAGACTCGACGGGACGCCTTTGAGGACGAGTTAGGTGACCTTTTTGATCGCATCCGCTCATTTACCGTTCGGGAAACGAAATTGACGGCTGGGATCCAGCTTCCGGAGAAGCGAATTCAAAATGTTCCGGTCGACATGAGCCCACGCCAGAAAGCTCTCTACGACGAGTACCGAACAGACCTTGGTGCATCGATTGTCGTCAATGAGCGACAGACGCTCGACGACGCTGAAGAAAGTCTCAAGCGGCTACTTCGACTGGTACAGGTCGCGTCCAATCCTAAACTCGTCGATGACTCTTATACCGAAACTCCCGGAAAATACGCCAAGCTGCATGAGCTTGTGACCACGGCGACCATTTCAGGTTCGAAAATCATCGTCTGGACCAGTTTCGTTAAAAATGCTGACTGGCTGCAATCTCGTCTCGCAGAGTTTGGAGCCGTTAAAGTGCACGGGGGCGTGGAGCTCGCCGATCGCAACGACGCAATTGCCAGGTTCAAAGCTGATCCATCCGTAAAGGTTCTCGTTGCAACGCCGGGTGCGGCGAAGGAGGGTCTCACGCTGACGATTGCCAACCATGCTGTCTTCTATGATCGTTCCTTCAGCCTTGACGATTATCTTCAAGCGCAAGACCGGATTCACAGGATTTCGCAAACCGACACCTGCTTCATTTGGAACCTGATCGCCATAGAATCGATCGACGAATGGGTGGATTCCCTGCTTGCTGCGAAAAGACTGTCTGCCCAGCTTGGGCAAGCCGACATCAGCAAAGAAGAATACCGCCGCCTGGCAAACTACGATTTCGGCAAGATGATAAAAGAAATTCTCGGTCTGGAGGTTTAATTGGGAAGTTCAGGAGAGAACGCGATGTTTAACAGGGTTAGCGAGCAGGGCTCGGTGATCCTACGCGGTGTGGAGATTGTCACGCGTACCCTTGACATCGATGTCAGGGCTTTGAAGTTCTATGTCGATAATCCTCGAATTTATTCCTTTATGCGCGCGGACGGCGTACAGCCGACACAGGCCGATATTCTGGCAAAGCTGCAGACCCTCGAGCACGTCAGGGAGCTGGTGCAGGACATCCGTGCCAACGGCGGTCTGATCGACCCTCTAATAGTGCGAGACGGTGATTTCGTTGTCCTCGAAGGCAATAGTCGGCTTGCAGCCTATCATCACCTTGTCGCTGAAAATCCTGTTTCGTGGGGTAAGGTAAGGTGCACCCTTTTGCCGGCCGACATCGACGAAAAATCGGTGTTTGCTTTGCTCGCGCAGTATCATGTCAAGGGCAAGAAGGATTGGGCCCCTTATGAGAAAGCTGGCTTTGTTTATCGGCGCTTCAAAAATCAGATGGTCGATATCCCGGCTATCGCCAAGGAAATCGGCCTCACCAAGGACGAAGCAAAGCACCTTGTCGCTGTCTACGAGTTCATGATCGAGCATGGCGACGGCGACCGCGAACGCTGGAGCTACTACGACGAGTTTCTGAAGTCACGGAAGATTAGGAAGGTCCGTGAAGAAGTGGCTGGTTTCGACGACTTCATCGTCAGCGAAATCCAATCCGGTCATTTTGGCAAGGCAATGGAGTTACGAGACAAGCTTCCGGTTATCTGTACAGCGAGCAGCAAGATCGTCCGACGTTACATGGATGGCACCTACGACTTCGCCGAAGCGCATGAGGCAGCCGTCACTGCGGGGGGCGAAAGCCATGTGCTCAACAAGCTGATCCGTTTCAAAAAATGGTTGGTCGAAACATCGACTGAGGATGATATCCTCGATGCGCCGAAGCAGGTTCGTGATCGCATTCAGTACGAGCTGAAGGAAATCGAGAAAAAATCTCGCAAATACAAAGAGCTCGTTGAAGCCAAAAAAAATGAGATTGATGTTCATTGATCGATCGGAACCCGGGGGCATGACTAAAAACGGCGCGATCGACCTCCTAGAAAGCGCTTTTGCACCCTCATATTAAAGCAGCAAAAGTGGTCTGAAACACTTCGAGAGTGCTTGACTTGCACGCCGATAACCGCAAAATTGCACTGAGGGAATGCAATATTGTGTTGCAGGTAATGCCATGTCTGACGCTTTTTCAATTTTTTGCTCAATCGGAAGCTCTGCTGGAAGGATGGTGCTCCTCGGTTTTGCGCCCGCTAAAGTGTTGCACGCTTTGAGTTTTCCCGACGTCTTGAATGAGGACACGGGTGCCGGCTATCAGCGGCGCTTCAATTCGCAGCACAGTCAGGATTTTCGGCGCTATATTCGCCAACCCGGCGCTTCGACCATCCCACTGACCCTCAACCTCCGGCCATCGGCTGGAGCATGGTCGGTTTGCGACAAAGGCAACGGACAAGCCGAACTCAAGATCAGTGCTGATGCCGGGAAAATCATGGCGCAGGTCGATTGCCAGCACCGGCTAGGCTTTCTGGGGGAGGTGGATCTGTCGCTTCCTTTCATGTGCTATATCGGCCTGAGCGTTGAGGAGGAGATGGAGGTATTCCGCACCATCAACAGCAAGGCGAAGGGTCTTAGTACCAGTCTGCTGGATTTTCATGATGCGCACTTGGCGGGCGATCTTGCCAACGACCGGCCCGAATTGTTCATTGCCTTGCATCTCAACAATGACCCCGAATCACCATGGTATCGACAGCTGGACCTCGGTGGTACCAGCACATCCGGCATGACGCGACGGGCCTCACTTCGGACAATGCAAAAGGCGATCAAGCGCTTTTTGACGGCTACAAAAATCTTGAAAACGAAGTCAACCGAGCGGGCCGCCCAAATCGTGCTTGCCTTCTGGAAAGCCGTCTCCGAGGTGCTCCCCGAAGAATGGGCAAACACCCGCAAGCATATTTTGAACAAGGGGTTGGGCGTCTACGCGATGATGGATATCGCCGCAGACCTCTACCGCGAAGCGCCCGATGACAGCGGCCTTGACCGAATATCGTTTGTGAACGCGCTTACGGACTTCGCTCACCAGGTCGATTGGACGACCAAGGGAAAACTGTACGGATTAGGCGGTGAGGGCGGCGTTCGCCCTGCCGTGGATTACATTCGCGACGTTCGCAAGCGCGCGCATTTGAAAGTCGTCAGCAATGGCTAACAAGAATATCCTGCTTATCGAGCCAGGCTACAAGAACAAGTATCCGCCATTGGGTCTGATGAAAATTGCCCAATATCATGGTCCTCGTGGCAAGCGTGACCGCGTCCGTTTCATCAAGGGCGAGGATCGCTCGGTGATGAATGAAGCGTGGGACCGGATTTATGTCACCACGCTGTTTTCCTTTGAATATCCGAAGATTTCGCAGTCGATCGATTTTGCACTGGAAGTGGCTAACGGCCAGGCAGACAAGGTTTTCGTCGGGGGGATTGCCGCTTCCCTCATGCATGAGCGGTTTCTCGATGAGCGTCGCTGGCATGGGATCCGGTTCATCAAAGGGCTTCTATCAGAGGCTCCCGCCGTCTCTCTGCAACTCGATGAGTTCGCCGAAGAGCTCTATTCCAGCGACACAGTGGGGAGACCGATTGAAGACCTTGTGCCCGACTATGATATTCTGACACAGATCGATTATCGGTATCCTGTGCGAGATGCCTATTTCGCCTACACGTCCCGTGGCTGCATTCGCAAATGCCATTTCTGCGGTGTGCCAAAACTGGAGGGGATGCAGCGCGACACCGAGTCATTGACCGACCTGGTTCGCGCCATCGATGAGCATTACGGTCCGAAGAAAGACCTGATCCTCATGGACAACAACGTCGTCGCGTCCGCCAGGTTCAAGGAAATCATCGCAGAAATTCGAGACCTTGGCTTTGTGCCTGGGGCAAAGCTCATGAGGCCCGGCGCTAAAGTCGCGGTTCAGCGGCGGGTCGACTTCAACCAGGGCGTTGACGCGCGGATCTTATGCAAGGATCCAATGTATCTGCGGGAATTGGCGACGATCTGCCTCAAACCACTGCGCATTGCATTTGATCATCTGGGTGTCAAAAAACCGTATGAACAGGCTGTGCGCTATGCGGCGGAATATGGGCTGACGGAATTATCGAATTACATGCTCTATAATTTCCATGACGGCCCAGAAGATCTTTTCGAGCGCATGCGCTTGAACGTGACCCTCAACGAGGAACTCGGCATCCGTATCTGGTCATTCCCGATGCGCTACCAGCCGACCAACCGCCCCAACCGCGGGCATATCGGTGAGAAGTGGTCCCGCTACCAACTGCGCTCGATGCAGATAGTGCTGCAGGCAACCCATGGCATCGTCAGTGGTGCGCCGGAGTTCTTCAAGCACGCATTCGGGGACACCTTCGAAGATTATGCGCGGATCTTGATGATGCCGCACGATTTCATATTCAATCGGACTTGGTACGAGCGATATGATCAGGATCAGAAACTATACGAATTTCAGACGGAGTTTGCCTCGTTGGATAACTACGAGCGGGCAGAGCTCATGGAGTTACTGTCGTCGCGGGATCCCCGTGAGTTCGTGATGCTGAGCGACTTTGCGGCCAACGATAAGGTCCGGCGCATTCTGCGGTTTTACATTCCGGTGTCCAAGGATGAACTGACCACGATCTGGGCGACGCAAAAAGAACTGGTCCGCCTGGAATCTATGTCTGACCTCGGGCTCGCGGAGGACGAGCGCGTTGAAGACGCTGGTTTGGACTATGACGAGGAGAGCATCGCCATCGCTGCAGAGCTCGCACCAAAGCAAAGGGCTGTTGCATGACGACCGAAGCCACTACACGGATGAATCGCTCCGCGCTTCTTGCTGCAAAAGCGGAAGGCCGGAGTGAGCCTCTCGAAGAGATCACGGTCGGCCGGGATGTCTTGGAACTGGTTTCCAGCGCGATGTACATCGATCCGATGACGATCTACCGCGAATATGTGCAAAATTCCGCTGATGCCATCGACGACGCGCGCAACAACGGCCTGATTTCTGCCGATGAAGCCGGGAAGGTTTTAATCACCATCGATCCCGCGGCGAGAAGCATACGGATCCGCGACAATGGAACCGGATTGTCGAATGCTGAGTTTTCTCGCAAGATGGCGGCGCTCGGCGCCAGCGGCAAACGTGGGACAAAGGCCCGAGGGTTTAGGGGCGTTGGTCGTCTCGCAGGACTCGGCTATGCGCAAGAATTGATCTTCCGCTCGCGTACAGCAGTTGATGCGACCGTGGCTGAATTAACATGGGATTGCCGGCGGCTGAAGTCGGCTTTGCGCGAAAGCGACGGCGACATCCAAAGCCTGATACGATCCGTTGCGACGTTGAGAAAGAAGCCGACCGAGGATTATCCAGAACGATTTTTCGAAGTCGAATTGCGCGGAGTTGTGCGACTGCGCAGTGACAAGTTGATGAGTCCGGCGGCCGTTGACGAGTACCTGGGTCAAGTCGCACCCGTTCCGTTCGCACCAGAATTTCGCTTTGCCGCCGAGATCCGTGACGCACTTGCGCCGGTTGTGGCGCTCGGAGATTTGGACATTCGCATTGAGGGGAACGAACGGCCGGTCTTCCGGCCGCACCGTGACATTCTCACGCCGATTGGCCACCCTGCAATTCGATTCAATCGACTTTCCGTCAGCGAAATCTCAGCAATCGACGGCGAACTTGCAGCGATTGTCTGGGTTCTTCACCATGACTACGAGGGCGCGCTGCCGAATGCTGCTGGCGTGAAGGGCTTGAGGCTCCGCTCTGGAAATGTTCAGATTGGTGAGCATAACCTCCTTGAGGAATTGTTCCCCGAAATACGGTTTAATGCGTGGGCTGTGGGTGAAATCCACGTTGTCGATCAAAAGATCGTTCCGAACGGGCGCCGTGATCACTTCGAGCAGAACGCTCATTATCACAATCTCACCAATCAGCTTGCTCCGCTTGCCCGAGATATCGCTCACCTGTGCAGGACGAGTTCGATTAAACGAAACTGGCTACGCGAAACCGAGCTTCAGCTGAGAGTAGCAAACGAGACGCTCGATATCCTTTCACAAGGGGTTCTCAGTGAGCCGGAGTATTTAAATTGGTGGGCCAAAGGCAACGATGCCTGCCAGAGGGCGAAGAAAGCACTTTCCCAGAAGGTGCTCCAGGATGAAGACCTTTCCGGGTACGCGAAGAAGGTTACACAGGTTGAAAATTCCCTTGAACTGTCAACGCGGCCACGATTAGCAGCAGTCAAGGGCGTCGCGGATAATGAAAGGGCGGCTTTTGCGCGCTTTTGCGAAGTGCTTTATCAGGTTTCATCCAGCCAGAGCGCTGCAAAGGCATTGGTCGATAAGGTCATGGCGAAGCTCGGCGATGGTGAGCCTATTCCGTGACGTTGTCCTTCCGAGCTGCAGCTTTCGATTGACGACAACTTCCGCCTGCATGAATATCGGCGCATAATAGAATCCTCGGGGCCACTATCCAGTTGAAAAACCGTTCATCTCCTGTTCGCGCTCGGGGTGCCAGCGTGACACGCGGCCAACCGCCTGCATATGAAAAATTAGCGCAGTTTTTCCTTCCGCTCACCGGGGTGCATGCCAATGACCTTGCAGCCGAAGGAGCCGACCTCCTGCAGGCGCCGCGGACGCTTGTCTACGTCGATACATCTTTCCTGATGTGGATGACCAGGATCGGAACCAAGTCGCGTAGCGAGCTTATCGCGTGGCTTACCGACTGGTGCGGCGCGCGCCTAGCAGTCCCGGCATGGTCTGCCCACGAATATTACCGTCATTTAAAAGACCGCACCATACTTGAGGAGCTTGCTACGCATCTGACAGGTATGCGGAACATCGCCGAGCACAGCTTTGACTTTCTCTACCCATTCCTCGATGAGCCACTCGGAGGTGCCTCAGACAACACGAGGCAGCTCGTTCGCACGCGCGAGGTGCTGAGTTCACTGGGCGGGCTTACCGAAATGTTGAGTGGTTGCAGTGAGCAATTTCACGCGAACGCGCGCGAAGTGACAATGTTTGCAAATGCTCACGCCCTCCGGGAAAGCGAACTCTTTGATTATTTTGATAACCTCGATGCGGTGGCATCTGCACGTTACGAAGGCAGGATACCCCCCGGTTACAAAGATCGAAAAAAGAAACCTCTCAAGGTCGAGGTCGAAGGGGAAATGGCCGAAGAGGGCCGGAACCGGGAGTGATCGACATGGCGTTATTGAGCGTGATCCGACGCTGGCATTTTAGAGAGCATTTATCGATCCGGGAGATTTGCCTCAGGACCGGCCTGTCCCGGAATACCATCCGCAAATATCTCCGTCTTGATGGCGTGGAGCCGAAGTTCAAGGTCCCGGACCGACCGAGCAAGCTTGACCCCTTTGCCGATAGACTATCGGCCTGGCTGAAGACGGAAGCGAACAAATCCCGCAAACAGAAGCGGACTCTCAAGCAGCTCCATGCCGACCTGCTGAGCTTGGGCTACGAGGGTTCCTATTGCCGTGTCGCCGCTTTTGCTCGGGATTGGAGAGCCGACCGGCAGAGAGAACTTCAGAGGTCGGGACGCGGAACATTCGTGCCTTTGGCATTCGAACCCGGTGAAGCGTTCCAGTTCGATTGGTCGGAAGATTGGGCCATTATCGGCAATGAGCGCACCAAGCTGCAGGTGGCCCATACGAAGCTGAGCTACTCCAGGGCCTTTATCGTCCGGGCCTATCTCCTGCAGACGCACGAGATGCTGTTCGACGCCCACAATCACGCATTTCGCGTCTTCGGTGGCATCCCCCGGCGCGGCATCTACGACAACATGAAGACGGCGATTGACAAGGTCGGCCGCGGCAAGGAGCGCGACGTCAACGGCCGCTTCCTGGCGATGGCCAGCCACTATCTGTTCGAACCGGAGTTCTGCAATCCGGCGTCCGGCTGGGAAAAGGGGCAGGTCGAGAAGAACGTCCAGGACGCTCGTCATCGCCTTTGGCAACCCGCCGATATCCGTAGGTCGGCATGTCGTCGATGATCGTCTTGATCTCATCCAGCAGTTCCTGATCGGCGAGCGGCGGCCGCCCTCGGGCTTTGGAAGGGCGTTGCTTCACACGTTCGGCGATGTTGGATCGGGCGACATCCAGGGTCTCGCACACCGCAGTCATCGCGAACCGTCCTTCGGCAACGAGAGCGAGCGCAACAGGTGTTTTTTTGACCCTGATGCTATCTCAAGCGCTTCCTTGAGGATTTCGCCTTCCATCGTCTTTTTGCCGAGGAGGCGCTGCAGCTCTTTCACCTGGTTCTGAAGTGCCCTGTATTCGGATGCCGGGACGACCTCTTCCTGTGATGCCGTCGCCGTCAGCGCACCCTGCGCCGCTAGTTTGCGCCAGGCGAACAGCTGGTTCGGCTGAATGCCATGCCGTCGGGCAACGATGCTGACCGTGACGTCAGGCTCGTAGGTCTCCTGGACTATCGCGAGCTTTTCCGCTGTCGACCAGCGACGGCGGCGCTCCGGGCCGGACAGCACTTCTATCTTAGGTATGTGACCGGTCATAATGGGCACATTACTCCTAACGCTTAACAAGTGGGAGATCGTGTCCGGGGATTTAGGGGGCCACTACACCACGTTGACGCAGGCTTTCATTATATGCCGGCCAATTCGTCACTTGATATTTCTGCTTGGCAATCTTGTCCCGCCGATCGGCATTGAACTTGTGCGGCATCGCCGAAATCCGGATCAAGAGACTGAAAACCACCGCTCAATATCGGTCGCCGGGTGATCCACGCAACAACGCCCTCGAAGGGCGCCCCAGTCCAAACCGGTACTACCTCCCATTGAAGGGAGGTCTTGATTGACCGCTCTTCCGACATCTAAGTTTTACAATCATACAGTAGACTCCTCTAATAAATCGGGGGCTACTATGGAAGAACTGACGATGTCTGAGGTCTTGACGGATCCGCTGATCCGCCAGATGCTTCGCGCCGACGGAGTTACCCTCGGATACTTCGCCAAACTGTTGGAAGAAGCGGCATCGAGGCGCAGCAGGAGCTTCTCCGTCGCCGGAGGGGACCCACCTCACGGAGACAAGGTTTCAGGCGGCATGCAGGGCTAGAGCAGATCCTGTTTAATCTGGGTCATATCCTGCGGCCTTGAAGTAGTTGGCGCATTCTGCCGGCGTGAAGCGGGGCATCAAGGCGCCCACCGCATCCCACAAAGCGTCGATCTTTCGCTCTGCCCGAGCCCGCAACATGGCTTTCAATTTCGAGAATGCGTTCTCAATGGGATTTGAAGTCAGGACTGTAGGGCGGCAGGAACATGAATTGGGCGCCCGCGCGCTCGATGGCATCGCGTACACCGGCTGTTTTGTGCGCAGGCAGATTATCCATCACGACGACGTCCCCGGTCTAGAGCACGTCCATTTTAATCGGGGTCATATCCGGCTGCTGCGAAGTAGGGGTCAGAACAAGAGCAGTTCGAAATCGTACGCGGCTTTTATCAACCAAAGACAGCAAACACCTTGTAATATAGGGTCTTGCATGCGATTCTTCGATCAGTCTCGAAGGAGATAAGTATGTCTGAAATGATGCTAGCAACGCTTTCCAATATTCGGACAGTTGAAGACATGGTTGCCGCGTTTAGGGATGAGGAGCATTGCCGTCGCTTGCTGGAAGGCATGGTATGGCCGAATGGCAGGGTCTGCCCCGCCTGTGGGTACAAACGCTCAATCGCGATAGCTGGCCGCGACGTGGGCAAGCGGCGTGCGCGGCCGGGTCTCTTTCAATGCTCCAGCGGTGATTGCCGGTTCCAGTTCACGGTGACAACACACACGCCCCTGCACGCCACGAAACTTCCCTTGAGCGTGTGGCTCAAGGCGATGTGGCTGTTGCTGCAGTCGGACAAGGGCTTGTCCTCGGTCCGTCTCGCCGAGACACTTGGGGTGAGCCAACCCACAGCCTGGCGGATCGGTCATGCGCTGCGTCTCATGGTCGCGCGCGAGAACATGCTCGACGGCACGGTAGAGATTGACCATTTCTATCTCGGTGGCGGGCCACGAAAGCATCCCGATGATCCATCGCTCGGAAGAGGCCGCAAGGGGCAAGCGAAAACGCTGAAGACGCCGGTCTTGGCGATTGTTCAGCGACCTGCAGACGTCTCCCCGGGTTCCGCTGCGGGCGACGCTCGCGCCGCCGTCGTTACCGGTCTTTCATTGCGTGCTGCCGTAGGTGCGATTGCGCCACAAGTTAAGCTTCAGGCACATTTGATGAGTGACGAAGCAAAGGCATTCATGGCTATTGGCGAGAGCTTTGCTGCACACGAGACGGTCAACCACACCAGCCGCGAATATGTCCGTGATACCGTCCACGTCAATTCGGTTGAAGGATTCAATGCTCGGGTCCGCCGAACCATCGCAGGCGTTTTTCATCACATCAGCCCGGCACTCGCCGACCTATATTTCCATGAAATGGGCTTCCGCTGGTCCCAGCGCATTGTCACCGGCCAAGCTGTGCGAAAAAGCCGAAATGGCAGGGAAAGCATGAAAACCCTTTGGAAGCGGGTGCCGCCGTCGCTGCAATTGCTGCAAGTGTTCCGCGCTGCTACCGGCCGTCAGATGCGCAGAAGCCCGCATGGCGGCATCATCATCAAATCGGCCGTAGCTGTCTTTGGTTGATAAAAGCCGCGTACGATTTCGCACTCCTCTTGTTCCGACCCCGAATCGTCTGACTTTATCGGCTGTTTCTTTTGCGATTATAGCATCGCCGATGAGTGTGCCCGATGCAGAACACCTCTATCGGTCGCAAACCAGTCGGTGAACAATTCCAGTCTCTGCGATTATTGTGATCATGTGGCCAATCGCCTGACTGAAGGGAACCGCCGGAAGATATCGTCAGATCGAGTGTGACTCTGCTTCTACGGAGGGCAGCAAAGCCCGCAGAGTGGCCTCGTCGTCGCGATGTATAGCGAGCACCGCCAACTTGCGCGCCCGCGTCAATCCGACATACAGAACCCGTAGCGCTTCTGACGTAGCGGATGAACGCAGCGCCCAGTCGGAAAGAACGCCGCTCTCGTTGTCGATCGCCAGACATACAGCGTCGTACGCCCGCCCTTTTGCCTCGTGAACTGTCGCAAAGGAAAGGGTTTCCTGGGCCTTTGGCATTTGCAGCTTTGCAGCCCAATCAGCCTTTGCGGGAAGCAGCTTTGTGCCCGACCCGCCTTTTATTATGCGAGATAAAGTCCCACGCGCGACCTCCAGCCACGTGTCCCACCCTGTCTCCCCGGCGGGCAGGGCTGCTGAGAGCGCATCGAGGGTCTCAACACTCCGCCGATATAGCGATCTTCTCAGGACTATATCGTTAGACAGCGGACGCAAGCTGGCGATATCGTCGGATGAAAAACCTTGAAACTCCATCAACAGCTGTATGCATGCGTTCACGGCCGCCTGTTGCTGCCTTGGTGCAGTTGACGTCGAATATTGGAATGCCGCATCGTAGAGCCGAAGAACCCTGCTTCCGCTGCGGAAGGCTTTGTCACTCAGATTGCCGGAAATGCGGAAGGCTAGGTTTCTCTTATGCGCTAGCACTATCGCATCATCGGGGTCAACGCCGTCTGCTGCGCGCACCAACGACATGAATGTCGACGAAACGGCTGTCTTCGAGCTTACCGAGTTATTGAAGGTGAGTATCTGAATTTTGTGCGGGCTCTCTCTGTGGGCCCCCACCACCAGGTCTACCGCGCTTCGTTGACGCATCGACGCCGCAGCCTCACATATGACGCGGGAGCTCCTGAAATTTCCTTCCAAAGCTAACTTGGGGAAATTCTCCGTAAACGCTCTAAAAGATTTGGCTGCCCCATTGCGGAATTCGTAAATCGCCTGGTCGGGGTCGCAGACGAGGACCAGCTGAGCGCCATGCGATCTAAGCCACTCGAGGATCCTAACATCGTCATCGTTGCAGTCTTGTGCTTCATCGACGATGATCTCAGAAAACCTCGCGGTTATGGCGGCGCCCAACGCGCTAGCCTTCACCTTATTCGCCAATAGGTCGAGAACGATCGTCCTTGCCACGGCGGACGCGATCATGCCTTTCCGACGAAGAGCGTCTGATATCCGACGGGCGTTGGCCTCGTAACGCGTCAGGTGTTCGCGTTGTTCGCTCGACAGCCGCTTCGTCCGGCTCGGGTAGGTCGTAAAATCGATGGGATGGAAGTCTTTCATCGACATCGGCGCCGCCCTCACACCCGCTTTCCCCAGACGCACCTCTAAATCCCAGGCGTCGACGATCGTCGGTCGATGACCGCACCCGGGGATCCCGAAGGGCTGCACAACAAATTGGTTGAGGAATGCGTCAAAGGTTCCGACGAAACTAGGGTAAGAAAGGGCGTTGACCCCGCTCTGCAACGCGTAGCGCTCAGTAAATTCATCGACGGCGCTATTGGTAAAGGACAAGACGGCAATGCCGTGCCTGGGCGCAAGCTCACTGAGGCGTTTCGAGACCCGACGAACGAGCGTCTGGGTCTTGCCGGCCCCAGGGCAGGCTTCGACGAAACATTCGCTGGAATGGCCGACCAAAAGGTCCTGGAGCTCTTGTGCTTTCTTCAGGTCATCGACGTGACTCATTGTACAATGTCATCGATGGCTTCGGCGAGATATGCTGGTACCTGGAATTCGGCAAGGCTGGCCTTGTAAGCTGAACGCGCGGCGTCCTCATCGTCAGCGTTTGCGGCCAAGAAGTCGTTCGGGACGAAGTTCGCGTCCTTTGGAGATAGCACGTACGACAGCGCCTGCGCGTAATCACCCTTACGAACCGGGTTTGTTTTATCTGAGAACAATCCCAGGAAAGCCGCCGGCCGCGCTTCCGGGCTAACGTCCTCAATCCTTGTCGCCCACTTTTTTACCGAGCTGGGATGGATGTCGAGGAAAGCCGACCTCAGCAAGGCAGCATTTGCCTCGCAATATAGTGATTCTTCAAGCGTAACCTCATTGACCCGGACACTGAGGCGATTTCCCGCGCCGTAGGATGCAGCCAGTGTCTTGAGGGCTTCGACCCTGTCACCGGGGGAGTTGGGATCACGGTCCGTGACGACAACGAGCCTATCCGCGATCCGCGCGTCATCAATGCCGGCCAACAGCAAAGAGGCGTAAGGCGTAAAGTCAACGCCATCGATTGAAACGAGTGACGCAGCTTGAAACTTTTTCCATTTGGTTCGATCGGGATGTTCAGCAACGCCTCGGTTCGGGAAACGACGTTCCGCGAACACCGGAAGTAGCAGTGCCTCGGCCATTCCTTCGATCAGCATAACCCGCCCGCCAAACAGCATTGCTGATCGAGTGACGTCGAGGTACCGACTGATTTTGGCGAGATCGCGCTTCTTTATGTTGAGATCGTCGATGGCCAGCGCGACTGAGTATGAGCGATGATCGTTCGTCTCCTGCGAACGCATGATCACAAGGTTTTCAGGTGCGACCCAAGCCGTCAGATTAGGCGAGTGTGTCGTGATGATGACCTGTATTTTGCCTTCGGGTTGTCCCTTTTCGATCGATGCACCAGCGCTCAGCCTGGCCTTCTCTTGGAGAAAGTCGAGAACCAGCATCTGGAGTTGTGGATGAAGGTGGGCTTCCGGCTCTTCGACCAAGAACAGGGTCAGGTCGGCCTCCTTGGACTTTTGAAGCTCAACCATAACCGTCGCCATGAAAAGGAGATTTGCGTAGCCGAGACCCGAGTGACGAAGCTCGTGTAGGTCTCCAACGCCACCGTCAGCCAGCTTGAAGCGAAGATCGCGGGCGATGTCGTAAAGGTCTTCGCTATCGGCAAACCCAAGCCCCGCCCGCTGAGTGCGGCTTCCCGTCGTTAGATCGGTAAGCAAGGTTCCGATTTCACCTTCGATTGATGGTCCCGGTAGGGACGATGGTTACCCATCGCCCCCCGGCCAGATCCGTACGTGCGGCACTACCGCATACGGCTCCTATCGGATGTTGTGACGGTGAACCGAGCATCTGGATGCGGGTGCAACAAGCGACATGGCGGCAGGTATTTGCGAAGCAGCCTTTGGAAACGATCCCAAGACAGCCGGTTTCGTTGGCTTCGACGCATCAAAGCGTGTCGCCAAGCTCGACCAACTTCCCAGCGGAACCCTCCCAATCGTCTTAGATTGTCTGGCACCGCATGGTAGTTCAAATACCCCTTTAACACTTGCCGTAGCCATCGACCTACTACTGCGATCGGTTCATGGCGTCTTCGCATTAGCGTTTCCCGAATGGCCATCAGCGTCGTGCGCATTCGCTTCTTGATTGTCAGACGGACAATCTTGAAGCCCCCATCATTGCGCCGCCTACCACAGCAGTGTGTGAATCCCAGAAAGTCGAAGGTCTCAGGCTTGCGGATCCCACGCTCCCGGCAGTTTCGCGCCGCATACCGCCCAAAGCGTATTAGCCGCGTCTTTTCCGGGTGTAGTTGCAAGCCAAACTGAGCGAGACGCTCCCGCAATGCTTGCAGGAAGCGCTGCGCCTCTCCTTCGTACTGGAACCCAATCACGCTGTCGTCGGCATAACGTACAATGATCACGTCGCCTTTAGCGTTTCGGATACGCCATTGCTGGACCCATAAATCCAATGCGTAATGCAGATAGATATTCGATAGCACGGGGCTAATTACAGAGCCTTGAGGAGTTCCTCGCGTCGATGCGACGCGGCGGCCATCCTCAATCGTGCCCGCTTTCAACCATTTGTAGATCAGACGTATCAGCCGGCGGTCACCCACTCGATGCGACAGGAAACGAACCATCCACCCGTGATCGATTTCATCGTAAAACGAGCGAATATCCGCGTCCAGTATCCAGTTGATCTTCCGCTTGTCGATCCCAACCCACAAGGCGTCCAGCGCGTCATGCTGTCCCCTTCCTTGTCGGAACCCGTATGAGAAGCCCAGGAAGTCTTGCTCATAGATCGCGTTCAGAACCGTGGACACGGCCGTCTGCACGACTTTTTCTTCCAGTGCTGCAATACCGAGAGGACGGAGTCTTCCGTCATTCTTCGGAATGTAGACCCGTCGGGACGGTTGTGCACGATACGCACCGGACTGAATCTCCCGATGTAATTCGTGCACGCGCCCTTCGAGGGTCTTCTCATAATCGTACCACGTCACGCCGTCCACTCCACTCGCCGCCTGCTTGCGAAGCGCATGGAAGCTCTTCACCAACAGCGTCGGAGTGATGTGGTGCATCAGCGCCGTGAAACGCATCTTCGGGTTCCGCTTGGCGGCTTCCCGTACACCTTCAATCCCCATCGAAGCGTGTCTTATCCGGCTCTGTGTCCGGCACGCTGGAGTTTCGAAGGCGTTCCCTCCGATTACACCCCTTCCCTCCATCGCCTCCGCAGGATCATCTCCCTTGTTCGGCAACTTCTGCAGTACTATGGGCGTATCCGACTTCTCATCAGCGTTGACGACTGGATTGTGATCAACGATCTTCCCAGTCCCGTCCAGTCCATTTGCACTGGACACTGATGAGATCTCGCTGCTTCCGTATGAAAGACTTCCCGGCATGCACAGGGTCTCCGACCGCGCGGGATCGGGGCATGGCTTGCGATTGACGCCATGCACCGTGTTGCCTTCCGCTTCGCTTAACAGCGTCGGCATCCCGAACTGATCATTTCGCGGCTCTATGGCCGGCCTGCCGGTTTCCCCTGTCAACGCTTCGACGCACACCTCGCGATGTGCCCCGCATGACTCGGGGTCAGAGTGATTCGCCACTTCTTCTCCGTATTGAACTTTCATCAACTATCTTTCATCGGCTTTGCAGCCGCACTAAGCGCCGATGACGATGGCTTCCGCTTCAAATCCTCCTTGAAAGCGGCCTCTCCGTCCTTGTCGAGAAAATATCGTAGAAGCTGAGCGATGCGCGTCGGGTTACCTGAAGCCAATGCGCGCTGAGCGTCCCGCAACGGCGGAAGGTAGACGTGCCGAACAAGCTCATTTGTGCCCGGCTCGGGCTGATTTTCGAATTTTCCCGCCCAGTATTTGGCTTTATACCGCTTGCCGTCGGTTATCGAAAAATCGAGTCCAAATATCGCTTCGTTTCTAACCGGATCGGGTACGGCTGAGATTAAAAGGCCTTTTTGTGCCGGGTTCAAATCCGCAATCTGGGCCTTGAGGCGAAAGGATCTATCTGACAGACCGCGGCGAATATCCGGTTCTTCGCAGTAAATGTCGCGACGCCCGTTTGTTGGTAGAAAGAGCAAGCGCAAAGCGTCGACGAGGTTCGACTTGCCTCCGTTATTTTCGCCCACGACTGCGGTGAGATGTGGTCTAAATTTGATCAGTCCGTTCTCAAAGGAACGGAAGCGTTCCAATCGAAGCTTTTCGAGGTGCAAGGTATGCTCCACAGGCTGAAGCTATTCGGCGGCCAATATACATTAATGATTCGATACTACCTCGAATAGAAGATTCCGTTCAAAATTCTAAGGCGTGGACCCTTGGCTTCGGCAAAAATTATCGGAAAGGCGCGGTCACTGAGCGCGGTGATCCAGGAAGCCTATATCCAGGGCGTCTCGACCAGCTCTGTCGATGATCTGGTCAAGGCGATGGGGATGAGTGGCATCTCCAAAAGCCAGGTCTCCAGGCTTTGCGCCCCTTTCGGCAAATGCGAACATTTGCCTGCCGGGCAATGAGAGATCGACGACAAGGTGAAGGTCTTTCTTTCCCGGCCCATCGAAGGCGACTGGCCGTATCCCATTCTTCCATAGACGGGGAAACGCACCCTTCCTCAGAGCCGGCAGGAAGTCCTTAACTCCAGCCAGGCGGGCGATGGCGCGGCTGGTTATCTCCGTGGCCGACGCGCAAACGTGGGGGAAAGCGAGATTTGCGAAGGTCGAGGAATACCCCCGGCAAGACCGCCGCGACGCGTCAGCATCTTCACCAACACCGTTCTTGCCCAGTGTTGAGGGAGCGATGCGGGTAGGCCAAGGAGCCATTGAGGCCCCTTGGCCAGCAGCTTACAGGTGGCTGAAGAAATTATGGACCGCATTGCCAATCTGTTTGGCAACGGACTTGTCGCTCTGACCGATGGGATATTTCAGGAAGTGGTCGAGTTCCTTGCCGCTGACGCTGCCGCCGACGGAGGCCGAATGGTCGTCATAGCAGACCTTGACGCCGTTGCGGTTCTGACCGGTGTCAGCGTCCTGCGTCGTGTCGACCGGGCAGGTCGGCGGCGAGGAGGGCTGCTCCTCGGCTCGCACGTTCCCGTCGAACATGGCGATGGCGGCGAGGGCAGAGATGATGGAAAGCTTCATTATCGTTTCTCCTATAAGATAGTGAGGGGAGGCTTGTAGGCCAGCAGGCCTACTGGCAACGAACGCCCGTGCAGGTAGTGTCACCGCACTGATAGGTGACCTGCACGCAACGCTGCTTCTCAGGGAGAGGCGGCAGCGGAGTCGGCAGAACGAGAGGCTTGCTCTCGGACCGGCGGGAGCTGTCATTTGTGCCCGAACCGTCGGTCGGGCGCATTTCCATGGGCTGCCCCGCGGATGCATGCACCGCCGAAAAGGCAGTGATGACGACGCTGGCGACCAGCAGCGACGTGCGGAGATCTTTGCGGAAAAGGATCATTGTCTTTCCTTCCAAGTCTGAATTCCCGGTCTTCTCGGCGGGACGTCTTGTTGACGTGGAAAGAGTTTCGATCTAACGAACCGTCTTTTGGAGATACGAAACGTGGGCTTTGTTTTGATACCCCAAGGGTCGAAAGGAACGCAAAACGCCGCCCTGTTTAGAGGCGGCGTTTGATAATGAAGTGTGGTTTTAAGACGCTTTCGGCTTCGCTTCGTTCATGGCTCTCTCCTAGCTGACGACGATTTGGCCAACTCCAGCGTGGGCTGCGGTCACCAAAGGAAGGAGCCACGCCGTTGCAAACATTATACGCGAGACCAGTTTCACCATCAATGTCCTCCATTAACCGTTGTTCATGGAGAAAGCCTATCTCGAAAGCAGGTGCGTGGGGAGCGCAGTTTTGATACCCTACTTCGGCGAAACCACGCTGTCCGGATCGAAGGTACCGGAACTCGGATCGAACGCGGCTTTGATTGGATGGAAGGCGTTTCTGTGGAACTCCTCAGCTAGGATTCCTATAGAGATTTGGTAACCCGCCTCAGTTGCCCGGCATTTCCACATGCCGAGCTGGGACATAGGGATGACGCGCCGATCTCTCAAGTAGGCCTTGTTGCTTACGTCGTATCTCTTCACAAGATCCGTCAGCTTGATTGACGTGCCTTTGTTTGATGCAACGTAACCCATCAACTCATGGTGCAGACCCATGGTTCTGTAGTCGACGGCAAATTTAATCTCTCTCTTGATGCCGCCGTCGACTCGAAGCACGTCCTTGCTTTTGAGCAGGTTGACCATATGCCGGATGCCGTTGTCGAAAAGGTGACACCTGAAGAAAAAGTCCCGGAGGTCCGTCAAAATCGGATCTTCCGTGTCACTGACCTTTTCCCACCAAGGTTCTGTCGAGAGAGATCCATCTGCTTGA
This sequence comes from Rhizobium leguminosarum, assembly GCF_001679785.1. Lineage (NCBI taxonomy): Bacteria > Pseudomonadati > Pseudomonadota > Alphaproteobacteria > Hyphomicrobiales > Rhizobiaceae > Rhizobium > Rhizobium leguminosarum. Next base: position 382,170 of record NZ_CP016287.1, read on the forward strand.
TAGAATTCTTTGTTAGTCTTCAGCCATGTCAATGTTGTTCGAGATGCCGATTGCACGTCCTTTCGTCGATCGGCCAATCGCCTGGCGGCCTCGGACGTTTTCTCTTTTATTTTCTCGAACTGCTCATTCTCGTCATCCAACTCGACTGGTGGCTCGTCTGGTGGCATGGGTCCTCCCTGTGGCGTAGCGTTGCGCGACCGATGTAATGAGGTCGCAACACCACGGCGAAATCAAGACCCAGCCAACGCATTCATTGCATCACGGTAGTCCCCGAAAAAGCGGCCGCCCCGAACGGGAACCGATCGCCTCCACCTTGGGAGGTTAACCGAGATGGCTTGACTGCAAATGCCATTTCCGACGACAGATCACGCAAAATCAGAGCGCATGAGGTTGCTCCAGCATTGAGGACGCTTTTTGAATGCTCGCCGAGCCGACGGGCGCGGCCGATTTTCGCAACCAGATCCAGTGTCGAGTCCCTTCCGGTTTCGGCAGCAGCTATCAGCGCGCTCGACCGTCGGTGACCGACTTGCCGTTAGCGACGCCGTCATCGAATGCTAGCTTCTAATAGAGCTCGCGAGGAAAGCTCTAAGCTCGACGACGGCGATCGCGCTCGGGAACGCTTTGTATCCACGTCGCTGTAGTGTGCACGCCGGTAACTCCATAAATTGGAAGTGGGTCGCGATCGAAATCGAATTCCGTTCTCGGTCAAGAGGCTCCCAAGGCGGTTCCAAAACGGCAATTTTCGTCCAGGGAATCTTGACAAATGCTCTATGTTCTTTATTTGTTCTTATGTGGCGATATCGATAGCGTGTCGACCGCGATGAAGGGGGGCGTGTTCTGAGCAGCTTGGCTTTGGTGCATGAATAGTTTCTGAACGGTTCGGCGATAGGCAAACAGGATCGCAATCAGCTTGATCCGAGTGCCATGCCGTACAAACACAACGCCGATTGTCGTCATCACATCGCAAAGATGAACTTCAGGGTGACGAATTGGCCGGAGTACGAGGCAGGCCTGCGTCGGCGTGGCAGTCTTACACTGTGGATGACGCCGGAAGCATTGGCCAGATGGCATGCACCACGGCGAAAAACGCGAGGTGGTCAACCCCGCTATTCCGATCTTGCCATCGAAACGGCCCTGACCCTGGGCTGTGTGTTCGGAATGCGGCTGCGCCAGACCGAAGGGCTCATGAATTCGGTGTTCGATCTTATGGGACTTGAGATACCCGTCCCCGATCATACGACGCTGAGCCGTCGGGCACAAACGTGGAAGCTGCCGGCCCAACGAAACCCGCCTCTGCCGGACGGCCCGCTGCATGTGCTGGTCGACAGCACGGGGTTAAAGGTGTACGGCGCCGGGCAATGGCTTGAGGAGAAACATGGCGCCAGATCACGCCGCAACTGGCGCAAATTCCATCTGGCAGTGGATGCCAATAGTGGCGAGATCATTGCCCATAGGCTGACCGATCAGGGCACGGATGATCCTTCCCAGGTGGAGCCGTTGCTCAGCCAGATCGACGGCGAGATTGACCAGTTCACAGCCGACGGAGCCTATGATGGCAAGCCAACCTATCAGACGGTCCTGCAGCACAGCGCAACCGCGAACGTCGTCATTCCACCGCGTTCGACGGCGGTGGAAAGCAATGGTGATACAGGGCCACCTGATCAAAGAGACAAGCACATAGCGGCGATCGCAAAAGACGGTCGGCTGCAATGGCAGGCGGCCACCGGCTACGGCAAGCGTGCACGGATCGAAACCGCCATCGGGCGATACAAGGGGCTGATCGGGCGACGTGTGCGGGCTCGTTCGTTCGCCACCCAGCAGACAGAGGTCGCCATCGGTTGCATCGTTCTCAACCGCATGCTGGCATGTGGACGCCCGGAGTCTGTCCGGCGTCAAGTCAGGCAGGCATAACCGACAACATCAAAGGCCGAAATGCGTTCGGTTTCATATCCGCGCACCAACGCCTCATGAAACGCTTCAAGTCGGCACGCCAGCTTCAGCGGTTCGTTTCCATCCATGATCCGATTGTCAACCTGTTCCACTTTCCCCGCAATACGCTGTCATCGGCTCAACATCGAGACCTGCGTAACGCCGCCATGCAAATCTGGAACAAAATCGCGTGTGTCGCCGCAGCCTGACAGCCGTCCCGGCTAGCTATCGCCGCATCAATCCGCTGATGACTTTGCAGTGCCGCGCAGCGTACCCGGCACGGGTTGGTCGGTGAGAACAGCTCCGACGGCGGCGGCAGCATGCGACTGAGGCAGGAAGCCCGATTCCGAAATCAACGTGAGATGGGAAATCTTCGCGTCCGCCAGCAGTCCCAGCGCCCTGTCGAATCTCCCGGCCAACCAAGACGCGCCCGCGCGGACCCGGGACTGACACTCAGGTCGCCGGGACGGAGGCTTTCGGCTGCGCGATGACGAAGACGCTGAGCGCAACCTTGCCGATCCCGTAGGAAGACGTCGACGCGGGATGCGGTCGCCCTGCGTGTATATTAGAATTATTTTCTCCAATTGCGGGGTTCATTTAGCATCGATCGGAATGGTCCTCCCCATCGCTCATAGATATAGTCTATTAAGTTGATAGACTATATCTATGCCCTGGCCGAGTGCGCTTCGCAAAAAGGCCGATTTGTCGGATGGTTGCAATGGTCAAACAGGTGATCGAATACGCCGGCGTTCCCGTCGGCATCGTCGTTCCGGACAAGGACTTGCTGAAGTTCATCGCCGTGAAGTTTCATGTTCACGATCTCGACGGCCAGCACTTTGCCTCGCCCTCTGACGTGCTGCGGGCAATCCATAAACTCATGTCGGCATCCCGCACCAACGTCCCTCGCGCGGCGTGATTGAAGAGACCTCATGGGCAGACTGCGCCAATTTTTCCGCCTCTCGGCGCTGCGCGATGATCTGGAAACGAGGTTGCTTGCTCAAGAGTATCGCTCCCTGCTCCTCGATGACCATTTCGAAGACGGCACGGACAAGGAACTTCAATCGAAATGCGCGGAGCTCACAATCGAAATCTCGTCGCACCACTACAGGCACCGCCATTGAAAGAGGACGCCGAGGTGGCGTCCGCAAGTCCTCCTGTCCGTGGCGTTGGTGCGCGGATATGAAACCGAACGCATTTCGGCCTTTGATGTTGTCGGTTATGCCTGCCTGACTTGACGCCGGACAGACTCCGGGCGTCCACATGCCAGCATGCGGTTGAGAACGATGCAACCGATGGCGACCTCTGTCTGCTGGGTGGCGAACGAACGAGCCCGCACACGTCGCCCGATCAGCCCCTTGTATCGCCCGATGGCGGTTTCGATCCGTGCACGCTTGCCGTAGCCGGTGGCCGCCTGCCATTGCAGCCGACCGTCTTTTGCGATCGCCGCTATGTGCTTGTCTCTTTGATCAGGTGGCCCTGTATCACCATTGCTTTCCACCGCCGTCGAACGCGGTGGAATGACGACGTTCGCGGTTGCGCTGTGCTGCAGGACCGTCTGATAGGTTGGCTTGCCATCATAGGCTCCGTCGGCTGTGAACTGGTCAATCTCGCCGTCGATCTGGCTGAGCAACGGCTCCACCTGGGAAGGATCATCCGTGCCCTGATCGGTCAGCCTATGGGCAATGATCTCGCCACTATTGGCATCCACTGCCAGATGGAATTTGCGCCAGTTGCGGCGTGATCTGGCGCCATGTTTCTCCTCAAGCCATTGCCCGGCGCCGTACACCTTTAACCCCGTGCTGTCGACCAGCACATGCAGCGGGCCGTCCGGCAGAGGCGGGTTTCGTTGGGCCGGCAGCTTCCACGTTTGTGCCCGACGGCTCAGCGTCGTATGATCGGGGACGGGTATCTCAAGTCCCATAAGATCGAACACCGAATTCATGAGCCCTTCGGTCTGGCGCAGCCGCATTCCGAACACACAGCCCAGGGTCAGGGCCGTTTCGATGGCAAGATCGGAATAGCGGGGTTGACCACCTCGCGTTTTTCGCCGTGGTGCATGCCATCTGGCCAATGCTTCCGGCGTCATCCACAGTGTAAGACTGCCACGCCGACGCAGGCCTGCCTCGTACTCCGGCCAATTCGTCACCCTGAAGTTCATCTTTGCGATGTGATGACGACAATCGGCGTTGTGTTTGTACGGCATGGCACTCGGATCAAGCTGATTGCGATCCTGTTTGCCTATCGCCGAACCGTTCAGAAACTATTCATGCACCAAAGCCGTTTCATGATCCTTTCGCGTCGTCGGGTCGGCTGGTGCGAATTTTCCGCTCGATTATTGAGGCCTTTGTGCGACCGGTGTTCGACACCGGGCATGCGGTCGCGCCTGGCGGCATCATAGGACCGGAGTTTGTCGGTGATCATGACCCGTGGTGTCTGCCCTTGAGCCTTCAGCAACTTACGCATCAGACGCTTTGCCGCCTTGGCATTTCGGCGGCTTTGCACCAGCACTTCGAGGACGAAGCCGTCCTGATCGACCGCACGCCAGAGCCACTGCTTCTTGCCATTGATGGCCACCACACATTCGTCGAGATGCCATTTGTCGCCCAGGTAGCCGGCTGACCGTCGCTTGATCTCCCGGGCAAAATGCCGTCCGAATTTCTCCGCCCAGCTTCGAATGGTCTGATGCGTGACGATGATGCCGCGGGCCGCCAGCATGTCCTCAACCATGCGCAGGCTGAGCGGAAAGCGAAAGTAGAACCATACCGCGTGCGCAATGATCTCAGCGGGATACGGGAAGCTGCAAGCACTCGCGGTGCTGTGAAGCTGCCGAAGAGCGTAGTGCGGGAAATCCGCACGCTACGTTCTGTGGGAACCGGAGGCGGGTGACTGCCTCCGGTGACCCGGTCGTGGGGGTGAAACTCCCCCGCGCCACTCGCCTGGTCGTGACGATCGGCGGACGCAAACACTGGCTCTGGCGCGCCGTCGATCAGGACGGCTACGTTCTCGACGAGATCGTCCAGACCCGCCGCAACACCAAGGCTGCCAAGCGTCTGCTAACGCGGTTGATGAAGAAGCAGGGATGTCTGCCGAAGCGGATCATCACCGACAAGCTTCGCTCTTATGGCGCAGCACGGCGGCATGTGATGCCCACCGTCGAGCATCGATCACACAAGGGGCTGAACAACCGCGCCGAAAACTCGCATCTTCCTCTGCGGAAACGGGAGCGGATCATGCAGTGATTTCGCTCGCCGGGTTCGCTGCAACGTTTCGTCAGTGTGTTCTCCGCAATCCGAAATCTCTTCGTCCCCGCACGCTCCAACCACTCTGCCACCGCTGTTCATCTGCATCGCCTCACGGCGATGGCACATTGGAAGGCGGTCACCGCGACAGCGGCCTGATCCAACCAGCATGCCGAAAGCTTACTTGATCGAGTTAACCTGACATCACCCTCTGATCGTCAGGCGCCTTCGTTAATCGTGGGTGATCGCCGAGGCTAGCCACCTTCCATCGGAAATGATGCGCGCTATCTTCGGCAGGCGCCGGGCGGGTCGCAGCCAGCCTCCACCATCACACAATCTATCGAAGTCCACAAAACGTGTTCTGCACACGGTCGACGCAACTGCCTCATCTGGCTAAAACGTCAGCATGAGCGATTCTACAGACCAGAAAAAAGAAGACGAATGGCCGGCGAAACCGCCGCTTCCAAAGGGCGAGAAATTTTTCGACCCATGGGAGGAGGAATTTCGCCGCGCTTACAGGCCGGAGACGTTCGAGTTCTAGAGTTGCAGGCGGCCCGAATGCGTCAGCTTGCTGGCGCGCATCAAGAAATGGCGCTCACTTGCGCCATGAAAGCCGCTGGTGATTCACGGATCACGCTATCAGATGTACGCCGAACGAGAGGGCAAATCGATGATCGAGATACCGCGTTTCGGCGCTCGCAAAGAGCCAGACCAGACATGGACAATATTCGACGGACGCACCGGCCAGGTAGCTGAGCGGTCCGGCCTCATCATGGCTCGCCTGAGCAGCAATGTTGTTCTGGGGCTGATCCAGATCCTCGAGCAGATTGAGGATGCGCCGAAGCGCATCCATTGATGACCACTCCCGACACAGCCACCCTACTTGAGGACGCCGCCGATCGGATCGCAGATATCTCTCGTGCTGCCCACTCCATCAGCTTCCGGGCTAGCTCGACCTTGTCACGGACTGCAGCTGAGCTTTCCCCAGGTGGTGCGGCCGCGAGGGCAGCGACCACTCGGTGGGTTGTCACGATCGATCCTCGCATTGCGCAACCAGTGAACGGTACGGAGGGTCGTCCCCGACGGGTAAGCGACCCCATCGTCTCAATTCCAGAGACAAGGGGTCTGGCACTCGATCACGAGCTCTCCGCCGTCCAATCGCAAGGTCGGTTGGAAGTGCAGGTCTTTCGCAGGTATTGGTCGTTCGGCTCTTTCTACGAAAGACAGAGACGGAGAAGCCGCTGCGTTCCGCCTACCTACAGCCGGGCCTTGGATAGATTGAAGAGGTAGTTATACTCGTTGAACGGCACCCCCTTACCAAAGTCATAGGTCTCAAGGGTGCTCCGCGCTTCGGGCGTCAGGTCGAGCCAGGAGATTGCAGGCTGCATCGCGCCTTTATATTTAGTATCCATCAACGACGGGTTGAGCGGGAAGGGCCGCTCATAGGCGACCAGGGGATGCGTTCCTTCCAGCTGCGGACTATTCTCCCGGTCGTAATACCCACGGTCCGAGTAGCTGACTGAGATGATCCGTGACTGGCTGTCACAAGCCTCGGTCCAGACGATGATATTCTGCCAACCATGCCGGTGCCCCAGGTTACCAGGTCCGTCGACGTTCTGCTCCTTAGGAAAGTACCAAGCGTACATATTTGCGCACTGGCCCCTGAACATTTGCGCTCTGCCGTAGACCTGTCCGGTGCTTTTTGAGCAATGGCCATCCATCGCACCCGAGGGTCTTAGACCGCCGCTTACGTTTCCGGCGGCATCAACGGCCGGGAAAGGGACACAGCCGGTAAAGACTTTGAGGAAGGGCTGGAAAGTCTTGAGCAAGCTGTCGGCGGAGCTGTCGGGAAACCCTTGCACCTTATCGTGATCAAGCACATCAGCCGCGGCCGCCTTCGACAGTTCGCAAAGGATGATTACCGTGGTTAGCAGCGTTCGCAGGCTGCGTGGGAAGTTGAACACTATTTGCTTCCTTCTAGTTGTCTTGTAAGCGCCAATTGGCGTCATACGGGAGCTGGAGATCAGCAGTGTGGTAATGACTACCTAATTCGCATCTATTCGTTCGAAGCCGCGATTGGGTACGCCTTTTGGAATCCCCCGCATCATATCGAGCAGCTCTTCCATCGCGCCGCACGCTGAGTCTCATTCTGATTGATCCTCATCCGGATTGAGCTTGCACTGCTGGATGTAGATATATGCGGTTCGCGCGTTGATTTTGTTAATGAAGAACGCGTCTTGGAAGCTGTCCTCGCACCCTATGATTTCAGGCTGCGCATTTAACCTGTCCACGTAATCTTTGATTTCAACGGTGCACACTGTTTCAGGCTGATCGGCGGCGATCTTAAGGTTGTAAGGCCATTCGCCGTCCAAGACCGAGTTTCCTTCACAGGTCGGCGTCCTCACCTCAATGTGCAATGGCGCGGCATCGTTGAAAGCTAAGGATACATCGGGAATGTCGGACAACTGGCAGACCATTTGTCTGTTGATGCCCAGATGTCTGCATAGCCCGCTCAGCGTGGCGTTTCCATAAAGGGTGAGAGCCTGGTGCGTTGCAACGTCAGCCAAAGTTTCACTGGCATAGCTGCAGGAGAAAGCGGAGAAGAGTAAAACAAATCCGCTGATCTTTTTCATGCGCGACATTAAAACTCCATCGTAAGAAGAGCCACTGCGGTCGCAGTGTGGATGCGGCGGCCGTTCCGCCGTCTCGCAATAGCTCTCAAGATTTGTGCCAAGCCGGTCGATTGGCTGTCGAACATTTATTTGCTGCTATTCCAATGGTGTAGGCGGAAAATGCGGACTTGGGGGAAGAAGAATGCGTGTCGCGGAACCGACAACGGTGACCACGATGTCGTAAGTTGATTGTCAGCGTTGGTGCATGGATCCTTTGTCAAAGGTTTGGCGATAGGCAGGCAGGATCGAAATCAGTTTGATCCGAGTGCCATGCCGTACAAACACAACGCCGATCGTCGTCATCACGTCGGAAAGATGAAATTCAGGGTGACGAATTGGCGTGACTACGAAGCAGGTCTGCGCCGGCGTGGTAGCCTGACCTTATGGGTAACGCCGGAGGCACTGGCAGGATGGCGCTCTCCGCGACGCAAGACCCGCGGCGGCCAAGCCCAGTATTCCGATCTCGCCATTGAGACTGCGCTGACGCTGGGTTGCGTCTTCGCAATGCGGCTGCGCCAGACCGAGGGATTGCTCCACTCGCTGCTGGATCTCATGGGGCTGAAAGTCCCAGTTCCAGATCATACGACGCTGAGCCGTCGGACACAGAAGTGGGAGCCATCAGCCCGACGAAACCCGCCGCTGCCGGACGGCCCGCTGCATGTGCTTGTCGATAGCACGGGATTGAAAGTCTACGGCGCCGGGCAGTGGCTGGAGCAAAAACATGGCGCCAGATCACGTCGCAACTGGCGCAAGCTGCATCTGGCAGTGGATGCCAAAAGTGGCGCGATCATTGCCCATGGGCTGACAGACCAGAAAACGGATGATCCTTCCCAGGTGGCACCGCTGCTCGATCAGATCGACGGCGAGATCGACCAGTTCACGGCCGACGGAGCCTATGACGGCAAACCAACCTATCGGTCTATCCTGCAGCACAGCGCAACCGCGAACATCGTCATTCCACCGCGTTCCACGGCGGTGGAAAGCGGTGATACCGGACCGCCTGGTCAAAGGGACAAGCACATTGCCGCAATCGCAAGCGACGGTCGGCTGAAATGGCAGGCAGCCGCCGGCTAAATCCGTATCGATCGGCCGTAGTGCTCTTGACGTGTGGCTCCGCAAGCGGGGCTGGACCTTTAAAAAAAGACCGCACATGCACTGGAGCAGGAGCGAGACGACCTTTTGAGCCGGCGTCAGGAATGGTTTGATGGCCAGCTCGATCTCGATCCCGCCAAACTGGTTTTTATCGATGAGACCGGTCTTTCCACGAAGATGGCTCGACTGCGCGGGCGATCCCTATGCGGACAACGCTGCCGGTCGGCCGTTCCCCACGGACACTGGAAAACCACGACCTTTACAGGCGCGCTCAGGCTTTCCGGCATGACGGCACCGATGGTTCTCGACGGCCCGATGAACGGTGCGGCATTCTTGGCCTACGTCGAACAGGTTCTCGTGCCGACGCTCAGTTCGGGTGATACTGTCATCATGGATAACCTGCCGGCTCACAAAGCCGATGGTATCCGCCAGGCCATCGAAGCTGCTGGCGGCAGGCTGCTCTATCTCCCGCCCTACAGTCCCGACTTTAACCCCATTGAAATGGCCTTTTCCAAACTTAAAGCGCTTCTGTGCGCAAGAGCCGAGCGCTCCGTTGACGCCTTGTGGGATACCGTCGGCAAAATCGTCACGCTCTTCAAACCGCAGGAATGTGCAAACTACTTCGCAGCAGCCGGATATGACCCCGATTAAAATGGACGTGCTCTAGGACCGGCCAAGCCTTGGTCGGAGGCAGGCGTACTGCTTGCTCACCAGCGTGAGAAACTCACGGATCCGGAAGAAGTTGGGACAAGAACGGCTCAGTTGCTGTTGTCCCCAACTCAGTCGTATCGTTAGTTTCGAAGGTGAAAATGCATGCTAATTTCTCGATCTCCCCAGCCCTCGTGGACCAGAAGTTTTGAACTTCTTGCCGTGACTTGAACACGTACGGCGAGGAATCCTGGTATAGAAAGGTGAGAGCCCCGATATCCGAGGGAGCCACTTTCATCGGACTCGACGCCTTGAAACTTATACCGATGGGTTCGAGCGTTGTGTCGCTCCTGTCAGACCCACGGCACCGCAGGGATGTACCGACAATAATCGGTGCAGCGGATCCGTTCTGAATGACGAGGTTGATCGAGAATGATGGTTGCGAATTATCCATTCCGAAGACCGGCATTGTTACTCGGCCATTCACTTCAGAGTCTTTCGAGCATCCGTCTACACTCGACTGATCAGTCTGATCAAGAAGCGGCTTCGCGCGCTGTATGGGAACGATGAAATAGAGATCACTTCCCGCGCCTGCTGTTGTCCGTTCTCCGCGAAAGATGCCGGTCAGTTTCCCGTTGGCGTCAAAGACTGGAGAGCCGCTATCTCCCACGGTGAAGTTCATATCACTGGTCTGAACCCGATTCGGCTGGACATCGCTTGCGGTGCCGGATCGAATGCTGATGTTCTCGCCGAAGGGGAATCCGAGACTGTAGATCCGGTCTCCGCCTTTTAGGGGTGCTTCGCGCACGCAGGTCGTGTCGGCGACCCGGACGGCATCTGACTTGAATGCGAGCAGTAGCAGATGCAGCCTGCCGCCAGCAGCTTCGATGGCCTGGCGGATACCATCGGCTTTGTGAGCCGGCAGGTTATCCATGATGACAGTATCACCCGAACTGAGCGTCGGCACGAGAACCTGTTCGACGTAGGCCAAGAATGCCGCACCGTTCATCGGGCCGTCGAGAACCATCGGTGCCGTCATGCCGGAAAGCCTGAGCGCGCCTGTAAAGGTCGTGGTTTTCCAGTGTCCGTGGGGAACGGCCGACCGGCAGCGTTGTCCGCATAGGGATCGCCCGCGCAGTCGAGCCATCTTCGTGGAAAGACCGGTCTCATCGATAAAAACCAGTTTGGCGGGATCGAGATCGAGCTGGCCATCAAACCATTCCTGACGCCGGCTCAAAAGGTCGTCTCGCTCCTGCTCCAGTGCATGTGCGGTCTTTTTTTAAAGGTCCAGCCCCGCTTGCGGAGCCACACGTCAAGAGCACTACGGCCGATCGATACGGATTTATCCGTGCTCAGGCGCAGGACCATCTCGTTGAGCGTGATGTCCTTCTCCACATCGATCAAGCCGATGATAAATGCCTCATGCGCATCCAGCCTGGAGCCAGAACGTCGGCCTTGTTTGCCTGCGGTCAATTGACCCTGTCGCGCATTGGCGATCCAGGCAATGGCCGTCGAAATCCCAATCCCAAACCGCGCCGCCGCCGAGCGTGCAGACATCCCGTCTGCAGAAGCCGCCAGAACACGGCTGCGAAGATCATCGCTTAATGCACGTGACATCCCTATCTCCCTGACTCGAAGGCAACGAATCACGGCAAACAGCGACTGTCATCTCAATTCCGATTCCGCGTTCAACGGACGCGCTCTAGCGGCAGCCGGCGATCTGGTTCACCTGAATTCCTTCACAGGCAACATCCCGAAATGCGGCGCTCTTTCGAGTGGGCGAATTGCCAACAACCTGCCGGACGATTTCCGTCAACAGCCTCCCGCTTCGATATTTTGCGACGAGGTTGACCTCCTGAGAAGACAGGGCCCTCTCGTCGATCTCCTCAAGGTGCACGAGCCGGTCGATCGCATCGACGGCATGTATTTTGCGCTCAGCGACTCCGATTTCATTCGAGCGCTTTGCGGGGTCGCGTCTGGAAGATTACATCACCTGCGTCTTCTCGGGGGAGGGGAGGAGGGCGCCGACTGGGTGGACCGTCTGAAGACGTGTATTGGCCGAAAACTCCCGGGAGTAAAAGTTGCGGCACAGACAACAGGCCAGATTCTCGGCATCAGTTCGTTTCATCCAAAATTCCTGCTGTTGAGCGGCGACGGCAATCCTCGTGCAGATCTCATCATCAGCAGTGGCAATCCGACCCGCCGATCACCAAACAACCTCGATGATTATCTGTCGCTATCGATATCAAAGCAGGGCCGTCTTTTCCTCTGGCACCAATGCGTTTCCGAAGCATTAACCGTGGAGGGTTCAAGAGCCGACGCGGCAACGATGGAGGACGCCTACCGCCGATGTTCGCTCGCCCATCTTTCCTCTGCGGACGAAGAAACGCTTCCATATCTTCTGCCGTTCGATCGCCAAGCCTTCCTCTCTCAATTTGCCTTTTGGGCTGGAAGGGCAGACCATATCGATGTCATCTCACAAGGCTATAATTCACTCGATCTAGCTAATATCCTGAAGACCGCGGCCGAGTCCGGCACCAAAGTTCGTATGGTCCGCGACGATGACCTTCTTATATCCGGCAGCCCGGCCGTCGAGGGTGAGGTCTTGAATTCAATCGAGGAGTACTATGCCTGGGATCGCCGCGTCTGTGGGCCTAACGTTTCCACCAAATTCCTGCTTACAAATAGTTCTGTGAACTATCTGCATTCGAAATTCGCCGTATTCTCGGCTCAATTCGGCAAGGTTGCTTTATTCGGATCGGCAAATTTAACCCACGCTGCGCTGCATTCAAATATCGAGAATGTCTATTTCAGCCGTAATCCGGAGGTGGCTTCGAAATTTCAAGAATATTACAACCATCTGTGGGACAACTTTGCGTTGACTGCTCCAGAAACAAATAGCATTCTCGGGAAGATTGGACCTTTCGTTTCTGCAAGGAGGATAGACTACGATGAGTGTAACAACTGATGTCCAGGCCTCGCTCGTCCGGCTCAATGACGATCTGTCGGAAAACCTCGCAAAAGCTTCTTCCGACGCAGAGTGTACGACAGCGCTTCTGTCAAACGCGGTCGGATTGCATGGGCTTTTCCTGAAAGTAAAGCCGTTTCAGCAGGAGCTGACGACGTCGGGCGCCTGGAAGGTCATCAGCGGTGGTGAGATTTTCGCTCAATCTGCCGTGCCGTCATTCCTAAAGCTGATCGCCGCGCAGGTGAAGGCGGACGCAATCGGCAGCTCGAATGCCTCCGTCCTCACGTCGTCGGGCGACGAAGGCCCATGGGCAAAAACTGAAGAATACCTGAAGGAGCTGGGGAAAAACCTCGAGGAAAATTGGGACAAAGCCGGCGCGATGATTGAGCAATATGAGAAAGATGCGAGAGATTGGTATAATAGCCAGCTGGATTGGCTGGAGAAAGAAATAAGGGACTTTGGAAAAGACGACCCAGGTAATCAGGGCGGTGGCAAACCGTAGGGCAATGGTCAGCTGTGGGAAGTCTGCGGGTATGCCAATAGCGCCAAAATTCCATCTAATTCCTCTGGCACGGCGCTTCAGCGCTTCCGTTTCAATTTGGAACTCTGTTGCAGCCGCTTTGCTTAACGACTTTATTCAAATACGACCCGCGCTTTAGACAAAGCAAATCAAGGAGCAGGGGACTGAATGAGTATCGAACCAGAAACGACCGTCGCGGTCGTTGGGTTTGTTGAAAAGATGGCTCCGGACAGCATGCGACAGGTCGATAGTTCGGCGTGATCTCCTGAGGAAGATCCGTCGTCTTCTCACGGCGCCTGTGCAATTCACCGCGGCCTACCAGGATCGCCTTAAGGCTTACATTGAAGGGCGATCCATAAGGTGCCGGAATCGCGACTGGTAAAGCCAGTCGACTCACTTGCTTCTCCAATAGCTGAAAAACTTCGTTTTTAGTCTGAAGGGATCCGATAACCGATCTCATCATCAACCTCCTGTCCCGGGCGCTTGATGGTCTGACGGACTCCATGAGCGCTGCGGGAGGCTTTCGCAACAACAGGGTCGCCGGTTCAAATCCTTTCAACTGCCCGACTGCGGAATAGCTGGCCGATGATTCTTTTCCCATTTAAGGGCGCCCTGCCAGACAGGCCGCGGGTCATGCTCTTTCAACCGCAGTGAAATAGAGACGATCCCTTTCCCGAGGTCCAAGTTCGGTCGGTGAAAAATATACATCCGTCGCCCATTCGTCGACTCTGTGCAGAACCTGGTCGACGAGGGCGCCGGGCTGGTTCAATGTCTCGTTGAAGATTGGACTGGCTGCATCAGAGGTGCCAGGACACCTTTTGAAATTACCTCCGCTAGGGGCGCACATCTGCTGTACAAGCAACGGCAGAAGCCAAAACAGTCCGACAACATGAGCCTGCCGCGTTCGCACAGCGGCTTTTAACGCGAGTTTTGAGTCCGATGCCTCGAATGTCGCGAGATCCCGGGCGCCAGGATTGCGGCTGTTCCACTCGCGCCACCAGGCGTTGTTGCGGGGGAAGCCGGCCGTTGCGAAATGTCTGACGGGGTTGCGCAGGATCTTTCGTCGAGACGGCGCTGCCGATGCGGTACCCACTCGAACATGTTGCGCGCCCGTGCGCTTGCCACGAAGAAAAAGCCGGGATGTTTCGGCAAAGATCTCGTGACCGTTGCGATCATAGTCCCGTTGGTGACCACCCCAATTCAAATAAGCGGAGTAGAAGAAACCCGAAACCTTATCGTCGATGACGACGTCTGCGCTGTCATCGACTATCCAATCCCTCAATGCGGCGTCCGTTTCATTGGCGAGGTCCACAAAGCCCGGATGCCCTTTGAGAAACCGATGCGGTGAGTGGGTGGTGCCCTCCAACATCACGTCATTCGATTGCGTCGAGGCGACGGCCTGCATGGCCACGACATAGCCCGGATCATAAAGAGTGTCTGCGTCAACTTGGAGGATCAAAAGCTTGTCGGCCGAGACGTCCTGCCGGCGCGCTATGTCCGCGGCAGCCACGATCCCGCGGGATCGTGCAGGCACATAGCCTCTCACTGGCTCTTCGGAGATGATGATTTCACCCGGTGCTGAGCGTTCCTTGATGGCACGCATCACCTCCAATGTACCATCGGTCGAGCCGTTGTCGACCAGAATGAAGACCGCGTTCCCGCTGCCTGACTCTCCAGAAGCCGATCTGAGCGAGTCTAGCGAGGCCTCAAGTGTTCCTCGCTCGTTGAGACAGGGCATGACCACTGCAGTTAGCATCAGCGCTCCTCCCAGACAGTTCAAGTTTCTTCCACCGGACCTCCCTGGCTGTCGGATCCCCGATGCCAGACCATCACTTTCTGGCGCTCCTCCGGCGGTGTCGTATCGACGAATCCTGCTTGCTCCGCGGCTCGGGCCGAAGCGATGTTCGCCTTTTGCATATGGGCGTAAATCGTGTCGTAGCGACTGGCGCGTGCAGCCTTGGCATAGGCAATCTGTCCTATGTGCCGGCCCTGACTCGCCAAATTAAGGTAGATCTGTATCGAGGCATGCAGTCCAAGCGGCGGCGCATTGATCAAATTGATGAACACGGTCCCGCAGCGTTTGCCGTTGACCTCGATGCGCCAAGCTTCCCCGTCATGTCCACCGCCTCGTCCTTTGGTTCC
The DNA here is from genome assembly GCF_001679785.1 of Rhizobium leguminosarum. NCBI lineage: Bacteria > Pseudomonadati > Pseudomonadota > Alphaproteobacteria > Hyphomicrobiales > Rhizobiaceae > Rhizobium > Rhizobium leguminosarum. Next base: position 397,380 of record NZ_CP016287.1, read on the forward strand.
CGGCGTTCGTACGAGGACGACCTGATCAGAAGCGACCGGCTCTCGGTGAGCCGCCCGTGGTGAGGGGGAGCGCGGCTTGGCGCGCCGCTTGCCCGGCTTCTGTCGTTGGCCGATGGTCCTAACCATCACTCAGTCCCAGCCCATCGACAAGGCGTCGATCGGCCTCTTGCCAGAACTCGGCCGGGAAGAAGCCAGGTGAAAAGGCGATGACAACGTCGTCGATGCGCGCTGAAATATCGGACAGGCTCAACACGCTCACCAGCTCGTCGATTCGTGCCATGATGACGTCTCGTGGAGGATCAAGCGGCGACTCATGCTGCGACCAGTCGCTATCCCCATCATAACGGTTGTTGAAGTAGTCCAGGTCGATATGAAGAAGAAAGCGCCGATTCCACGTGCCCGCGAGCCAATCTTCGATGCTTGGGGTCAACAGATATGTCGACGGCCCGGTATGCGGCTCCAAAGCCCGGAGGGCCACGGACGGACGGGACGCCGACGGGTCAAGCAGGCTGTCGGAAACTAGGCCTGGCTCAATTCGGAAGATCCTGGTGGACCGAGCCTTCGGCGGCTGGCAGAGATGCCGAACCTCGCATCGGGGAAAGCGATGCAGGAAGGGCGTCATAAAGCTTCCCATGCCGATAGCGCCGCTGGCGATGGCGTTTATCACGGAAACGGGGTCCGACAGGGTAACCGCGCTGCCGCTGATCATATCGGACCAACCATTTGCTTCGACACGCAGGCGTGGGGATCCGAGGTCCCGATGATCGTCGACATGGAGGATGATCGGCTGCCTTTCGGGGTCGGACTGGCGCGTCATCCATTCGCTCCAACTCGCCAGTGTCCAGCTGTCATAGAGGCAACGTAGGAGCTTGCCGCTTCTGCGTTGAGCGGCGAACATGGTCTCATACCACACACCGCCACCCCACCACGCAAGTCCGGCGGCGAGAGCGGGATCGACATGACGCTCCGGATCGGCCGGCCACGCAAGGCTCAGCTCCCATGCGTCGCCGCAATTAATAGCGCTTGCATCAATATCGCAGAAGTAATCGCGAAGGGCGGTATGGCGCTCGCCAGGCTCGGAGGGAAGGGAGCCCAGCGCGATTCGCATGGTTAGGCAGCAACCCGGCGCCTGGTGGCTCGCCGCCTCCAGCACGTCAGTCAAGGCGACGCCCAGTTCCGTCAGCTCGCATTGACGCAACGTCGCGATTCCGAGCTCAAGGTTCCGCTCAGTATCGCGCAGCTGTTTTGCTGCGCGGTCCTTCATGCGGACAGGCCCGTGGAAGAGGATGTGCCGCCACAGGCGTTGCAACTCGACGAAGACAAAGACGGCGTGAAGTAATCCCGAGGGCGGTCGAAGATCTGCCCGCCATGGAGAGACTACCCGCGGCGCAAAGCGGCTAACGGTAGGGGCGAAGCGTTCGAGCAGATAGAGCTTCTGATGGCGATGCTCGTGGACTAGCGAGTCGGCGAGATCGAAAGGATCGATCAGCTTTCCGTCCTGTATGACCGAGACGAAGAGGGTTCCAGGCACGGAATCGTCGCTGAAGGAGACGATCTTCTCCGGATCCGCTGTCGGATCCCGGACAAACTGGACCGCCTGGCATGCCAGCAGCATTTCGTCGGCAAGAGCCGGACGCCAGCTGCGGACGATTTCGAAGGCTTCTTCGACCACTTTACGAGCAACCCCTGCAACATCTTCACGCTCGAAAATGATCTGGTCTCCAAACGGCAGCTGGAGCCAGGCATCGTTCTGTGCGACATCCCACTTGATGGCCGCGTCCGCGGATTGAGACCTCAACACATCGACGAGATAGGCGATATCGGCAAATATCGGCTTTCCGTCTACGTCGTGTATCTGGCGCCCGTGTGCCTGCGCCAGAAACGCGTGGGTCCAGGCGACCATTCCCGGTCGTCTCGCAAGGCGAGCAAAGGCGTCGACGTCAAGCCCGGCGAGCTCGCGAGCAATCTCCGTTGCCTCAGGTCCAGTCTTTTCCAGCTCAACCAACACCTCGCGCAGACGTTCAGAATAGGTGAGGTCGGCATCTGCCCGAAGGAGCGTCACGGCCGCGCCGGCGGTCTCCGCCCGCTCAAATTCACTGAGATTGAAGGTTTCAGGAAGGCGGTTCGACAGATCCTCTTCCTCGGCGGTTAGATCCTGTAAGAGGCGCGCTTTGACATGTGAGATCAGCGCAAAGAGTTCGCCGCAGTAAACCGAAGGGTTGTTGAATCCGTCGGCGCCGAAGCGGTGAGGTACCGATCCACCTCCGCAGATGTCGACGACCTGACAACTGAGACAGTTTTCGCTGAGGCCATCCTTGCTGAGGAGAGTTCGATGCCGCTCGATTACCGGGGAGGCGGCTGCTGCGCTAATTGCCATATCCCGAACAGTGCCATGCAGATCGGAAATGCGATCGCCGACGATCTTCAAAACGTCCAGATCATGATAGCCGCCGTCGGTTTCAATCGACAGCAGATTGACGTCACCGAAGCCAAATGCATCGGTCGCCGAGGGTAGTCCCACCGCAACATCAAGGAGAGCCTCGAAGGTTCGAAGTGAGATGTGAGGATAGCGGTCGAACCAGCAGTCAAACGCGCGGAGGAGCCAGTCTTTATAAATGTCGGGCTCCGCCTCACGACTAGGTGGCGGACGCATATGATGAGCATCCGGCAGCAGCAAATCGAGCTTCGGCGGGTTGATGTCGTTGAAAAACGCGAGGAGATCCTCAGGATCAGCCTTGGCATCGATCACCGCGATGACACCTGCAAAAATCTTCGGACGGGCCTGTAGTTGGCGATAGGCTTCCATTACCCTATCAAAGCTTGATCGCCCTTTGCGTGTGGTGCGATGCCGATCATTGTCAACCTTTGAGCCGTCGAGACTCAATGATACCGAAATGTCGGCTGCCTCGAGTGCTGTAAGAACCGCTTCGGTGACGAGCAGACCGTTCGTCTGCATTGCGAAATCCAGTTTTACATCTTGGCCAACGGCATGACGCAATTTTTCAGCAAAGTCGGTGATGCTTTCAACCCCGGCCAAGAGAGGTTCGCCTCCATGAAAAATGACGACGGCTCGTCGCAGCCCTTCACTTTTCACATACTCGGCCAGCCGTTCGGCAAAGGCCTGCTTTATATCAGGAGACATAATTTTGGGCATGGATCTCCAGCTCTGATCGGCATGGTGATACACGTAACAATAATCACAATCGAGATTGCAGCGTGAGGCTATCTTGACCAGGAACGACGTAATGCGCGCCGTCACGGCACAACCGTTTCGTTAAGAGCGATTATGCCGATGATGCATGCGGTCGTAGCTGGTAATTACTTCACTGGCCTCTGCATTGGCAAGGACGCGGCTACGCAGACGCTGAAGGGCTGGGTTTCCGGATTGACTGCGTAGAACCGAGGCCTTCACGGGCTCGTCAGCGACTTTTTCTTCCTGCAAAATATCAGACATTTTGAATCTCCAATTTGCACAAGATGCAACTTATACGGTTCGCGCAAAGTTGCAATACTTTCCAAGCACAATCGCGGTCTAAAATTGGTTGGCGCATTTCGCTGGAAGTCTTGCGAAAGCGCGGATCCGAAACTGGGGTGTCAAAGCTGATTAGATGCGCGACGCTGTCAGCCGGTTAGAAACGCGACACTTGCGCTTCGGATTAGCCGCCGATCCGACCGGCTGGACCGGGTTGCAAGGGAGGAGCGGGGGCGGGTGAGGAACACCCTTCGGCTTTAGCTTTGAGACTATGAGTGCAGGCGATCATTCCGCGGCCTCCATGCGCGCCAGCGCCTTCTGCCTTTTTGCGATGACCTCCGGATCATTCATGAAGTCCGTCCGCCGGCCAGGCTTGCGGCCACGCTTCTGATAACCATTGCCCTGGCTGCCATCGGGAATACCGAACATATGATCCGTCTGGCCGGTGCGGCGAGGGCCGCTCTTACTGCGCTGCTGTTCCCGCCCAGCCTGCAGCTCGGCGACGACGGAAAGCATGTCGTCGAGACGCTTGTTCTCGACAACCTCTGCCCGGTGGACCGACCGCAATGTATCGAAGGTTCTGTAGGGCAGGGTGAAGCTCTCGTGCATGATCTCGAGGCGGCCGTCCGGGTAGTCGCAGACAACGACCTTCTTTCCCGCCAGCCCTCTGGCCCGCTCCGTCGGATCGAGAATGAACAAGACCTTGTCGTAACGGAGCGTCAGGGACTGCGACAGTGTGCGGACTTCCTTGCGGCACATGGCGCCATCGAGATTCTCATGCGCGGCAAGCGGCCGGTGCATGTCCTTCGGATTGCGTGGCGGTTTGCCAAAACGGGAATTGAAATCCGCAATGAATTCTGATGCATAGCCGTTGGCCGCCTCGATCGTATCGATGCCGCGAAGCCGCATCTCCTTGACCAGCCGGTCCTGCAGCGTCTGGTTGGCGCGTTCCACACGGCCCTTTGCCTGCGGAGTATTGGCGCAGATGATGTCGATGTTCAGCTCATAAAGCGCACGACCAAACTGCGTCAGGCCGCTCGTGCGGTCTTTCTCCGACGCATGGGTCGAACGAAAGACACCATGCTTGTCGCTGTAGAAGGCCAGAGGTTTACCCCATTGCTGCAGATAAGCCTTTGTCGCATGCAGGTAGTCGAACGTGTTCTCTGACCCAGCGAACCGCAGATGCAGCAACTTGCCGGTGGCGTCATCGATATAGACAAGCAGGGCGCATTTGGGACCACGGTTCTCAAACCACCAGTGATGCGATCCATCGATCTGCACGAGTTCGCCGAAACAGTCGCGCCGGCCGCGCGGCTGGAAAACCCGCTGCTTACGCTCACGCCGCGAGATCCAGATGCCGGCCTCGGTCATCCATTGCCGCAGCGTCTCCTTGGCGACCGAGATCTGATGCAGTTCCATCAGCTTCTCGCGCGCCAGCGTCGGACCGAAATCCAGATAGCGCTCCCGGATCAGATCCAGCGCCGCATTGCGAAACTCCTCGCTGTGGCGCCGGTTGCTCGGCTGTGATCGCTTCTTGGAAACAAGGCCGGCTGGACCATTCCGGTCATAAGCCTGCAGCAGCCGATGGACCTGACTTCGACTGAGGTCGAGCAGTTCGGCGGCCTGGACGACGCTCAGGCGCTCGTCACGAATCTTCTGGATAACTTCGAGGCGATGCAATTCTTTCTGCGACATGGTGATCATAAAGGACATGACGACTCCGACCGCTCATGGTCTCGACCAGGCTGAAGATCGTCATCCTTGCTCCCGACGTTGGCATTGACCAGTGCGTAGAGAGGCGAGACTGTCGCATCTCTAACTGGCCCAACTGTCGCATTACTAAATAGCCGCTACATGGGGTATGAAAGTTCTTATTCAGATATTCTACACCGATCGTGAATTCAGACGTTGCACCGCTTCCATAGGCATAGTAGCCATCTTTACGATATTGCTGAGTTTTGCGCGGATCGCTTAGGGGTATTCAGTTCGATTCCTTTTCAAAGGTCCCGGCAGCGGTTGGAGACTTGGCAGGCAGTCCATCATTTGTTCTCCAAGAGACTGCCATTCTCTAAATCTGAAGCCTACTTCATCCTTATGGAAACGGCTCTTCGGGCGATATTATCTGCGATATCATGATCAAGAATGGAGTTGGGAAGCTCCTCAATCGGCTGTCGTAAAATTTTCAAATTGTTGAGCATTCGAACGATCTCGTTGCATATTGCGTCTTCGTGCGGGTCGTTGTAGCGCGGCAGGCCTCGTTCGGTTTCAGACGAGAAAATCCTATTTGCAATAGTCAGGTAAATTGCCTCTGATCCACTCAAACTCATATAGTTCTTCGTATTTCGAGCGTTCATCATCATGTGATAAAAGGTCACCGGGTAGTTCTGCCACTTCTTATTATGAAGCTCGATCTTCGAGAAATCGGAAGATTGTATCGCCGTTATTAGGCTGGATAGATAGTATCTAGAAAGATTTTTCCGTTTTGCGTTGGCCCGCAATGCTGCTTCAAGTAAGCAGTCCATAAAGGCGAGATTGACTTCACTATCGTCGATTGCGCTATCTGAATCTACGACGCCGCCAATTTCTACTTCAAGATACTTTATATCAAAATATTGAACCCATTTTCCTTTTTCGGGGCCAACGGGAAAAGAGCTCCTGCAGATAAAAGGTTCAATTTTTTCTGTTATAGAAGCTCGATCAACCGAGAATCCTATTCCCTTGAAGTTCTCCTGTGAGTAATAAACTGCCACAGCTGCCGGTCCAAATGATGCTCCAGAAATGTCGATGACGTGGGAGTCAGACGCAGTTTCCTCTCGGCTATTAGACACTTCCTCTAATCGTCCTTCACAAAGGGCAGATTTGAAGAATATTTCCGATGAGAAGAGAATCCATCGCAGACGTGTGGCGAATTTTAAAAGTTCAATTGCGTCATCGCATTCAATATAAACGCTGTCGGAAAAGTATCGAACCTTAGTGTTCGCCTTTATATGTTGCGCCTGCTCCTGAAGTGTCCGGCTGAATGTCCTGATCTTGTCTGGATATTCATTTTTTTTGATTTTGGCGCTGTCCTTCGTTCCGAGCAGATCAATGAAAGCAATCCAGGGGCGATCGGAGTTTGCTGTGCCTTGCATCATTTCTTCCCCACGTAAATTCGTGACAAATAGATTGCCTCGGCTCCAACTGCGTCCCGAATATTAGTGGGAATGGTGTCCCCCGACTTAAAACCAAAACGCTTCCTACCTTTTCCTCGAACGTCCAGCACAGTGAAAATAGGTAGTATCTTGTTGCGAAGTTTCGGATTTGTTCGGGCTTCTAGTGAGCGACGTTGGACAACTAGGTGATGAATTCCGGCAGGAAGGTTTGCTAGCGCTTCCTTTAAACGAAAAGGCGAGATCTGATTTTTAAATGTAGGATAGGACAACAATATTGTCAGTAATTTTTCGCGGGTGAAATCAATCTCATTGAGCAAATCAAGAAAAAACGCATCCCAGAGCCGACAGAAATCCGAGAGGTGAGTCGCGCTGCCGAATGCGCGGCCGTTTCGGGCGAGGGATGAAAAAGAGACATAAGGGATAGCAGCGTCCTGCACTAAGCCCATTTTAAACGCGAATTCAACTTTTCGCTGGAATAGCAACGGCATAGATCGAGTTTCAAGGAAAGAGGCCAGAATCTTACTTGGTAAGAATCCGGAGCAAAAACTGAAATCGAGCAAAAAATCGGCAACGTCGTCTGCAAGCTTTCTATTGCTTGAAAAAGTAAGCAGGTGGCTACTGTCAATAGGATGCGCGCTCGGTTGCTCCACGCTCTCCTGTAGCTGGATTGCTATCAACAACGGAGTTGTCGTCGAAAGCGAGGGAAGTCTATCCCAGTTGCTGTCCGAAACTACAAAGCGAAACTGCGATCCACAGGGTACGGCGAAGCCTCTATTTGCGGCGTATCTACTAAAATCTCTGTGCGTTGGCGATCCAACGACAGCAATTAGATGCAGTCCAAACAGCCGCACGCCGTGGTTGTTGGCCATATGTATTTTTGCTGGGAGAAGCTTTCTTTCCCAAATCTTATTCAATAGTGGGCTAGGAAATAGTGAAACATTTTCTGGTCCAATCGCAGCTAATAATACTCTTTCGCCAACTCCCACCCTAGTCCCCATTACTCTGAAACAAGAATTATAGGCTATTATTTATTTCGAGCCTTTGCAAGTATCGGTTGCTGTCAGTGTCGAGATTAAATTCCGGTGCGGCTGAAGCATTCTTCGCTGTTTAAAATGCTGGCGTCCTACCGCCGCAGGCGATGCCTGCATTATGTTTTCACCGTCAAGTTGACCGATGTCGACAACCACGCATCTGGCAGCCACCGGATCTGGGAAAGCCTTCAAAAACAGACAGTTGATCAGAGCGTAGCGAGGGTCGTGGGTTCTGACCTGCCACGGAAGTTTCATCCGGCTGCGATTAGAGCCTCGGCGGCTTTGAATACGCCAACTGGCGCGGTGGGAGCAACCGGCGGAAACGCGAAGCTTTCATCTTGCGCAGCGTTGGAGCCGGTTGCGGCGATGCTCCCGGCGTAGCCTGCCGGGGTCTGGTATCCGAGCGACGAGTGTGGCCGGAAATGGTTATACAACACGACGACAGAACACCCACGGGACCGAGGTTCGCGAGCTTATGTATCCGTGGCATCCCTGGTCCGGACGGCTCGTTCACGTGCATGATGCGGTGTCCAAAGGGACGCATATTTTCCGCTGCAGCCTTTCTGGTTCTTCTTCTGGTCGACTTCTTGAGGTCCCGTCGTGGATGTTCGACCGATCAGTGAGTGGTTGTTGGCGCAGCTTGGCGGTCCCGCACGTCGATCTCGCAAGCCTGCATACTTTGGCAAGATTGCTGAAGGACGCTGATGCGTCATCGCAATCTTCGGTAATGGGCGCAGCATTGGTCTCTCACGAAACGAGTCGGAGAGATGTTCATGCCTCGCCAGCCCATGACATGCCAGTTCGATCTGTTCTCGGCCCCGCAGCGGGGGAAGACGGCAGGGACGCCGCAATGGTCGGAGTTGCCGGAGGAGACTCGCCAAGCGTTGACGGTGCTCATCGTGCGGCTGTTCGTCGATCACGCAAAGTGCGGACATGCCTCCCAACAGAAGGAGGCCGGTCATGATGCATGAGAAGATCGGGCCGCATCATCTGGAGCGGAAGGCCATCCTCTATGTTCGGCAGTCCTCGGCTCACCAGGTTCTGCACAATCGAGAGAGCAGCGCCCTCCAGTACGCCATGCGCGACCGTCTGGCAGCGCTTGGATGGTCACAGATAGAGACGGTGGATGACGACCTTGGTCGTTCGGCCGCCGGCGGCGTGACCCGCGCTGGATTTGATCGGATGGTGGCGGAAGTCTGCCTTGGCAAGGTTGGCGCCGTGGCCGCGCGTGAGGTATCGCGCTTCGCCCGGAACAGCCGCGATTGGCAGCAACTCATCGAGATGTGCCGCGTTGTCGATACCGTCCTGGTCGACCAGGAAGCAGTTTATGCGCCCCGCCAGGGCAACGACCGCCTGCTCCTGGGTTTGAAGGGCAGCCTCAACGAGTGTGAACTCGATCTCTTGCGTCAGCGTTCCCTTTCCGCCCGCTATGAGAAGGCTCGCCGCGGTGAACTCGTCGTCACTGTTCCGGCCGGCTTCGTAAAGGCCGGTGATAGGATCGAGAAGGATCCAGACCGACGCATCCAGGAAGCCATCGCACTCGTCTTCAACAAGGTCACCGAACTCGGGAGTGCCCGGCAGGCCTTGCTATGGTTCCTTGAGCAGGGGTTGGACCTGCCCGTCAGGTGCGCCAACGGTGACGTCATCTGGCGCAGGCCAAATTATGCCACCATCCACCGGATGATTGCGAACCCGATCTACGGCGGCGCTTATGCTTATGGTAAGAGTCGTTCCGTACCGGGATACGATGGCCGATCTGGAATTCGCCGCAAGGCGCGTGATGAATGGGTTGCCCTGATCCCGGACGCGCACGAAGGTTACATCAGTTGGGAACGGGCGGAGGAGATCCGCAAGATGGTCAGCGACAATGTACCGTCCAGTCGCCATCATGGAGCGCCGAAGCATGGCGACGCTCTGCTTGCCGGCCTGTTCCGCTGCAAAAGGTGCGGCCGGAAGCTGACGGTTCGTTACACAGGAGCCAACCATAACATCCCGCGCTATTCCTGTTGGCGTGGTCTACTCGATAATGGCGAACCACGTTGCATCGCCTTCGGCGGTCTGCGGGTCGATGATGCGATCGAGGAGGCGCTGCTCTGCGTGGTCGAACCGGGAGCCATCGCGGCCGCCGTTGAGGCGGAACGCAATATGGCCAGCCAACGCGATCAGGTTCAGGATGCCCTGCTGCGCGACCTCGAGGCAGCACGCTATGTAGCCGACCGGGCATTCCGGCAATATGACGCGGCCGATCCGGAAAACAGACTTGTAACGTCGGAGCTGGAGGCGCGCTGGAACAAGGCGCACTGACTGGCGTCGGCGAGATCGAGGCCAAGATTGCCAAACATCGGACAGTTACGCCGCAGCCGTTCCCTATGTCCGCATCACAGGTAACCGCACTTGCGGGAAACCTTCGCACCGTCTGGACGGCGCCGACAACCGATGCAAGACTGAAGAAGCGCATCGTGCGCACGCTCATCAATGAAGTGGTCGCCGATCTCGATGATGGAACCTCTGAGATCGTCCTCGTCATTCATTGGGTTGGAGGCGTCCACACCGAGCTGCGCCTGCCGAAGCGACGCCGTGGCCAAAGAAACGCGACCCCTGACGACATTGTCGACGCTGTGAGACAGCTCATCTTGATCCCCAATGACGACGTGATTGCCGGTGTCCTCAATCGCAACGGATTGACGACCGGCAATGGCAATCGCTGGACACGGGAGCGGGTCACCGCGCTGAGGTCATATCGCAAGATTCCGGTCTTCCGTCCGCAGATCGACGGGGTCGAGCCATGGCTTAATCTGGGCGGTGCGGCGAAGTTACTCGGGATAACGCCAAAGACGCTGCGTCTGGCGGCCGAGGCTGGCGATATTGAGGGGGTTCATCCGCTACCCGATGGCCCATGGATCTTCAGCCGTTCCAAACTCGCGACCCCACAAGCACGTCAGATCCTCGATCGTGCCCGGAAGAACCCTCGCCACCCCGCGGGATCGCCTCGAGATCAGGAAAGCCTATTCCCTTCAATGACATAGAAAGATGGGTGTTATGAAACAGGATTGTAGTCGTCAGCCCATTCAGCAATGGCGCTGCGGGCATGATCGAGGCCGAAGAAGAGGCTCTCGTTGAGCAACTCGTCGCGCATCCGACCGTTGAAACTCTCGACATAGCCGTTCTGCATCGGCTTCCCCCGCGATGTAGTGCCACTCCACCTTGTGATCCCTCGACCAGGCGAGAATGGCATTCGACGTTAGTTCGGTGCCGTTGTCGGAGACAATCATTCCGGGCTTGCCGCGTCGTTCGATCAGCGTCGTCAGTTCTCGAGCAACACGTCGACCAGAGATAGACGTGTCCGGGATCGCTGCCAGGCATTCGCGCGTCACGTCATCAACGACATTCAAGACCCGGAATCGTCTGCCGCAGGCAAACTGGTCGTGGACGAAATCCAGCGACCAGCGGGCATTGGCTTTCGCCTCGACCAGGATCGGTGCACGCGTGCCGACAGCACGCCGCCGGGCCTTTCGCTTGCGAACGGAAAGCCCTTCCTCGCGATAAAGACGGTATATGCGATTGACGCCGGACGGCTCTCCATCTCGCCGAAGCAGGATGAACAGCCGACGATAGCCGAAACGCCGCCGCTCGTTGGCGAGGTCGCGCAGCTTCGCTCGCAGATCGACCTCCGGCGGTCGACTTGACCGATAACGGATCGTCTTGCGGTCGGCAGATATGATCTGGCAGGCCCGACGCTCCGAAAGACCCATGACGGCCTTCAGATGCGTGACGGCTTCACGCTTGGCGGCAGGCCCTACCATTTTTTTGCAAGAAGCTCGCGGAGTGCGGCTGCATCCAGCATCTGCTCGGCCAGCAACTTCTTTAGCCTGGCATTCTCGTCCTCGAGCGCCTTCAGACGCTTCGCCTCGGAGACGTCCATGCCGCCAAATTTGGCTTTCCAGTTATAAAACGTCGCTTCTGAAATCCCGTGCTTGCGGCAGAGGTCGGCTGCCTTCGCGCCAGCCTCCTGCTCCTTCAGCACCGCAATAATCTGCTCTTCCGTAAATCGCTGCTTCTTCATTCGTCCGTCCTTTAACAGGCCGGACTCTAATCCATTCTGGAGGAAATTCTCAGTGGCAGGTCAGTGGCTAGGGCTGAGTGTCTCTGGTGCGGCGCGACGAAAAGATTTCGGACTGCTGAAAAGACCGAGATGAAACGTTGCAAACCTCCGACGGATCGAAAGCCCTGCATCATCCGCTCTCGTTTTCGAAGCGGCACGTGAGAATTCTCTGCGCGATTGTTAAGGCCCTTGTGCGATCGATGTTCGACAGCGGGCATCACGTCCCGTTTTGCCGCGCCGTATGAGCGCAGTTTGTCGGTGATGATGCGCTTCGGTGACAGGCCCTGCTTCTTCAGCAGCCTGACCAGCAATCTCTTGGCAGCCTTGGTATCGCGGCGGGTCTGGACGATCTCATCGAGAACGTAGCCGTCCTGGTCAACGGCGCGCCAAAGCCAATGTTTTTGACCGCCGATGGAAATCACGACCTCGTCCAGATGCCAGATATCCTTCCGCGACGGCTTCTTTCTATGCAACTGCTTGGCGTAGGCCGCCCCGAATTTGCGGCACCACCGCCGTATCGTTTCGTAAGAAACGACGATGCCGCGCTCCAGCAACATTTCCTCGACCAGCCGCAGGCTCAACGGGAATCGGAAATACAGCCAGACCGCACGGGCGATGATCTGCGGTGGAAAGCGGTGGTTCTTGTAGCTGATGGTCGATGAGGTCATCTCAACCGTATTATCCGCCACCCGTTAAGTTGCCGACAACGTGACATCGCCCTTGATCTTGCTAGTGGTGAGATTGTTTGTCCGATCTGACCGTGGATGATGTTGGCGATCCGACCGCTTTGCCAGGTCTTCTGGATCAGATTGATGGCCCAGTTGCCAAGTTTATCGCTGATGGCGCCTATGACGGAGCGCCGACCCGTGATCTTCTGGAGACACGCTTCGGCGAGATCGTGGAGATCATTATCCCGCCTCCCAAGACAGCAGTTGAAAGTCCGCAATCGGCGTTCAATCCAACGGTACGGGACCGCCATATCGCCGAAATCGAAAACAAGGGCCGGATGGCTTGCAGAAATCCACCGGCAATAACCAGCGCAGCCGGGTGGAGACCCAGATGGGTAGATGGAAGACGGTCATTGGGCCAAAACTCAAAGCGAGGAACTTCGACAATCAGAAAACAGAAGCCAAGATCGGCATCCACGTTCTCAACCGGATGACTGAACTTGGCCGTCCAGAATTCCGGCGTGTTGTATGAAAAATCCCAAGGGTGGGGTTATCTCGTACAGAATCTGATCCCTGCAACACGTCCTCGGCGATCAGCCTCCCCCTCTACCAAATTTGAGGACAATGCGATCTCCGCTTAATTTCTTCCTGCACGGGTCGTAAGTCGCAGTTCCAGATGGCCCGATTAACCGAAATTCTCGACATCCAACTTACGTCATCGTCGTCACTATTGTCGGCTTCGCGACAAGCATTCTTCCTCGCTCAATCGCGTATTTTCCGCCCACGTAACTGAAATAGCAGCAAATAATTGTTTGTCAGCCCAATCGGGCGGCTTGGCACGAATCTTGAGAGCTATTGCAAGGCAGCGGAACGGCCTCCGCATCCGCACATGAAGGAACGCCAAGCATGCCCAACCTAAAGGTAGGTGACACAGCTCCCTCAATGGACTCCGCTGAACAATCCTTGATCGATCGCATCTGGACGGCGATAGAGGCGAAGGATTGGAAGACGGCACTTTCGTTACTTGAAGATGGCATCAGTGTTATGCCGGACAGCCTCTCCCTAGTCCAGTTATATATAGACACGCTGATTGACGAATGGGGAGACATGGAGGAAGGCTGCCTATTGCTACACAAATTTGTCCGCCTTGCAATTGAGAAGGACGCAAAAGACTGGCTTCTTGGAGCGATGTATCAACTCTTTAACTCATCGCATGACTACTCGCGATTTCCATTTGGTGAACGCTTATCGATGGGCAAGGCGCTCTCCAAGCACATCCTGACACTGTGCCAGTGGGAAAATGCCAGTTCAAGGGCGGATTACTATCAGGCCATGGCCTACTTCTTCCATGAGATCGACAACAACGACGTGGCAGTGGAGTTGTTCGAGATGGCTCTGAGTTTGGCAAAGGGGCTGCCCATCCAAGACGAAGTGAAGCAGCTAGAGCAGATCCTGCGATCGATGAATCGATTGTGAGGTGACGTGGCGCCGCGAAGTTGATTCAACATCCACAGCGAAGAGGTGGATGATGGCACGAGCACTGAGCGATGATCTTCGGTTACGCGTATTGAAAGCGTCTGCGGCGGGCATGTCTGCACGGCAGGCTGCCGCCCGGTTTGGGGTTGGGATTTCGACGGCAATCCGTTGGATCGCAAGGGCCAGCGATGGTGAACCGACATCACGGCCGCAAGGTTGGCGACGGTCCTCGAGCTTGGATGCCCACGAGGCGTTCGTTGTCGAGATGATCGACGATCGCAAGGACGTGACGCTCGACGAAATGGTCGAGCGTCTGTGCGTTGAGCGGCAGGTCGGCATCAGCCGGAGTGCGCTCGGTGCTTGGCTGCGACGCCGCGGGTGGACGTTTAAAAAAAGTCCGCACATGCATTGGAGCAGGATCGACTGGATGTCCTGAAGCGCCGGCGAGCCTGGTTTGATGACCAGCTCGATCTCGCTCCGGAAAAGCTGATCTTTATAGACGAGACCGGACTGTCGAGGCGTTGGTGCATGGGTCCGGACTTGTACGGATGTCGATCTTTGAAGCGGCAGACTATGCCGTGGCCGCCTTGCGGCGGGCGGATTTCGGGCGTGCGCAGGCAGCACCGATTCCAGCAAGCCTTCTGCCTGGCGCAGCCGCAGGCCAAACACAAGGCCCAGCGTCAAGGTGGTCTCGATCGCCAGATCAGAATAGCGGTGCTGGCCGCCACGTGTCTTGCGTCTTGGCGCTTGCCACCTGGACAGGGCTTCCGGCGTCACCCACAGGGTCAAACTGCCGCGATGACGAAGTCCTGCCTCATATTCTGGCCAGTTCGTCACCCTGAACTTCATCTTCTCAATATGATGGCGGCGGCTGGTATTGTGTTTGAAAGGCATGGCTACGCTACAAAGGCTATTGCGGTTACCGCTTGCCTAACCCACACCAATAAAAGATCCGTGCACCAACGCCCAACGCAACCACACATTATATTCGAATATTTGAATATGCTCTTGATGGTTTAATTGCTCTGAGATACATTCTCTAATTGTAATGGCACACGGTGTTCTTCTCGTTGCCGATTTTGAATCTGAACATCTCACGCCGCCGCATGGTTGCGGTTTGCAGTAGAATTGGGGGATTTTACATGTCATTTCAGTTGCAGGGACGCTGGACCTATAGAAGCTATCGAAACGACGCCGCGCTTGTTGCGGGTAATGAGCAGAAGGCACTCCAAGACATCTTTGGCGAGGGTATCTTCACGCTTGCCGTGTCGAACGGGAAAGTGACCGGAGCACTTGATATGGGGTCCGGCTACGTTCTCGACCTCAGCGGCCCGGTGGTGCCAGTCAGCGGCGGAGAGGTTCAAATTGCCTTCACGATAATCGGCACGGGCCGATCGGGAACGCCAACCGCTGGTTGGGAATACGATTACCATGGCACTGACGCCTTTACCTGGCCGAAGGGTATCGACCAGGTCCCGGCTATTGTTGGCTCGGTACTTCGCGCGAAGCCGCATAACGGCTCTCCAGCCGGGTATGTCGCTTCGTTCATCGCCATCAAGCGGGCGTGACCGCACGGACGCATTTCATCTCAGCGCAGATACCAGCCGCTTGTTCGTAAACAACGAGGCAGGCGAGCGCGAACAAGACACAATCGCGGCGGCCCTAATCCTTGAATTTCAGGCACTTTTAACCGCAAGGGGAGACAGATGATGTCGGTGAGCAAGATAGCGTTTGGGACTGTCTGGGGGTATGGTCTAGTAGTTTCAGTTATGCTCGGAGCGAGCATCCTGCCAGTGCCGGCTTCCGCCCAGCAGGCAGAGCCACGTTTCTCCAATCCTCCTGTCCTGGAGGAAACGCGGCCCGGTCAGGCACCGATGAGCCGATTCAGGAAGGCGCAGGCACCGGTCGCCTCGTCGGGCCGGCGGCAACTCGACCTAACCGTCAAATTCATCGAGAACGGCATCTACAATCCCGCGAGCGGCCGTGTCGACAAGGTCAGGCTTCGCGGTTACACGGGCGCCGGTGTCGATCCTAAGGCGCCCTATGTGGCACCCGTCATTGAGGCAGCGCCGGGAGAGAGGATCACGGTTGCGCTCCACAACGACCTTCCCGAGGACGCCAGCTGCGCCGGACACGGCGACATGAATCAGCCGCATTGCTTCAACGGGACGAACCTGCACTCGCATGGCCTTTGGGTCAGTCCGACGGGCAACAGCGACAATGTGCTGATCTCGATCAATCCCGGCAAGAGCTTCACCTATTTCTACGACTTGCCGGATGAGCATCCCGCGGGCACATTCTGGTATCATTCGCATCGGCATGGATCGACCGCGCTTCAGGTGTCCAGCGGCATGGCTGGTGCATTGGTCGTGCGTGGCAATCGGCCGCCGACGCAGACTGCCAATGGCGATCTCGATACTTTGCTGAAAGAGGCCGACGGCCAGCCGATGCAGGAGCAGCTGCTGGTGTTTCAGCAGATCCAGTATGCCTGCTTCGATACGGACGGGAAGATCAAGACGAGAGTCGTCGATGGGAAGGTCGTCGCCTGGATTTGCGATCCGGGTGACACAGGCGAGATTCGCAATTACGACCAGTTCGGTCCCCCGACATGGGGGCAGTCTGGGCGCTATACGACCATCAACGGGCTAGTTCAGCCTCGTTTTGAGTCAAAGGTGGGTCAAGTCGAGCGCTGGCGGATGATCCATGGCGGTGTGCGCGAGACGCTTACCGTCGCCTTTCGCCCACGCCGGACGGGCGCTCCAGTATATAAGGCGACCACGGCCGAAGCAGCAGCCGATTATATAAGGCAGAACTGCGTCGGAGAGCCAATCCCTTACCATCTTGTGGCGGCGGACGGGCTCACCACCGCCACGGCCCGGTCGACCGTCAATGCGACGCTGCAGCCGGGCTATCGTTTCGATGCGCTTGTGATGTTCCCGACGGCCGGTGACTACTGCGTCGTCAACGAGCCGCTTCCCGGCACAGCAAGCGTTACGCGCGCGGATCAAGAACGCCAACTGCTCGCCACCGTGTCGGTCGCGGCCGGGTCTCCGGTCAGCAATATTGACTCGGCTTTGACTGACGCACTCGTGGCGGCCGCGGAGCGGACGATGCCCACGGATGTCAGGGCCGCGGTCGTTGCCGATCTCAAAGACGGCCTCAAACTGACCCGGTTCGTACCTCATCCGGATGTTAGCGACGACGAAATCACCGGAACGCAGGAACTGGTCTTTTTCATCGATCTCAATGGTGACGTTGCGAAGTTCGAGGTGGGCAACAAATCGTTCGATCCGAAGAACTTCGATCCTACAACATTCAAGCCGCGCTCATACGACCCCAACTATGTCGACCGTGCTCTGCCACTGGGTGGTGTCGAAGAGTGGACCTTGCAATCGGCATTCGTCGGCCATCCGTTTCACATTCACGTCAACCCTTTCCAGATCGTGGAGATCCTCGATCCGAACGGCATCGACGTCAGCGCCCCGGGAGCCGTTGACAAAGGCGGCGGTATTATCGACCCGCAATATCCCGGCTTGAAGGGTGTCTGGAAGGACACCCTCTGGGTCAAGAGCCTCATCACCAATCCGGCTGACTTCCCGGCTAAGCTCGCCTCATCGACATACAAGATCAAGATTCGCACCAGATATGAGCGCTTCATCGGCCAATATGTCCTGCATTGCCATATCCTCGACCATGAAGATCAGGGGATGATGCAAAATATCTGTATCGAATTGCCTGATGGCGGCGGGGCGAATTGCGTACGGCTGCTGCGGCCGGCCGACGGTCAGCAATCAACGGCTACACATCACTGACTTTGAGTAGAAACGGTCTTTGAACCAAGGGAGAGCGATATGAGCATCACACGTAGATCTGTCATCGTCCAGGGCGGGGTTATCGGCGCTGGAGTGCTGGCCAGCGGATTGCCGGGAATAAAGGCGTTTGCGCAGATATCGCCACTCCCTTGGCGACGCTCCCTTCAAGGATTGGCCTGGAACGATCCGATTGTCGCAACCTATCGCGATGCGGTGCGTATCCTCAAGGCCATGCCCGCCAGCGAGAAATTCAACTGGGTCAAGCTCTCGGAAATTCATGGCAGCCCGAGCGGTTTCAAATATTGCCCACACGGCAACTGGTATTTCCTGCCATGGCATAGGGCGTTTACGGCGATGTACGAGCGCATCGTCCGGCAGGTGACCAAGAACAATGATTTCGCTATGCCCTTCTGGGATTGGACCGCAAATCCTTACTTGCCTGATATTTTCACGATGCAAAAAACACCTGATCACAAGGAGAACCCTCTTTATGTGGCAACCCGCACCTGGCGGCCCACCCAGCCGATGCCGAACAACATCGTAGGGCAAGGAGTACTCAACAGCATATTGGCGTCAACGCCATACGAAATCTTCGGCACCAGCCGTCCCCGCGGTCAGAATTCGCTCGATCCATCATGGATCACCGGCGGTGGCGGCACGCAAGGCATATTGGAGGCTACTCCGCACAATCAGGTGCACAACAATATCGGCGGGTATATGCCCACCGCGTCGTCTCCGCGCGATCCGATATTTTTCATGCATCACGCCAATATCGACCGCATCTGGGCGACGTGGAATCTCCGCAATTCCAACAGCGCCGACCCGCTCTGGACCAACATGCCGTTCAACGAGAACTTCTACAATGTCGACGGCAGTTTCTGGTCCCCCAAGGTCTCCGATCTCTATATTCCGGAAGAGCTCGGATACACCTATGGCTTCAGGAATTACTTCAAGGTTGCGACCGCGAGCGCCAAGACACTTGCTCTCGATAACAAGCTTTCATCCGTCATCGCAGAAACGACGTCTGATGCCGCTGTTGCGGGGTTGACGACTGCCTTTGTAGAAAACAGCAAGGCAGCAACGCGAAATGCACCGCTTTCCTTGCCGGTCAAGATCCCCGCCGGTGCATTGCAGGGCATCTTCAGTCAACCTCCCTTGCCCTCCGGCATGGAGACGATGGACTTTGGCGCCGCGCGGGAGCAGGCGGCTTCCGCTCCACGCGTCTTGGCGTTCCTGCGCGATGTCGAAATTACCGATCCCAAGACAACGAGCGTTCGTGTCTTCCTCGGCAAGCATGATCTCAAGGCGGATACACCCGTTACCGATCCCCACTATGTCGGCTCCTTCGCCGTCCTCGACCACAGTGGCGATCATCACGGCGCCCATGGTCATCGACCGCCGCCATCCTTCGTCCTTGATCTCACGGACGCGATCCAGCGGGTTTATGGCGGCGGGCATGCGGACGGCGAAGATATCAATCTGCAGTTGGTTCCGGTCGGAGCGGGAGCGGGCAAGCCAGGCTCTGCGAAACCAGCAAGGCTAGAAATAGCCATAGTATCCGCCTAGGATCTGGACCGGGCTGAGAGGTGGAGAGGTCGATGCGCTATCATCTTATGGTACTCATCGCGATCTGCGCGGCGGCAACAGTCTTAATGTTGCGTGTCATCAGCCCGGTCCACGCCAATGAGGGTGACATGCAGGCGACAGTCGGCGAGCCGGCAACGATAGCTATCTCCGGTGCAACAGAAGCTGCGCCGGCTGATGTCGGCACGCGGATCGTCGTCACCATCAACGGTTACGAACCTTCGAAAACGGGGCCTGTAACAACAGTCGTTTCGGTGCACTGCGGCGACAATACGCAGGAAATCGGCCGGTTCGGCATTTTCCCGGACGAGGCGTTTTCAGCATCAGCAGGAGCCCAACCCCAGCGGTTCAGCTTTCCCCTGCCCGACGATCCGGCCTGCCGCCAGCCGCGTGCCGTCACTATCCATCTTGAACCGCAAACGGGCAATGGCGCAGGTGCCAGCCTCAAT
Organism: Rhizobium leguminosarum; assembly: GCF_001679785.1. Taxonomy (NCBI): domain Bacteria; kingdom Pseudomonadati; phylum Pseudomonadota; class Alphaproteobacteria; order Hyphomicrobiales; family Rhizobiaceae; genus Rhizobium; species Rhizobium leguminosarum. Next base: position 417,126 of record NZ_CP016287.1, read on the forward strand.
ATCGGTGATGTAAGCCGCGAATAACCTAGGCCGGATCGGCTTCTCCACTTGCAGGGTAACATCCGCGATGTCGTTCCCTGGCACCTTAATGTTTGGATGACACCAGTTTGGCAACGTGATTTTAGTCGCTGTCTGGGGACCGTGGGTCGGGTGCGGCCATGTCCCGACACAATGCGTCATACCAACGTGCATTGATCAAAACCGATGCGCCCACTCGCGCAGTCCAATGGACATTATCTTCCAGGGTTGGGCGACCAGTTTGTTCCAGGCTGCACAGCGGTGAGCGACGCTGTCCTCGTAGTCTGTGAAGATGCGGTTCGACAGCCAGTTGTCCCTCATAAACTGTAAGCGACAAGCCGGGGCCGTTCAGGCGGCGTAGTTCCATGGCATGAGCTCGTCGATTTCACTGCTGGGCCATCCATTCGCAAGGCGCTCAAGCGTCTGGGTCAACCAAGCTTGCGGATCGACTGGGCGTTGGTGCGCGGATATGAAATCGAGGGCATTTCGATCTTTGATGTAGTTGGTTATGCCTGCGTGACTTGACGCCGGATAGACTCCGGGCCTCCACATGCCAGCATGCGGTTGAGAACGATGCAACCGATGGCAACCTCGGTCTGTTGAGCCGGAAAGGAGCGGGCCCGCAGGCGCAATCCGATCAGCCTCTTGTATCGTCCGATGGCGGTTTCGATCAGCGCACGCTTGCCGTAGCCGGCGGCTGCCTGCCATTTCAGCCGACCGTCGCTTGCGATTGCGGCAATGTGCTTGTCCCTTTGACCAGGCGGTCCGGTATCACCGCTTTCCACCGCCGTGGAACGCGGTGGAATGACGATGTTCGCGGTTGCGCTGTGCTGCAGGATAGACCGATAGGTTGGTTTGCCGTCATAGGCTCCGTCGGCCGTGAACTGGTCGATCTCGCCGTCGATCTGATCGAGCAGCGGTGCCACCTGGGAAGGATCATCCGTTTTCTGGTCTGTCAGCCCATGGGCAATGATCGCGCCACTTTTGGCATCCACTGCCAGATGCAGCTTGCGCCAGGTGCGACGTGATCTGGCGCCATGTTTTTGCTCCAGCCACTGCCCGGCGCCGTAGACTTTCAATCCCGTGCTATCGACAAGCACATGCAGCGGGCCGTCCGGCAGCGGCGGGTTTCGTCGGGCTGATGGCTCCCACTTCTGTGTCCGACGGCTCAGCGTCGTATGATCTGGAACTGGGACTTTCAGCCCCATGAGATCCAGCAGCGAGTGGAGCAATCCCTCGGTCTGGCGCAGCCGCATTGCGAAGACGCAACCCAGCGTCAGCGCAGTCTCAATGGCGAGATCGGAATACTGGGCTTGGCCGCCGCGGGTCTTGCGTCGCGGAGAGCGCCATCCTGCCAGTGCCTCCGGCGTTACCCATAAGGTCAGGCTACCACGCCGGCGCAGACCTGCTTCGTAGTCACGCCAATTCGTCACCCTGAATTTCATCTTTCCGACGTGATGACGACGATCGGCGTTGTGTTTGTACGGCATGGCACTCGGATCAAACTGATTTCGATCCTGCCTGCCTATCGCCAAACCGTTGACAAAGGATCCATGCACCAACGCTGTCAGCGTGACCTGATCGCAACGGTGCGGAATGCAGCCCGCGATGGCGCCCGCTTTGTGGTGTTGCCGGAAACTGCGCTCGGTTTCTGGACACCGACCGTGGCGCGGCTTTGGACGAGTGCGTCCGCCGATACCGATGCCACGGTCATCGCCGGCGCCACAGTGCTCGATGCCACCGGCTACGACAATGTCCTTGTCGCGATCGACAGGAAGGGCGGAAGAGTATCCTCTATCGCGAACGCATGCCGGTTCCTGGCTCGATGTGGCAGCCGTGGCGATCCTGGTTTGGGGGGAGTGGCGGCGCCAGGGCGGATTTTTTTGCGAACCCGATCGTCGCTGTCGGGGGCAGCCGGGCGGCACCACTGATTTGCTATGAGCAACTGATCGTCTGGCCCGTCCTCCAATCGATGCTGCACGATCCTGACTTCATCATTGCCGTCGGAAACGGCTGGTGGACCGAAGGGACATCGATTGTCTCCATCCAACGCGCCACCACCACCGCATGGGCAAAGCTCTTCGCAAAACCGTTCGTTATTGCCTTCAACACTTGAGTGCCAACGAGACTCCATGCTCGACGCCGCCCTGATAAAAGAATGCGCAGACCCTTCCCTCAAGCCCGCAATCGTGGAGCAGTTCGTGATGGCAGCGGGCTCGGATGATCCCCTCGCCGTTACGGTCAAATCGGGCGGCCGATTGATACTCGTTCCGAAAGCCAGAACGGCGGACGAGGCAATGGCGATCGTGCGGCAATATGCTGGTCAGGCCGTCGTCCGCGTCGGCCTCACGCAGTTTCCCGCAGGCGTAGGAGTCAAGGAAGCGACCGATTTGAAGCCCGATCTGGTCGACCCCTGCCAGAACCTTCGCAGAGGCACGGCGATGTTCGCCAAGGTCCTCAGGATCGTTGCGAAATGGTATGGCAACCCCACGAGCAAAGACGTCTTCCCGCAGATTTTCGAGGATGCGATTTACGCATGGAAGACTGGTGAGTTCGAGGGCGTGAGCGTGTTTCAGGCGAAGGATCCGGGCGGGGCACCAGCCAACCAAAAGGAACCGCGCGCCGATAAATCGGAGGCGGAAGCGGCGAAGCTGTTTCCCGATGCTGGTGGCATCGTCATCGGCGAGCGCTATCGGGTCGACAAAGACAATGTCGGGAGCCAAGCGTTTCGCGCCGACAGCGCCGAGACCTGGGGCGCCGGTGGCAAGTCGCCGTTGCTGTGCTTCGATGGCTCGTTCGGCTCGTCGCACGGGATTGTCTTTGCCGGTTCCGGCGGCTTCAAGACGACGTCGGTGACGATCCCGACGGCACTCAAATGGGGCAGCACGCTGATCGTGCTCGATCCATCGAACGAGGTCGCACCCATGGTCTCCGCACATCGCGGCGGAGCGGGGAGAGACGTGTTCGTCCTCGATCCAAGGAAGCCGGAGCTCGGCTTCAACGTGCTCGACTGGATCGGACGTTTCGGCGGAACGAAGGAGGAGGATATCGCCTCGGTCGCATCATGGATCATGAGCGATAGCGGCGGCGAGCGCGGTGTCCGTGACGACTTCTTTCGAGCGTCAGCACTGCAGTTGCTGACGGCGCTCATTGCCGATGTCTGCTTATCCGGTCACACGGACGAGAAGGATCAAACGCTTCGGCAGGTCCGCATGAATCTTTCGGAGCCGGAGCCGACATTGCGCAAACGGCTGCAGGACATCTACGACAATTCGGGCTCGGATTTCGTCAAGGAGAACGTCGCTGCCTTCGTCAACATGACGCCGGAAACCTTCTCCGGCGTCTATGCCAATGCGGTCAAGGAAACGCACTGGCTTTCCTATCCGAATTATGCCGCCCTCGTGTCTGGAAAGAAATTCTCGACCAGCGAAATCGCCGCGGGAAACACCGACGTCTTCATCAACATCGACCTCAAGACACTGGAGACCCATGCGGGTCTTGCGCGCGTCATCATCGGCTCGTTTCTCAACGCGATCTACAATCGCGACGGACAGATCAAAGGACGCGCGCTGTTTCTACTCGATGAGGTCGCGCGCCTCGGCTACATGCGGATCATCGAGACCGCGCGCGACGCCGGCCGCAAATACGGCATCACGCTCACAATGATCTATCAGTCGATCGGCCAGATGCGCGAGACCTATGGCGGCCGCGACGCGGCAAGTAAGTGGTTCGAGAGTGCCAGCTGGATTTCGTTTGCCGCGATCAACGATCCCGAAACCGCGGCCTACATCTCCCGACGCTGCGGCATGACAACGGTCGAGATCGACCAAGTGAGCCGCAGCTTCCAATCAAAGGGATCGTCGCGAACACGCTCGAAGCAGCTTGCGGCTCGACCACTCATCCAGCCTCATGAAGTCCTGCGCATGCGCGCCGACGAACAGATCGTCTTCACGGCCGGCAACGCACCGCTCCGCTGCGGCCGCGCCATCTGGTTCAGGCGCGACGATATGAGAGCCTGCGCCGGAAAAAACCGATTCCATCAGACTGCGAGCCACGAGGCGGAAAGCTAGGCTTCAACTGATCGGGACAAGCCGATTGAAAGCAGAGCGGAAATACTATCAATGGCAGATGCAGGAGGAGAGTTTAGCCCCGAAGGCCAAGAACCAATTCCGAACGAGCCAGAAGTTGAGCAGCCATCTGCGTGAAGGAAATACTCGCCGCGCGCGATCAAGATTCCCACCACATCTACCGCTGCCGGCCCTTGCGCCAATCATCCACCAGGAACGCGATTCCGATCATCATCGCGACGCCCACCGCCAGCATCACACCCCAAGATCCGGTAAGCGCTGCAAGGAAGACCAGCAACGAAGCTAGGGCCAAACGACGCCCCCAGACGCTGTTTTCGGCTCGCCATATCTCGTCGCTTGCTAGCGTGCGGCGCGTGCGGAAGCCGATCACGCTATTGCGAGGCGCGACCATCGATGCGAGTCCACCAGCCAGCAACAGCAATCCGAGCTCGGCTGTGAGAACCCCGTAATTCCAGAATCGTAGAGTCGGGCCTATAAACAGGAGCATGCTGGCGGCGGTGGCGAGCAATGCCACAATCGAGAGCTGGAGCAGCCGACAACGCCACCCCAGCGCCTGAAAAACAGCTGTGCCAGTCGTGCTGTTCAGCCAACGCTCCATCAGGCCGAGAATGATGAGGGCAAGGACGGTCAAAATGATCGCCCCTTCCACGTCGGAGTGCTGAGCGAGCGCGTTGGGTACGAAGATTGCAGCAAGCAGCGGCGCTACAGCAAAAAGCGCGAGACCGATCATCACCATGGCCATTTCCTCCTCGCTGTACAGAGTTGAATGCCAGCATGCGCATTACCGAGCGTGACCGTTACATCGCTCTTTGTCGATCGGATACAATAAAATCCGACAACTACCTTGCGTCGCATGGAATACTCTGTTACACCCTATTGTACGCATCAAGTGGTGGCTAACATAACCTTTTATGGCGATAGGGGGTCAAGTATTTTCAAATACATGAGCTATTGCGCAAACCAAGGTCTCCCCGCAAACGCCTGATAGCGATCGAGGCAGATAGACCCGAAACTCATAGGGTGTTGGTTCTCTGCATATCACCCTTTCGAGCGCGGTGACCAATCTGTCGGGAGCCATCCTGGATGTTCCGGGAGCGCGTTCAGCGATCTTGGTCGCTGATATACGTGGAAGGTTCGCGGGCTGCATTTGTGTAGCCTAAGCATGACCGCCCTCGGGGCTTGAGCTTATGAGAGCGCGGCAGGAAAGCAATCGCGGAGCGAGCGTTCACATAGCGCCGACCTAGGCCAGACTAAGATCAGTTGTTGGCGGCCGCCAGATAGCGGATTTCTCTTGTTGTATTTTTCCCTTGACCAAGAAGGAGAATGCCACATGCCCGACGAAGAAAAACTATGGTCGTCGCTGAGCGTAATTACCGCGAAGCTTCATGACGATGCCGACTTCGAAGCCGCCTTCACAAAAGATCCGGTGGCGGCGATCACCGCGGCCGGTCTCGATGCAGAGGTGCCGGCGACGACGATCAGCGAGAAGGTAAAGCTGTCCTCATTGCTGGGAAATATGAGCGATATTGAACGGCGTGCTACTCTTGAGGCAGTGCTCGGTAGCCGCTTTGACTCTGGCCGCGTTGCGGCAGTTACCCCGATCGCGAACGTCAATGCCGGTGCGAATGCCAATGCCGGCGCGAATGCCAACGCGCTTGCAAACGCGAATGCTAACGCGAATGCCAACGCTAACACCAACGGTTTCGCAGCCGCTGGCTTGCGAGGCGACCTCATCCATGTTGAACTCGGGCAAAAATTCCGCACTTCGGATTTCGGAACGCAGCTGACGAAAATGAAGTTGAGCCCCGCGCGTCAGGGTGCATTAATCAAGTCAGTATTCAGCGACACCAACGCGATCACAAAGCGGGCTGCTTCCGGGAAGGGCGAACTTGTCACAGCCGTAGGTTCGTTCCGCGGCGTCGTCTTCGAAGTCGAAGCACTAGTTCAAGCCGGCGAGATCGCAGTGCAGGGGGCTAAGGTCGTTCAGTAGCCGGAAACTGCCGGTACAAATCTAACGCTATTGCTCGTTTGTCGCGGGCCTTAAACCGGTAGGCAGTTGGAGGCTCCAACCATGAAAGCTCAGCGCTGTGTGCCGGCAAGCTCACGGGTGCTACTCGTGCACATGCCGATGGCTGACCCGATTATGCCCAATCTCGGGATCGAAATCTTAGCCTCGCGGCTGCGGGCAGACGGACTTGCCTGCGACACGTTCTATGGCTCGTTGCTGTTGCCGCCGGTTTGCTCAAACGAGCTGCTGCACGGCATGGCCGGCTATATGATGTTCTCCCCCTTCTATTTCAATCTCGACATCGACCGCTTCGTGGGAGAAGGGGCCGCCATAATCGCCAGGACCGGTTCTGGCCCCTATCAGGCCACGTTGCAGAGTGTTGCCGAGGAACTCCATGCAGGGATTGCTGCGGCCGAGTTTTGTCTGGAGCGCTCCCTTGAGAAGATACCGGTAGGGACCTACGATGTCGTCGGGTTCTCTGTTATCTTCGACACACAAAAGATTCCCTCTCTCGCTCTCGCTCGGGCGCTCAAAGAGCGCGAGCCCAGCCTGAAGTTCATCTTCGGCGGAACGGGCTGCGATGGGGAGATGGCATCCGCCATACTAGAGCATTTTCCTGAACCTGACGCGGTCGTCCGCGGAGATGCTGAACACACAATAGTCGCGACGATCCGCGCCCTACGTGATGGCACGATGGACGTTCACAACTTCCCTGCCAATGTCGAGCTGCGCGACAATGGCAGGCGTGAGCCCAGGGCCGACGGGAAGGTCGCTTCGCTACGAGACCGCACCGTGCCCGAATACGAAAGCTTCATTGCGCAACGTTTCGCATCGCCTTATCGAGAGAGGCAGTTTACTCTTCTCTTCGAGGCGTCGCGCGGATGCTGGTGGGGCGACAAGCATCATTGCCGCTTCTGCGGCATTCGAACCGTCCGTGAAGGCTATCGGGAACGGGAACCCGATGCAGTGTTCGATGAAATTCTGGCGCTCCATCGGGCCCATCGCCCTCACTTGCTGTACGCGACTGACGCCATACTGAGCTACGAGCATATCCGCTCGCTGCTTCCGAAGCTTGCGCGCCATCGCCGGACGAGCGGTGAGGACATTAAGCTATTCTTCGAGATTAAGTCGACTGTCGGACGGCGCGAAGCCGCGCTCCTGGCGGCCGCCAATGTCGTCGCCGTCCAGCCAGGTATTGAATCATTTAGCACGGCGATGCTACGCAACGCTGACAAGGGGGCGACAGGCATCCGGCAGATCGCAGCGCTCAAATGGCTCTGTGCCTTTAGTATTGACACGATCTATGGCCTGCTCGTCGGCTCACCAGGCGAGACGTCGGATGACGTCCGGGCCATGATTGACGTAATCGGCGCGCTGCATCATCTGCAGCCTCCGTTGGGCGTCAATCCACTGGCGCTCCATCGCTTCAGTCCGTACTGGGACGCTCCAGGACGTTGGGGGATCAGCAACATTCGTCCCTACGACTTGCAGAGGTTGGCGTTCCAGGTACCCGATGCTGCACTTAGTCGGATCTGTTACGAGCTGAACTACGACTCCGAACAGCGCCTCGACCCTCTGCTCACTAACTGTTTAGTCCCGGCATTTGATGGTGCATTATTTTCCTTAGAATGGAGGGAGGCACTATGGGCCAGGTTCTACACGGGAGCGCCACAACGACAGAGGCAATCCGTCGAGCAATACAAAATAGTGAAGAGAGCCTGAGAGCGCTTTCAAAGCGGTATGGGGTCAATCAGAAGACAATAGCCAAATGGAAGAGACGGACATCATTGGCCGATCTTCCGACAGGCCCGAAGGACCCGCATTCGACAATCCTCTCCCTTGAAGAAGAAGCCGTCATCGTCGCCTTTCGCAGGCATACATTGCTGCCTCTTGATGACTGCCTCTATGCCCTTCAACCGACGATCCCGCATCTGACACGTTCGTCCCTGCACAGGTGTCTGCAGCGCCACGGCATTTCACGCCTGCCGGAAGTGAAAGGCGACAAAGAACCGAAGAAAAAGTTCAAAAGCTACCCGATCGGCTACTTCCACGTCGATATTGCCGAGGTGCAGACGGCTGAGGGCAAGCTCTATCTCTTCGTGGCGATTGATCGCACGTCCAAGTTCGCCTTCGCTGAGCTCTATGCCAAAGCTGGCAAGATGAATGCCGCCCAGTTCCTGCGCAACCTGATCGCGGCGGTGCCCTACACCATCCATACTATCCTGACCGATAATGGCATCCAGTTCACCAACCGGGCCTGTGACCAAAATGCCTTCCAGCACATCTTCGACCGAGTCTGTGAGGAATACGAGATCGAGCATCGCCTGACAAAGGTTAAGCACCCATGGACCAATGGGCAGGTCGAGCGGATGAACCGGACGATCAAGGAAGCGACTGTCAAGCGCTTCCACTACGACGATCACGCACAACTGAAAAAGCATCTCGCCGACTTCATCGACGCCTACAATTTTGGGCGCAGGCTCAAGACACTAAAGGGCCTCACCCCCTACGAGTTCATCTGCAAAAGGTGGACTTCCGAGCCAGATCGATTCATCATCGATCCTATCCATCAAATGCCGGGACTAAACAACTAACCTCTATGCCGAATTGCGCCGAGCAGTGGTCGAATGGCAGATCTCGTTCACTTCCGAGGCGCGGCTCATCTTCGTAGCCTCCGATGCCGTGCCCCTTATCGTGAAGCGGAGCGCTGACAAGATCAGGACGCGGCACCTCTCCCCAAAGGAGTACGCTATCTACCAAGCCATCGCGCATCCTATCCACGCGGGCCGGGTCGCGGAGAAATGCGGCATCGAGTTGGAGGAGGTGGAAGTGATCCTGCACACCTTTGCAACTGAGCGATTCGCGATCTTCATGGATGGTCTTTGGCTTGGGCTTGCGCAGGAGGCGGGCCTCAATCCATGGACCGATTCCGACCTCGCCACAGAGCAAACGCTAGAGCATGTCGTTTCCCTTGCGACGACGGAGTAGGCCATGACTGTTCTGCAACCGCGACAACTTACCGTCCTAACAACGAGCCAGTGCACCGCGTCCTGCGGCCACTGCTCGATGAATTCCTCGCCCGAGCGGCGTGACCGGCTCACTTTCGAAACCATCAGAACGACGATCGACGAACTACATGCGAAATCCCCGCTTGCGGTCGTGATCTTCGCAGGGGGAGAGCCGACGTTGATGGGCGAAACCCTTCTCAATGCAATCGCTCATGCCGACGACCTCGGGATCATTACTCGCATCGTCACCAATGCATCCTGGGCGATCAGCGACGCGAAAGCCGAGGCGAAGATTCGTGAGTTGCGGCAGGCGGGTCTCGGCGAACTGAACATCAGCGCCGACGATTTTCACCTCCCTTGGATACCATTCGAAAACGTTGCGCGCGCGTGGTGCGCCGCCAAGTCTCGGGGATTCTCGTCAGTCGTGATCGCGAATTGCTACGGACCAAACAGCATTGTGACACCGGAGTACATCATGGAGAGGCTGTGTGAGCGGTTGCCCACGCGGTTCGACGATCAAGGAAAGTCTGAAGCCTTACCCGACCCCGCTGCTGACGGGACGGTCTACATGCTGTCAAACTCATTCCTGCAGCGTCTGGGCCGCGCGCACACGACCATCTCCGATCCGGACATTATCTTCCCGGAACACGATGGCACTCTCGCCGGCGCTTGTCCGTGGGCAGTGCGTAGCGCTGCTTTGTCGCCGCAGGGAAGACTCGTAGCCTGCTGCGGGATGGAAGCAGAACACAATCGTGTGCTTGATTTTGGTGTCGTTAGGCCGGGCGAAGTCCAAGGGCTGATCGAGCAGGCGAATCGAAGCGTACTGGTCAATGCGATCGCCTTGCTTGGACCCTACTTCGTGCAGCAGTTCATAAGGGCGCGACGCGAAGACATACCGTTTCGTGCGCGCTACGCGACCGTATGCGAGATCTGTGAGGACCTTGTTTCACGCAAAGCCGCTACTGATGCAATCAATGAACATATCGCCGAACTCGCGGTGGCCGTCAGTCTGGCTCGCGTCAATCTCGAAACATCTAGAATGGAGGTCGTCATATGTTGAGAAGGCTTACATCCGCGTCTCTTGGCGATGCGCTACGTGAAGTCTGCGAGCTTCTCGAGTTCGCGGGCATACGTGACATTCTCGCATGTTTCGATCCGCTGCATCCGCGGCACGCCCATTGGGTGGCGGCGCGGGCTGCTGCGCCTCTGGAGTTCCAGCCGCTCATTGATCTGTTCCAACTCGGTGGCTCTGCCACTGATAGAGACCTCGCCGTGATTCCACAAAATACCCTCGAAACACTCCGGATGGAGGGCCTCCTGAAGCGGACCGGAGGCACAAACAGTTGGTGGCTCGGCGGGCTCGTGCTAATGCCAGTGCAAGGGCTTTGGCTGCTCTGCCACATGAATAAACCTAATCCAACACTATATTTCGGTGACGATTCTATCGGGCTTGCCCTCAGGCTGTCGGCAACGCCGGGGCAAACAGTCCTTGACTTGTGCGCAGGCCCCGGCATCCAATCGCTACGGTCAGCGCAGATGGGCGCGTGGGTGACCTCGGTTGAGGTCAATCCCGTGGCTGCAGCCCTGGCTCGCCTAAACGCCGCAGCGAACGGTCTTAGCGATCTCATCGAGGTACGCGTTGGCAATCTTTATGACGTGCTTTCGAACGAACGGTTCGACAGGATTGTCGCCAACCCGCCGCTGCTGCCCATCCCCGACGACCTTCCATATCCATTCGTAGGGCATGGCGGGCCGGACGGTCTTAGAATTACCCGCCGTATCATTGAGGGGTTGCCGGAGCGCCTGAACCCGCGCGGCAACGCGCGCCTCATTGGCACGACGCTGAGTGACGGCTACCTGCCCCTCTGTCTCGGCGACCTCGAACAGATGGCGCAGCGCCTGCATCTCAATGTCCAGATGTACATCACGGCACACCATGTTCTAAATGACGGCGCGGTCTACTTCGAGGGGCTGGCTGCGACGTGTGCCAGTACCGGCGATATCTCTGGTGAGGCAGCGCGCGCTACCTATCGCGCATTCCTAGATGAACGCGGCGCCACGCATTTGTGCGCGTATTTTCTCCATATAGTAATCGGGGAAGGTCGACTCGAACTGATCGATGTGGCAGAAGAACCTTCCAATGACCTCTGGTTCACGCTCTGATGATCGGCTGCTTTGGAACGACATCCCTATTGGCACGACTTGCGCCTACGAAACATGCATTGCCGGCCGGCCGGCAATCCGGTCATGGGCCCGACGTGAGGAAGATCCCGCACCAAGGCTGCGCCGCATCGTGGTCTGGCAAGAGGTCGATCTCGGCAAGCTGAACAGGCCAGGTGGGTTGGTGCGCGCGGTGACCACCATCGATGCGGAGCCGAATCTTTCGCCGCGGCGCATAGCGGTGATCAGCGCGGCTGGCGAAGCCGTCTTCCGGTTCACACCGGGCAGAGTCATAGTTCGATTTGTCGATGGCACGCGCAACGACACGCAAGTCCGCTCGATCGACTTCGCGCTGCTCGACAATGCCCCCGCGCTGATCGCGATCTACACCCGCGTTCTGAACATCTCTAATCGCTTGCCCGGCACGTTCGAGGTCTATCTGCCCGGTACGCTCACCACGATCCCCTATTCGCTTCAGCGAGAGGGGGATGGCTTGCTTTCGTCGCTTGGGGAACTCATGACCTTCAATAGCGCCGGATGGTTGTCCGGGGTCGCTGTTGGTGACTCGGTTGAAATCCGAGGAATGAGTGCAGTGGTACCCCGTTGGCACAGCTTCGCTAGGTCAACTCGCGCCCTGACAAAAAAGTCTGAGACCAAGCAGCCGCGGTTTGGGCAGGATATCGAAATCCGCCGAAACGGGCATCGCCTGTACGGGCGCCTCTCTCAGCCGAAGGATCCGCGCGCATTCGTCCTTATCATTGGCGGCTCCGGCTTGCATGATCGTTTCGGCCAAAGCGGCGCGGTTGATCTCGGTTATAGCGACCTGACCGCGCAGCTTGCGTCCCACGGTGTTGGAAGCGTTCTGTTCGACAAGCCAGGAGCTGGTAGAACAAAACTCACCTCCGACATGGTGCGTCCGAGTTTTGCCGCGGCAATTGACGTCGCGCAATCCTGGCTGGACGAACTGGTACGGCGCGCGCCGAAGGGCGTTCCGGTGATCGTTGCTGGACACAGCGAGGGTGGGCAGATCGCTGCGTTCCTGGCTGCCCACAATTCGGATGTTGCCGGACTATGCCTCCTTGCAACCGCCTGCAGTCCGATCGACAAAATCCTCGCAGAGCAAATAAGTCTCCAAGCTCAGGATCTATCGCTCAGTGAGAGCGCCCGTCAACAGCGTCTTTCGGAACTGCAGAGTTTGTTCGAGTGGTTGAGATCAGGCGACCGTAGTGCACCGCCCTCGGCCAGGCTCGCTCCGTTCGCGCACCTGTCCGAATGGTATGGAGGGCTTATCGACACGCAGCCAGCGACCACCCTGCCGCGTGTCCGGGTTCCAGTTGCGATACTCCATGGAGACCGGGACATTCAAGTGCCCTCGCAGGAGGCCCGCGCGTTGGCAGGACTTCTGCCACAAGACCTTGCGAGTGTAAAAATCTTTGAGGGACTCGACCATCTGTTCAAACGAAGTGGAGAGGCCAGTAATATCAGGCAATATGGTGATCGCCGACGAAAGATATCGCGCGACGTAGCAGACTGGATAGCTGACTGGATCGCGAAGGCCGTCCTACCTCAAGGCAGCGGACAATGTGACTAGGAGACCTGTGCGCAGAGGCTTATATCATTGATTTTATTTTATTCTCCTGATCCCCCGATGGGAATCCATCAGTTCCAACGTCGCCCACTCTGTTCTGTCACGCTCTTGTGCGAGCGTCAGTAGATTATACAGCCACTGCGATGATCTTCAAACGGTGCTTCATATTGTAGGCGAAGGGATGCGGCTGAAAGTGTGCGCAATGATCGGTCTGTCGGCGACATTGTGGTTGCCGAAAGGCTTGCGCGGTCATTGGATGGTGCACGCCGCAGCTGGTGTGATCGGTCCGATTGATCTCTTTCAAATACATCGCTCGCACTGGAGAGGAGATAGGGGTTCCTTACGCGGCTCGATGGCTGGCCTGTGCTTTCTTCCACCGACGCTTCACCAATACCTCGTGGACCCTGGCGCACGGCTCGGAGCCAATGTGGATCGCCAATCCTTCACTAAAATGGACTTTCACCATTCTATTCCTTGCCGGTTTTCCGGCGCTTGAGGAGGGAACCGTTCCCTTTCCCCATGGGAGGAAGTTTGAAGGAGGGGCGGAGCCCTTCCCTCATGGGTAAGGGTTGAGAGGGGCGGCAGAGCCCCTTCCTTAGCCGTTCCGGCCGGTCGATCCGGCTGGAGCGGCTCACCTGAAAAGGCAAAGACCAGAGGTGGCAAGTCGCCTCTGGTCTGAACCTCAATAGTCTTCGTCAGGTTCGAAGAACGGCTCTTTGTCCTCGAGGCCGATGTGCCATCGTTTGTCAGACCACCGCGACGGGAGGTAGATCTCATCACTGACCTGCCACTGAGAATTTCCTCCAGAATGGATTAGAGTCCGGACCATTGAGGACGGACATATGAAGAAGCAGAGATTTACGGAAGAGCAGATTATTGCGGTGCTGAAGGAACAGGAGGCGGGTGCGAAGGCAGCCGATCTCTGCCGCAAGCACGGGATTTCAGAAGCAACGTTTTATAATTGGAAAGCCAAATACGGCGGCATGGAAGTCTCCGAAGCGAAGCGTCTGAAGGCGCTTGAGGACGAGAATGCGAGGCTAAAGAAGTTGCTGGCCGAGCAGATGCTTGATGCAGCCGCGCTCCGCGAGCTTCTTGCAAAAAAATGGTAGGGCCTGCCGCCCAGCGTGACGCCGTCACGCATCTGAAGGCCGTCATGGGTCTTTCGGAGCGGCGGGCCTGCCAGATTATATCCGCCGACCGCAAGATGATCCGTTACCGGTCAAGCCGACCGCCGGAGGTTGAACTGCGGACGAAGCTGCGCGACCTCGCCAATGAGCGGCGTCGTTTCGGCTACCGTCGGCTGTTTGTCCTGCTTCGGCGGGACGGAGAGCCGTCCGGGGTCAATCGCATCTACCGGCTCTATCGCGAGGAAGGTCTTTCCGTTCGCAAGCGGAAAGCCAGGCGGCGTGCGGTCGGCACACGTGCGCCGATCCTGGTTGAAGCGAAGGCCAATGCCCGCTGGTCGCTGGACTTCGTGCATGACCAGTTCGCCTGCGGCAGACGCTTCCGCGTGCTCAACATTGTCGATGACGTGACGCGCGAATGCCTGGCAGCGGTCCCGGACACGTCGATCTCTGGTCGACGTGTCGCCCGAGAACTGACGACGCTGATCGAACGACGCGGCAAGCCCGGAATGATTGTCTCCGACAACGGCACCGAACTAACGTCGAATGCCATCCTCGCCTGGTCGAGGGATCACAAGGTCGAGTGGCACTATATCGCGCCGGGGAAGCCAATGCAGAACGGCTATGTCGAGAGTTTCAACGGCCGGATGCGCGACGAGTTGCTCAACGAGAGCCTCTTCTTCGGCCTCGATCATGCCCGCAGCGCCATTGCTGAATGGGCTGACGACTATAACCATTTCCGGCCACACTCGTCGCTCGGATACCAGACCCCGGCAGGCTACGCCGGGATCATCGCCGCAACCGGCTCCAACGCTGCGCAAGATGAAAGCTTCGCGTTTCCGCCGGTTGCTCCCACCGCGCCATTTGGCGTATTCAAACCCGCCGAGGCTCTAATCGCAGCCGGATGAAACTTCAGTGGCAGGTCATCACCGCCAAAATGCGTAATGATGATCTCGTTGGCCTCGTGGAACAATCCGAAATCGACCTTTTTGTGGAATTGGTGCAGGGATCAAATTTCAACATTTTTCATCTATGCGGCCGGATCGAAAATAGGTTGATTGATCCAGCATGCCGCACAAACATAACGCCGCCCGCCGCCATCACATCGGTAAAATGAAGTTCAAAGTGACGAACTGGGCGGAGTATGAGGCGGCGCTTCGCCGCCGTGGCAGTTTGACCGTTTGGATGACGCCGGAAGCTTTGATCGGTTGGGCTGCCCCACGTCGCAGGACGCGTGGTGGCCAGCCTCTCTATTCGGATCTGGCGATCGAAACTACTCTGATGCTGGGCATGGTGTTTGGGCTGCGTTTGCGCCAGAGCAAAGGGCTTTTGAGTTCGGTGCTTGACATGATGGGATTGGATCTGCCTGTGCCCGATCACACCACGTTGAGCCGGAGGGCCAGAACCTGGAAGCCATTGAGCAAAAGCAATGACCGCCAACCTGTGGCGGACGGGCCGGTTCACGTCTTGATCGATAGCACGGGATTGAAGGTCTATGGCGCGGGCCAATGGCTGGAAGAAAAACACGGCGTAAAGTCCCGGCGCAGCTGGCGAAAGCTGCATCTGGCTGTTGATGCCGACAGTGGCGAGATCATTGCTCATCGTCTGACAGATCAGGAAACCGGCGATGCCTCGCAGCTGGAGCCGTTGCTAGATCAGATCGACGATGAGATTGATCAGTTCACTGCCGATGGAGCCTATGATGGCGATCCATCCTACGACGCTGTCCTGCGTCACAGCCCAGGCGCAAGGGTCGTCATTCCACCGCGCTCGAACGCCGTTGAACGGCCCAACGCCCCGGCGTCCTGCCAGAGAGACGATCACATAGCATTCATGCAGATCGATGGTCGGCTGAAATGGCAGACGTCCACCGGCTATGGCAAACGGGCGCTGATCGAAACGGCGATGGGCAGATACAAGGGCATCATCGGGCCGCGTTTGCACGCTCGTTCATTCCGGTCGCAGCAGACAGAGGCTGCGATCGGGGTCACCATACTGAACCGAATGCTCGCCTGCGGACGCCCGAAATCCGTTCGTTGCGAGGCACCGACGGCAGCAACGAAATAAGTACACATCAAAGACCGAATGATGACCCGTCGCTGAGCGGTGCACCAACGCAGCTCAATGGTGCCTTCGGCTATGCGTACCTCCCATACGGCTCCTGGAACACGGGCGAGGAATCCCGCTAGAACTGCCACTGCTCCATGAACGAACAGGACCTCGGCGTCGGGAAATGAAAGCCGTTCATTGTGGACATCGAGGCCGGCGGCTCCAGCTGCTGCGATGAGCGCGTTCGTCCGAGCTCCTGGTTTCTGTTCGGCCGGTTCCCTCACCCAGAGTTCCCACCACCGGCTTTCCGGAGCATCAAAGTCAATGCTGCCAGAGAACAGGGTGCGTGCTCCCGCTGCGCGAATGACTTCAATAGGTTCGAACTTTGGAACATCGGGCCGTTTGCGATTGCCGATGTTCTCAGCGCCATACGCATTGATACGGGCAACGAGATAATCCCTGGCATCATCAGGAATGAAAAGAACTGACTTCTCGGTCCGATCCTCTAGGCGTTCCGATCTAAGGACCACAATGTCCTGTGTCGGGTAGTCCAAAGCGGGGGTTTTGGTCGCTCCCTGTCGGTTGGTTGTTGGCACCATCGTCTCAAGTTCGACGATCGAGCCACGTTTCTGATCTGCGATCGCGAGCCTAGTGTCGTTTCCGGCTGCGGGCAGGGCGCCGAGCGCCGCTGCCAGTTGCTGGGTGAGCGATTGCGCATGCGTATGATAGTCATCGCGGCGCGGCTTGCGGTCTTGTGGTCGATTGGGGAACTCGTATTGCGCCTCGACACGGAATGGATCGAACCGAATGTGCGCCAAATCGTGCGCTGAAAAGTCGTCACCGTCAGCCATCAACCCCCCAAAATCATCAGCGCTGAGCGTGCAATCGCCCTTTAAATGCCTGACGATCTTCGAGCGCCGCACGCAGGGCCATCGCCGACAGGGCTTTTGCGCCCTCTAAAATCGTGTCTTTGACCACGGTGTCTGCTGCACGAACGAGCTCGGCCTGGCTAAGGCCCTTTGTTGCCTCTTCCACATCCGCCCACGCTTTGGCAGTCAGTTTCAGTCGTCCAAGCCGGCGGGTTAATATCGCCCGAGCGGCGTCTCCGCTGGGGACGTCATATTCGACGATCTCGTCAAAACGGCGCGCAAGAGCACGATCAAGGATTTCAGGATGATTCGTCGCGGCAACAACGACGCTGTCGGTCGCGTTCGGTTCCTCCATGAACGTCAGGATTGAGTTCAGCACACGGCGGATTTCGCCAACGTCGTTGGTGTCACCGCGGTGCGAACCAACAGCGTCGAACTCGTCCAACAGATACACGCCGCGTGTCTTTGCGACCTGGTCGAACAGCAATCTGAGTTTGCTCGCCGTTTCGCCGAAGAACCGGCTGAAGAGCGAGTCTAAACGAACTGTAAAGAGTGGGAGATGAAGATCGCCGGCTAGAGCAGACGCCGTCATCGTCTTGCCGGTACCAGGCGGTCCAACGAGCAGAATATGCGTCGCGGGCACCTGCCCATGGTCACGCAGCGTTGCACGCTCGGACTGCTGCCGCACAACACGTTCCAGCCGCTTGCGGACCACGTCGGCCAACACCATGCTATCGAGGCCTATCTTTGGGTACGAACTCTGAACCAATTCCAGCAGCTCGCCGCGTGGGCGCGCCATTGGAATGACGGATTGAGCTTTTGGCGCGTCGTTGACGCGCTCCCTCAGCCGCTGAACAATACGCTTCAGCTTCTCCGCCTCGGCGGTGTTCCCAGACCGCGCCTCTTGCGCCGCGACCTGGAGCGCGATCGATAGAAATTGGTCTTCATCGCCGGCCACGTGAGAGTTGAGAAGCGCGATAAACTGCTTTGCCGACATTCTGCACCTCCCTCGATTGTTGCTTGACGAACCGCCCCGCAAATCAGTGCACGTTCTCGCTGTCAATGACTATACCCGAGATAAGCTTTCCAAGCCATTTTGCTTATAAGATCGAATCAGCATCTTGCGAGATGTCGATGCGCGCTGGATCGGTGAACCACGGCGCGGCAGTCGTCCTTCGGCTTATGTGACAGAGCACTGGAGCAACATTGCACGTACGAGCGATGAACTGACCGAAAATTACTTAACCGACCGCGAATACGGCGCCCGCGCCCTACGCCTTTCCTCCTCGGGCAGTACCTCGAGGAGGAACTCGATCGCCAATACGACAAGGGCATTATTTCCTTCGCGGTGAGAGCCACTTGTCCTCTGATGTGGAGCCACTATGGCGAGCAGCACAACGGCATCTGCTCGGGTACTCGATGCCCGCCAAGGTCGCCAGCGACATCAAGCGGGTCGAATATGACGGCAGCAGGCTCGTCGACGCCAGTGATGTCGCCAGGATGCTCGGTGGCGATGAGACCGCGCGCAAGAAGGTGGATAGCGCCTTATTGCTGAGAAAGGCCGGCGATTGGCGCTATGAGCGCGAATGGCGCCTGACCGGTCCGCGCGGGCTGCAAGATTCGCCGCTCGAGCTTGAAGAAGTCATTTTCGGCATGCGATGCAATCGCCGGTGATGTATGCGGTTGCAAGGGCCCTTGAGAACCGCGGTAGGGCAGTGAAGTTGTACGAAATCCGGGAAGTCGCCAACACTTTCAAGCTCAAAAAGGTCCCTCTCGATCTCGACGAGTTGGCGGAGTCCCTGCCAAGATGGTCGTGCGCGATCCATCATGCGTTTGATCAGGTGCTCTAAGGCCACAACTCGATTGGGAGCACGATCGATGGGCGCCACAATTTCCCGGAGGTCGTATGACTTCCGCCCGCATTGCCTCCACAACCGCGCTCAAGGTGCACCGTTCAAAATGATTGTTGCGAGGCGCTCGATCGCCAGCATATCGAGACCGGAGCCCTGAATCTCGCGCGTTGTGATCAGGATGCGGTCCGCATTTCCCCGATCTTCAATAGTTCGAACGCCGGCATCGAAATATGCTTGGCGCTTGATCTCCCATCGGCGGGCATAGTCTGGATCAACTAGAAGGCCCAGATGCTCCCAATAATAGGTGATGCCGGCATCGTCGTCTTCTATCGTGAAATCTGGATAGCGCGTCTTTTCACCAAGCTTGAAGGGCTGCTCATAGACGTAGGGAACACCCATAGCGTTCAGCTTCTCTGCAATGGCGAGTTCCGCCTTCGACCGCACGAGTTCATTGCGGCTGGTGCGATGGATTAGACCCTGCTCAAGGAACACCGGTCCGCGCTCAGAAACCACTTCAATCGGCTCTGGATCTGTAAAGATGCGTAGCGGCAAACAAGGTGAGATTCGTATTGCCTCGCCTGAACTGCTCCCTGAGAATGGGTTATTGCCTCATCTAAATTGCTCCCGACGAATCAACCTCGGGAGCTTTGATGAGGAAGGTAAGCATGGCGACACGTGTGGAATTGGTGGCGGCGATCAGTTGTCGCTATGTGTTAGGCGGGCGGGCCGAGAAGGCGAGGATGTTGGACGAGTTCGTGGCGCTCACGGGCTTTCATCGCAAGCATGCGATGCGACTGCTGCGAGGAGAACGCGAACCGGCGAAGGGTGGTCCTCGGCCAGGGCGCCGGGTTTACGGCGATGACGTGCGGGCGGCGCTCGTCGTTGTTTGGGAGGCGTCGGATCGAATTTGCGGCAAGCGACTACACCCCCTGTTGCCAACACTGATCGAAGCGATGGAACGTCATGGACATGGCGATATGAATAGCGAGACGCGCCGGCAACTCTTGACGATGAGCCCAGCGACGATTGATCGAGTCCTCAAGGAGATTAAAGCGAGCGCCACGGGTCCGCGGCGCCGGAAAGGATCAACGGCGATTCGGCGTAGTGTTCCCGTTCGAACGTTCTCGGATTGGGATGACCCCGCACCCGGCTTTGTCGAGGCTGATCTCGTTTCTCATTCCGGCCCGTACGCGAGAGGTGCCTTCTCGCAAACGCTGGTGTTGACCGATATAGCCACGGGCTGGACGGAATGCGCGCCGCTGCTGGTTCGCGAGCAAACGGTACTGATCACTGCGTTGACCGAACTGCGCAAGTTGCTGCCGTTCCCGCTGCTGGGCTTCGACACCGACAACGACAGTGTGTTCATGAACGAGAGCGTTCATGAGTATTGCTTGCGAGATAATATCGAACTCACCCGTTGCCGCCCCTACCGAAAGAACGACCAGGCATTTGTCGAGCAGAAGAATGGCGCGATCGTGCGCAAGATCGTTGGATACCGACGCTTCGAGGGGCTGCGAGCCACCCGGGAGCTGGCCAAGCTTTATTCCTCAATGCGGTTGTTCGTGAATTTCTTTCAGCCATCATTCAAGCTGAAAGAAAAGCACCGTGACGGAGCCAAGGTGATCAAGCGCTATCATCGTCCCGCCACGCCTTATCAGCGGCTGCTTGACGACGCACGCACGCCGGAGGATACATGCCTTCGGCTCAAGGCGATGTACCTGACGCTCGATCCGGTTCGGCTGCTCCGCGACATACGGCTGGCACAAGAGAGATTGGTCGAAATTGCTGACAAGCCTGATGGTCCGCCTGCCACCGACGGCGAGGCATTACCGCTCGAAGACTTTCTGTCTGGCTTACGGATTGCTTGGCGTGGTGGTGAAGTGAAACCGACTGCCCGCTCCAAGCCAGCGGCCAAGCGAGAGCGGCGGAGGCCCGATCCTCTACTCGCCGTCACTGCCGAACTCGAGGATTGGTTCGAGGCGGAGCCTTGGCGAACTTCGCGAGAGTTGCTTGAACGCTTGCAGGTCAAATACCCCGGCGTGTATCCCGACGGCCTCATTCGGACCGTGCAGCGTCGAATGAAGATCTGGCGCAGTACACAGGCCAATGCGCTGGTGTTCGGGCCATTCGCCGATGCCGCGCGGCAGACGCAAAACGTAGAGGTCGTGCAGTGAGGCTCTTACCGCCAGGTTGGCCTTCGACAACCCGCGGAAAACATGATGAACGCCCGCGAAGCCGCCCGCTCGCTACAGCGCTATTGAGGGCGCGCTCGCGAGCGGCTTCGCTACCTCCGTCACCTTGCACCAGGTGCGGGGACAAGATCGTAACAACCCGTGAGGCATTCGAGAACATCCGAGTGAGGCAACGGCATTATTCTCCGGGAACACTCTTGGGTGAGGCAATACGGCGTCTCATCCTGATCGTCGCGCTATAGTAAAGAGATCAGTCATGCGCCGGGCGATTTCGGACGTCGAGGGATGCGTGTAACGCTGGAGCGCGCCAATCTCGTCTTCATGCAGGAGCACGATATGATCTTGCTGCCGTGTGAGCGCCGTATAGAGCATTTCGCGTGATAGCGGGCGACAGTTGCGCGGCAAGACGAGCAAGGTTCGGCCGAACTGGCTGCCCTGCGTCTTGTGAACGGTGAGCGCATAGGCAAGTTCAAGCTCCGGAGATCCATCATCGCCGCGAAATTCCCAGGCTGCGTAGGTAAATTTTATTCCCGTTTGGCTTTGGAACTCGACATCGAGATCACGCGGCCGTCGCTTCATCGTCTTTGTTTTATAGCCTCCGACGATCACACCTATATCACCGTTGGCGACGTAGGCTTTGTCTTGAAGGGGATAGGTGCGTCGCCGGCCGTTGTTCCGGACATTGATGACCTTGTCTCCCCAAAGAAGTGCTTGTGGTCCGGCGGGTTTGGGAATCTTCGTCCACCAAAGGGTGGATTCAGCCATCGCTCGAACACGAGTCCGGAAGCGGTGTTGTATAGAGAGATTTAAGGCGTCGACGCCGGCGAGGCCCGCCCGCACCGGGGATAGAACCTGCCAGTCATGCGATTTCGAGGCGGCTCCATCCTTGCCGCGAACTTCGCGCGCCGACCAAAAATACATCTGGGGCGGCGTTCCAAACGGCGCTGCGCCGAGACTCGCTTCGAAGCCGGCTTCATCTGCGGCGTCGGCCAGAGCGAGTTCCGTCACGAGTTCAGCGTTGAGCGTGTCGCGAACGACGGCTGGACCGGACCAATGCACGGCCCGGACATGGTCAAGATGCCCTTCGCGCAGCCGGTCCCAGACTTCGTCAGCACCCGCGTCAAGCGGTTCGCCGCTGAACTGGCGAGCAAGGAGAACGTCCCCTCGGCCAGCGCCTCTCTGGCGGCCCATAATAGTGAGTTCGGCGTAGCCGCGCGCGAGACGGGGAAAGATCGCCGGGAGGGGTGGTGGCGCCAGGTGCCGACAGATATCAACGAATGGCCGGCCAGCTCCGATCGGAGGCAATTGCCGGGGATCGCCTACGAGGACGATCCGCTCGACCCCCTCGACGGCGTCAAAAAGCGCTGCAAGTTGGTCCTCGGTAAGCATTGAGCACTCATCAACGATGATCGTTCGATAGCTCTTCTCTCGCGGAGCTTCAGGATTCCAAAAGTATCGGCCGCTATCGCCGTCATAGCGTTTCAGGCGTTGAAGAAACTGCGCCAAGGTCTGCCCCTGGCCAAGGCGCTGGGTCGCTTCCTCCAGTCGAACTCTTGCTTTACCGGTCGGGGCGAGGAGCAACACGCTGGAACGGATTTCGGGGAGGTCGCAGAGAATATTGAGCAGCGTGGTCTTGCCCGATCCCGCTGGTCCGATGAGAACGGAAAACCGCGCGCACGCAATCTGCTCAAGCGCGGCGGTTTTCTCATGGCGCGCCAACACCTCGTCCTCTGTGAGGGTCTTGTCCTTGGGGCCGGATCGGTCAAATTCGGCATCCACCAGTTTGCGCCAGGGATGTGAGAGTTCATGCACTCGCCCCCCCACGCGCTTGCGAACCGCAGCTGCAATCATGGTTTTCGCGGTTGTATAGCGCTTGAGTTTGAAGGTCGGTTCGCCCGCGATTGTCTGACCTGGAGAGACAATGGCATCGATAAAGCCCTGTCCCATCGCCAAGACGTCATCGTCGGCCGCGCACTTGGGCTCCAGTGGCGCATCCAATGCCCGCCGGACGACCCAAGATCGTGGTAGCAGCGTATGTCCCTCGTGGGCGATAGCTTCCTCCAGCAACTCCACGACAAGTCCACGAACGCGGCGTCGGTCAATGGCGTCGGTCATCGCGATCGGCGGCGTCAATGGTGCGTTGGCGCGCACGGCGTCGATGGGAAAGACGCCACGATCGAGGACCGAAAATGGAATCCGATCTGCGGCTGCCTCATCCTTCTCGAACAACACGTAGGGGTTTGCCAGGATGTCCGCGTCGGCGACATCCAATCCCGCTGCCTTTCGGCTGCTGGGTTGATACGCGCGGTCGGCTTGGTCAGGTGTCAACTCACAGCGCGCGATCAGATCGAAAAGTGATCGCCGGTCGCTCGGCAGCTTACGCCATTTCTCCCGAAAGCTCGCACCGAAGCCGAAAGCCTCCGCTCGGGGAAAGCGCTTCGGGTCCACGGCAAAAGTATCGATGAAGGCAAGGGCGTTGAACACCTCGCCGTCCCGCGACCCCGCCCGCTCGATCTCGTGGGCGAGCAGAGCTCCGTGTTGGAGTCCGAAGGCGGTAAGCGCAGATCCTAGTCCTGGGTGGACACCCCGGGCCTTCCAGAGACGGCCAAGCTCTTGATCCAGCCAAGCAAGCTGCGCCTGCACTGGGATGCCCACATTTTCGGCCGTGACCTTGAGAGCTTTGACGCAGGCCAGGAGGGAAGCGATAGCGCCGTCATGGGTTAGGTGCTCCGAGGCATATGAAAATGATTCGAACTGATCGTCCGGCGCAAACGCGATGCAATCATCGAGTGGAAAGCTTGAGTTAGCCTCTGCTGCGGCCAAGACAGCGGTGTAAGGCATGAGGAAGCCATCGGACTGATCCGGGCGAATAGAGTGGCGGATGTTGCGTTCCCAGAGAACGCCTTTTAGGTCTCCATCGCGGTCGTAGAGATAGTCGGTCGGTTGGCCGATCCCTTTCAGCCGACCGACCCCAACGATTACGCGTCGAGAATTTTCCGATAGTGGTGTCCGCTTGGCGTAGAAGAAGCACAAGGATGATTCAGGTTTGAGAGCGCCGAAGAATGTGTCCAGCATGATGAGCTGGTTGTGTCGGTCCTGGATCCAGCTTGTGTCGAAGGAGAGCTCCGGTTCACGCGCAGGCTCGTAGCCCAGCTTGAGCGCTTGGGCCTTTCCGACTTCGCCCATGCGTTGATCGCCCTCGACCTGGCGGCGCAGCATCCAGCCGAATGGAATGCAAGCCGCGGCATAAGCCTCTAGCCGGAGAGGAGTTTGTCCGAAGTGTCCGTGTGTGTCGGGGCTCGAAAGCTTGTAAGGATGGCTCTTAAGGAGCGTCAGGTCATGGTCGTACATGAAGCCACCGCGCTCTTCGACGCAGGGCGGAAGGTCGGTGCGATCTAGGCTCTCGAAAGAGCGACCGGCAAATTCGTCGCGGTTCTCTCGAATGCCGCTGGCGATGCGCGCAAGTACGAGACATGACGTGTTCGACGATGGCGATTTACAGACATGCCCATTCCAAGCGGAGTCGTGCCAGGGTACCCTGATTGTGATGTGTCGTTGCGATAGCCGCCGTGAACCCTCGATCATCGTTCCCCCAATGCTGTGAAGTTCGTTTTTTTGCTGTCGCGAATCTAAAAAAAGCGGATCGATGTAAACTATAGCGCGTGTTGTTTGGTGCCATAAATCCCCCTCGATGGATTTATGATTAGGCCTCAGCGAACTGCTTTTTGTTATCAGTGACGATAACGCGCTCATTGCTCTCCGCGTTCGCGGTGATTGCCGCTCAGCTGTCATTCGCACTCTCAATGGGCGAAAATGCGGAGCCTGGCGTTGGCCCGCCCGCAAGCTGTGGTAAGGCTGTCGATATACATCAAAAGCTGACGCGTGCGATTGCTGAGAGCCTGACCGAAAAAGAGTTGAGTGAAATCAGCCAGTTGTGATTCTGTTTGTTTGCTTAGGACGAACGGAGACCACAATGGGCTGGACAGATTTCACCCGTCGGCAATATGCCCGACGCACAGTGCGGTATGCAAGCGATCTGACGGACCGGGAGTGGGGATTGATCTCGTCTTGCCTGCCTGGACCGAGGCGGTTGGGCAGGCCGCGCAGTACCGATCTTCGCGAGGTCGTGAATGCGTTGCTTTACATCGCCACGACGGGGTGCCAGTGGCGGATGATGCCCAGAGATTTTCCACCTTTTACAACTGTGCAGTCCTATTTCTATGAATGGCGAGCGACAGGGTTATGGGGTCGGATCAACCATCATCTTGTGATGGAGGCGCGTGACTTGGAAGGTCGGGAAGCCTCGCCGTCTGCGGGCGTGATCGACAGTCAAAGCGTGAAAACCACGGAAAGCGGCGGAATTTCGGGCTATGACGCGGGCAAGAAGATAAAGGGACGCAAGCGTCATATCGTCGTCGACACGCTCGGACTGATGGTCGGCCTCATGGTTCACAGCGCCGATATTCAGGATCGCGATGGTGCATCTGCCGTTCTCAAAACCATTCTCAAGCGCTGGCCGTGGCTGAGACATATCTTCGCCGATGGTGGTTATGCCGGACCGAAGCTGAAGGGCGCACTGCAAAAGATCGCTGCGTTCACTCTCCAGATCGTCAAGCGGACCGACAAGGCCAAGGGCTTCGAGGTTCTGCCGCGTCGCTGGGTAGTGGAGCGCACCTTCGCATGGCTTGGCAGATGCCGACGATTGGCGAAGGATTGGGAAAAGTCCGTCGCCTCAGCCGAGGCCTGGATCACTATCGCCCACATCCGGGTCCTGACACGACGCTTGGCAAGGTACGGATATCGTTGAAACCTTTTCGAGTCAGACTCTGAGATCTCCCTTCAGAGCTCGATCGCGCGCAACGTCGATATCGATCAAGCGACCAGCGACCAACCAGACCTCCTTGTTGATACGACGATCGCGAAGAGCGGCACGAACGTTGGCTGCGATACCATCGGCCGGAATGTTTTGTTGATTGCGAAAGATACGCAGGGGAGCAGTAACGGTGTCTGTCCGCATGGTGGGCATCAGCAGAGTCCCGCTCAAGAAATTCATTTGCAATCTACATTAAATTGCATTATCACCAGACACACCAGATAGTTATAACTCAGCATTGCATCTCGGCTTCTTCTTTCCTCTTCCGTTGCTTCGGCACGTCATCCGGATAGGCCTACATGCATCCGAACAGTCAATATATCCACGCCGATAATACGGCGCTCATTTTCGAAGAGTTGAAGTTTCGATCGCTGACGGTGAAGAACCGTCTTTTTCGATCCAATATATCCGGTCAGTTCGATGATTATAATGGTCACGGCGGCAACGCCCGGCTGAACTGGGAGGAAAAATTCGCACGCGGCGGCATTGGCTGCATCATTTCCTCCTTCACGCCGGTCTCAGTGCGCGGCCGGATCCTCGTGCGTTACGCGATGATCGACGATGACGACAAAATCCCCTTTTGGCGGGAAGTAGGCCGCCGCGTCCATGCCCACGACTGTCGGTTCATCATGCAGCTCAGCCATTCCGGCCGCCAGCAGGACATGGGTGGCGTCGAGAACCTGTTCAGCAAGGGCCTGAGTTCGACCAGCAAAAGCGATTACTTCCACGGGCTGCTCGCCCAGGCGATGACGAAACCCGAAATCACCGAAGTGGTGGAACAGTTCGCACAAGGGGCGCGGCGCGCGCGGGAGGCGGGGCTCGACGGTGTCGAGCTTCACGGCGCCAACGGCTATCTGCTGACACAGTTCCTGAGCTCCGGCATCAACGACCGGACCGACGAATATGGCGGCGGCTGGGAGGGCAGGGCGCGTTTCGTGCTCGAGATCGTCAGGGCGATCCGCCGCGAGGTCGGGCACGACTTTCACCTGCAGATGAAGATCAACGGCCTCGACCACAATGATTGGCTCTATCCCTGGCTCAGGAAAGGCAACACGCTCGACGAAACCGTCAAGATCTGCACGATGCTGCTCGATGGCGGCAAGGGTGTCGATTCCTTTCATGTTTCAAGCGGATCGACCTTTCCGCATCCACGCAATCCGGCCGGCGACCTTCCGCTGAACGACCTTCACCGCTGGTATGACGGCATGCTCTCGCAGGGTACGCGGGCGCCGATGAACTATGCGATCTTTTCCAATCCTTTGCTGGCGCGCGCCTTCCAGGCGCTCTGGCGCTGGCGCAGGGGCAAGGTCATCGAGGGCATCAATCTCGATTATGCACGCGCCGTTTCCGAAGCGATCGGCAAGATCGACCCCGATATCAAGGTGCTCTGTACCGGCGGCTTCCAGCATGCCGACAGGATCGCCGAGGCCATCCGTTCGAAAGCCTGCGATGGCGTCACCATGGCCCGCCCGCTGATCGCCAACAACGATCTGCCGGAGATCCTCGCCAAGGCAAACGGCCCGGAAAAGGAATGCACCTACTGCAACAAGTGTCTGCTCAACGATCTCGAAAACCCGCTCGGCTGTTATGACCTCAGCCGATTTGACGGAACGAGCTTCGAGGATCGCTACGACAAGATGATCAAGCAGGTCATGTCGGTTTTCGAGCCGCCGACCTTCCATTGAGACGCGCCATCGCCCGCGCATTCGGAGTGGACTCATGAGCAGCGACAACGACCGCAAAACGCCCGTCGAGATCGCAGTCGCCCGCCACCGCCGCTGGTGGCTGGCGATCGTCGTGCTGCTGTTGCTCGCAGTCGTCTACTATCTGGTTTTCGTCAACCAGTATGTCGTCGCTTTCAAAAGCCAGAACGAGCATTTCATGCACGGCTCTATCGGCAGCGAGACGGCGACGGGACCGCCCTACTGGGTCTTCAAGGCCTTGCCGGTCATGTATGCCGACAAGCTCGGGCCGGAAGGCTGGAGCCGTTTCGGCTTCCTCTACGAAAAGCCCGGCGACGACCTTCCGATCGGGGTGTCGCGCCGCGTGGTCTCAGGCGTCGAGCGGGTCTGGCTCAACTGTTCCGTCTGCCATGTCGGCACATATCATCTTCCCGGCGATCCGGTTCGCCATCTCATCCCCGGCGCACCTTCCAATAATCTGCGCCTGCAGGAATTCATTCGCTTCTTCATCGATGTCGGCCGCGATCCCGGCTTTACCGCGGATGCGCTGATTGCGACGATCGACAGCCCCAAGGTCGGCGGCGATCTCAATGTCTTCGAGCGGCTGGTCTACCGCTACGCGGTCTTTCCCAGGGTCAAGAACGCCTTCCTCGATCTCGGCACCCAACTCGATTTCGTCAAGCGGCAGGAGGAATGGGGGCCGGGCCGCGTGGACACGTTCAATCCCTATAAGGCGCTGCAATTCAACTTTCCGATGGACGAGGCGCATATCAGCGGCGCGGCGCTGAACGGCTCTTCCGACTATCCCGCCATCTGGCGCCAGCGCCCGCGCGAGGGCATGAACCTCCATTGGGACGGCAACAATGATTCCGTGGCCGAACGAAACCTGAGCGCCGCACTCGGCGCCGGCGTCACGCCCGTAACGGTCGACCGGGCATCGATCGCGCGTATCGAGGACTGGATGTGGGATCTGCCTTCGCCGCCGTTCCCCGTCGCCGCCAAGATCGATCAGGCGAAGGCGGCAGAGGGCAAGACGCTGTTCCTGCACTATTGCGCCGATTGCCACGGCTTCAAGGATGCGAACGGCTACAGCTACGACAGGCAGCGGTTCACGCGGCTCGGCAAGACGGTTCCACTCGCCGATATCGGCACTGATGCGGGACGCTGGACCTCTTATACGGAAAATTTCGCCGCCGAGCAGAACCTGCTCTATGCCGGCTATCCCTGGCGCTTCAGCCGCTTCCACAAGACCGACGGCTATGCCAATCACCCGCTCGACGGCATCTGGGCGCGCTCGCCCTATCTGCACAACGGCTCGGTGCCGACCCTGCGCGATCTGCTCGAGCCGAGCGCCAAGCGGCCGCCTGTCTGGTTCCGCGGCAGCGACGAGTTCGATCTCGCCAAGGTGGGCTATCGGCAGTCTGCCGGCGCCGATGCCTTTCGCTACGACACGGCGCGGCCCGGCAACGGCAATGCCGGCCACGAAGGATATCGCTACGGCACGGAGCTGCCGGACGCGGCAAAAGACGCCCTCGTCGAATATATGAAGACGCTATGACCCAGTCGCGATCGCTCAGCAAATGGAAGGCACGGCATGCAGTCCTCGTCTGGATCGGCATCCTTCTGAACTTCGCCTTCGTCCTGCCGCTCATCTTCTGTCCGGAATGGATCCTCGGCCTCTTCGGCATTAGCGTGAACCAGCTGATCTGGCCGAGATTTGCAGGCCTGCTGCTCGGGATCCTGTCGATCTTCTACATTCCGGCGACGCTCGATATCGACCGTTACCGCGTTTTCGCCTGGCTTGCGGTCTTCCCCTCCCGCACGCTCGGCACGGTTTTCTTCTTTCTCGCCGTCTTCGTCTTCGACCAGCCGCTCGGCTACCTCGCCGGTGTCTTCCTCGACGGGTCGGTCGGCATTGCGACGCTTTTCTGTCTCCTGCGCATCCTGCGGCTCGAACAGAATATCGCCGAAGGGAGACAGGCATGAGGCGCGTCTTCTGGAAATGGCTTTTGGCCGTTCTGGTCCTGCTCGTCGCCGGCGCTTTCGCGCTGTTCTTCCTGCTTTTCCGGCCGGTCGCCCAGCCGAAGACGAACGATCTGGCTGAAGTGTTCAACCACCGTTCGATCGGCAATGAAGAGGCGCAGGGAATTCCCTACTGGATCTGGCGGGTCCTGCCGCAGCTCTTTCCCGAACATCTGCCGGCAAACGCGGACGGCTACGGCGCCTTCGGCCTCTACTGGCGCGCCGGCGACGAGGTTCCTGTCGGCCTCTCGGTCAAGACGCTCGGCGTCATAGGGCGCGTCGCGCCGAACTGCGCCTTCTGCCACCAGGGCAGCTACCGGCTGCGTGCCGACGAGCCGGCGCGGCTGGTCGAAGCAGGCCCGGGAACGAGGGGCAATCCGCAGGCCTATATCCGTTTCCTCATCGATGTCGGCGCCGATCCGCGGTTTACCGCCGACCGGGTGATGGCGGAGATCGGCAAGGTCTACGACATGCCGGTCTGGGAATGGGCGCTCTATCGCTTCGTGCTGGTGCCGGCGACCCGGGCGGCCCTCCAGGAGCAGGGGGGCGCTTCGCCTGGATGAAGGACCGGCCGGATTGGGGCCCGGGCCGGATCGATCCCTTCAACCCGGTCAAGTTCCAGAACCTCCGTCTTGCCGACGACCACACGATCGGCAATTCCGACATGATGCCCCTGTGGTCGCTTGCCGGTCTCGCCACCACCAATACGCGCCGCTTCTCGCTCCACTGGGACGGATTGCAAACCGATCTCTACGAGACGGTGGTCTCGGGTGCGATCGGCGACGGGATGACCTACAAATCTTATGGGGGAAGCGAAGAGGGCCTTCGCCGCGTTATGGATTTCATCCGCCTGCAGGGGCCGCCGCCCTCGCCGTTTTCTCCTCTCAGGCCGGCAGGCGATCCCTATCATGTCGATGCGGCGGCGGTCGACGCCGGCCGTGGGATCTATATCGCGCAATGCGCCGTCTGCCATGACGCCAAAGGGCCCCGTTACCGGACGCCGATCTCGATCGTCGAGCTCGGCACCGACCGCCATCGCCTCGACATGTGGACGCCCGCGGCCCGCGACCGCTACGCCGCCTACGAGCCGAGTTACGCTTGGAGTTTTACCAACTTCCAGAAGACCGACGGCTATGTCGCGACAGGCCTCGGGGGCCTGTGGCTGCGCGGTCCTTACCTGCATAACGGCAGCGTCCCGACATTGCGGGCCTTGCTTCTTCCGCCAGCCGAGCGGCCGGGGCAGTTCTACCGCGGCTACGATCTCGTGGATGCCGAGAATGCAGGCTTCGTAAGCATGCCGGATACGCCGGGGGAACGGTACGGCACGCTTTACGACACAAGCCGGCCGGGCAACGGCAATGGCGGTCATCTCTGGGGCACGGATTTGCCGCCGGAGGCGAAGGAGCAGCTGCTTTCGTATCTCAAGACACTTTGACCATCAGGAGGGATCGATGGCAAACATCAGACAGCGCATCATGCGGTTTATCGCCTGGATCGTGGCGACCGTCGTCACCCTCGCCGTTATCGCCGTTGCTGCGGTTGCGCTCATCGTCTGGTGGCTGATCGAGCCGGATGCGGGCCAGTTCGGCCATGTCGAGGATGAGGCGAAGCAAGCCCATCGCAAGGTCGAGGAATTTCCCGGGGCGGGAGAGCCTTACTTCGCGGCAATGGACAAGGGCCTGCTGCTGCCGCCGACAGCCGGCGCCGATTATCCCGACGAGATCAAGGAGGTCGCAACCGCCACCGGGCTCGATCCGGAGGCCGTCCGCAAGGCGGCGATCCGCGGACAGAACACCTGGACCGTCTGGACTGGCGGCAACGACCGTTTCTGGGACTTCGCCGCCCGCGCGACAATCGGCTCCTTCGACCTCCTGAAGACCATCTCGTCCCATCCGACGATGGCCTATGGCCGCGACAACCGCTTCCGCTATCTCGGCCTCGTCAACGAACCCTGCTTCACAACCCCGAAGAGCGCCGATCCCGATCATTGGGGGTTGTGGATCGATCAGCGCAAGACGGAGTGCCCGGCCGACAGCTTCGGCGGCAATACCGAGGCGGACGCACGCTATCCCGGCGTGCGGATCGGCTCGCGCGGCACCACGGTCAAGGTAAGGGGCGAGGAGAAGAAAGTCCCGGTCGGCTCCTACTACGGCGAGCCAACGGGCGTAATGGGCCTGCGTCTCTTCCCCAATCCCGCCTTCGACAGCAAGGCCGCCGAACATTGGGATGCGGTGCGCTATTATACCGATCCTTCCTACTACAACGACAAGGATCTCGTGCGTCCCTATCGCGTCGGCATGTCCTGCGCCTTCTGCCATGTCGGCCCCAGTCCGATCAATCCGCCGAAGAACGTCGAGAGCCCGGAATTCCCTGAAATCTCCTCCAATCCCGGCGCCCAGTATTTCTGGGTCGACCGCATTTTCTTCTGGAACACCAAACCGCGCGCGACGCCCGTGGAACCGGCCCCTAACGAAGGGAACTTCCTTTTCCAGCTGTTCCATACGAACCCGCCCGGTTCGCTCGATACCTCGCTGGTTTCGAGCGATTACATGAATAACCCCCGTACGATGAACGCCGTCTACAACGTCCTGGAGCGGTTGCGCATCGGGGCAAAGACGGGCAAGGAAACCATCAAGGGAGACGAGAAAGACAACAAGCAGGCGCAGGACTATCCGCAGACCGCAGCCTTCGGTTCCCTCTACGACAAGGCGACCGGCACGGTCGCCTCGATGCGCGTCCTGAAGGACGGAGCCGATTCCGTCGGCACGCTCGGCGCGCTCAATCGCGTCTATCTCAATATCGGCCTGTTCAGCGAAGAATGGCTGCTTCATTTCCGCCCCTTCCTCGGCGGGCAGAAGATCTCGCCGATCCGCATCGCCGACGCCCAGAAGAACTCGATCTACTGGCAGGCCACCGAGACGATGACGCCCGACATGGCGATATTCTTCCTGGTCGCGGCCCGCGCCGATCATCTGAAGGATACGCCAGTCGGAGAGCAGGTGCTCCAAGCGCGCGATCCGGCCGAGGTCGAGCGCGGAAAGATCGTTTTTGCCGAAAACTGCGCCGCCTGTCATTCGAGCAAGCAGCCGGTGCCGGCGCCGGACCTCGGTGTCGATCAGGGCATCTGCGCAGGCGGCGGAGCCGGCCCGCATTATCGCGAATGCTGGGATCGCTATTGGGCCTGGGCCCAGTCGGATGCCTTCAAGCGCGGCATGGTCAAACTCGTCACCGAAAAGGATGAGGACGGAAAGGATTTCCTCGACAGCAATTACCTCTCCACGGAACGGCGCGTGCCGATGGATATCGTGCGCACCAATGCCTGCAGCGCGATCGCCACCAACGGGCTTTCGGGCGACGTCTGGGACAATTTCACCTCTTCCACCTACAAAGCGCTGCCGCCTCCGCATGAGGTGACGGTCAATCATCCGGTTTCGGGGGCGGCAACGCCACTGCAGGCGGCCGGCAACGGGCGCGGCTATCTGAGGCCGCCTTCACTCGTCAGCCTCTGGTCGACTGCGCCTTTCCTGCTCAACAATTCGGTCGGCCACGAGGAGAGCTATCACGGAACCGACTACTACAATCAGGACAATGCCGGCGGCTACGGCGCTGGGCGCGGCACCGCCTGCCCCGCGGCGGATGCCGGCGATCCCTATCTGCCCTGCGTCGAAAACAGGCTTACAGTCTTCGATCGGTCGATCCGCCAGATGCTCTCACCGCAGACGCGCCGCATGGATAAGATGACCGAGGCGCCGGTGCCGGGCTATATCTACCGGACGAGCGCGCCCTCCTGCCTCATCGTACCGCCGGGCTTCGTGCCCGACAAGGTGAAGCCCTTCACCGGCATGCTGAACAAGGTCGCCGGCTGGGCCTTCAAAAAGGACGGCTCGATCACCGTCGGCCCGTTCCCGGCCGGTTTCCCGATCAACGCGCTGACCAACACCGAGCTGCTGCCCGACAATGACGAGGAGAACAAGTTCGCCAATTACAAGCGCCTGATTGCCGCCGGCCCGGCGCTGATCGGAGCCTTTTCCGAGCTCGGCGGGCAATGTACGCCGGGGGAACTCGCAGATCCCGCCGTGCTCGCCAAAGCCGAGAAGGTAGTGCGCGACGCGAAACTCGTCGACCGCCTGGTGGGCTTGAGCAAATGCCCGGATTACGTGGTCAATGGCGGGCACACATTCGGCGCCGATCTCTCGCAATCGGACAAGAATGCCCTGATTTCCTATCTGAAGCAGTTCTGACGATGTCCGACGGGCCGACCCACGATTATATCGTCATCGGCAGCGGCGCCGGTGGCGCCGTCGTCGCCGCGCGGCTCGCCGAAGAGGGCCGGACGGTGCTCGTCATCGAAGCCGGCGGCGATCCGCTGGCCAAAGCCGACGACGGCACCGACATTCCGCTTGCCGATGCCTCTCGCGTACCGGCCTTTCACGCCTTTGCCTCGGAACATCCCGGCATGGCCGAGAACCATTGGGTGCGCCACTATGAAAATCAGGAGATGCAGGAGCGCGACTGGCGCTACAGCAAGGAAAAGGACGGCGTGCTGTATCCGCGCGTGCGCGGGCTCGGCGGCTGCACCGCTCATCATGCGATGATCGTCGTGAGGCCCAATCATTGCGACTGGAACCACATCTTTGCGGTCACCGGCGACGAAAGCTGGAAGGCCCCGCACATGCAGGGCTATTTCGAGCGCATCGAGCGCTGCCGCTACCGCTTCTTCTTGTGGCGCTGGCTTGCCGCCGCAACGGGCCTCAATCCGACGGGCCATGGATGGTGGGGGTGGATGACCACGGAGCGCGCCGTGCCGCTGCGGGCCTTGCGCGACTGGCCGCTGTGGCGGGCGCTGCTGCGCTGCGTCGGCGCGGCGGCCGACGCCTTCGGCAAGCGGGGCTCCGACTGGGAGACGACCGAGATCGACCCGAACGACCACCGCAACTGGAACGTCGGCGCCTGCGGCGTGCGCGTCACACCGCTTTCGACGCGCCGCCACACCAGGCACGGGCCGCGCGAGCGGCTGCTCGACGTGATCAAGCGGCACCCCGACCGCCTGACGCTTCGCCTCAACACCACCGTCACGCGGATCGAATTCGACGGCAAGCGGGCGGTGGCGGTTCGCTGCATCGACGGGGAGGGGCGCGAGGAGATCATTCGGGCCGGCCGCGAGATCATCCTTGCCGGCGGCGCCTTCGCCTCGCCGCAGCTTCTGATGCTCTCCGGCATCGGCGATCCCGGCCATCTCGACGAGCACGGGATTCCCGTCGTCGAGGCTCTTCCTGGTATCGGACGGAACCTGCAGGACCGCTACGAGGTCGGCGTCGTCAGCCGGATGAAAGAACCCTGGTCGGCCCTCAAGGGCGTGACCTATACGACCCGCGATGTCCATTACCGGCGGTGGCGCAGATTCCGCATCGGCAACTATACGAGCAACGGCGTCATGTTTTCCCTGACGCTCAAATCCCGCAACACGCTGCCGGAACCGGACCTGCATTGCTTTTCGCTGCTGGCCGATTTCCGCGGCTATTTTCCTCGTTATTCCGCGCGCATCCGCAAGCCGGATTACATGACATGGGCGATCCTCAAGGCCTATACCGAAAACCAGGGTGGAACGGTGCGGCTGAG
Source organism: Rhizobium leguminosarum (assembly GCF_001679785.1). Classification (NCBI taxonomy): domain Bacteria; kingdom Pseudomonadati; phylum Pseudomonadota; class Alphaproteobacteria; order Hyphomicrobiales; family Rhizobiaceae; genus Rhizobium; species Rhizobium leguminosarum. The sequence continues at coordinate 452,279 of NZ_CP016287.1, forward strand.
AAGTGCCGATCCCGCGGCCCTGCCTGCCGTCGTGTTTCATTCCTTCTTCGAAGGAACCGGCGATTACGACCTCGATCTCGATGCCGTCGTCCATGCCATCCGCTTCGTCAGGAAGGTCAACGATGCGATGGACGATCTCATCGCAAGCGAAGAGGAGCCCGGCCGGCAGAACGAGAGCGACGAGGCGCTTCGCCGCTATGTCGCGGAAAACGCCTGGGGCCATCATGCCTGCGGCACCTGCGCCATCGGCCCCCGCGAGGATGGCGGCGTGCTCGACAGCCGCTTCAGGGTGCACGGCATCGAAGGCCTGCGCGTCGTCGATGCTTCCGTTTTCCCCCGCATTCCCGGCTACTTCCTTGCCACCGCCGTCTACATGATCGCGGAGAAGGCGGCAGACGTCATTCTCGCCGACAGCTGACTGGAAACACGCTGATGAACGAACACCCTACCCATCGGGAAGCCAGCATCTACAATTGGCTCGGCGAACACGTCCGGAGTTTCGTTCGATGGTGGCGGGAATTCGATGCCTGGCTGAACCAGCCGCTGCCGAAGGGGCGGCACATCGCCTGGCGATGGCTCGCCCCCGACGGTTACGCCTGGTTCGTGCCGGTGCTCGCGGCTATTCTGACCCTTGCCATGGCGCTCGGCCCGACCGTCGAGATGCGCTGGGGCAATCTCGGCTTGCTCGCGATCGGTTTTGCGCTTCTCTTCCTGCTGCATGCGGCCGCTGGCCGCCAGGCGCTCTTTAACCAGTATCTGCTGGGAGTACAGCTCGTCATCCTTGCGGCCCTTGCCCTGCTTCTCCTCGTCAATTCGCGCCCGGAAGCCTACGGCATGATGACGGCGCGGCCCCGCCTGCATGTCGGCGTCGCGATCGTCTGCGCACTTGTCCTTGCGCTCCCGGCGGCCTGGCTGCTCGCATCGAGCCTGTTCCGCTCCAATGCAGGCGGCGGACTTGCCGACAGCCTGCCGAAAGTAGAGCTCTTCCTGCCCAAGAACCGATACGATTTCATGGGTCGCGGACCGATCGCCGCGCTGGTGTCGGCCCTTGTCATCGCCCCGATCCGCTATCCGGTCGAGTTGCTTCTGCCCGGATCGCTGCTTACCCTGTTCGTGCCGGACCATTATCTCTGGTACGCATTCGGCGTGACCGCCCTTGTCGCATGGATTGTCCTTTTCCTCGGCATCCTGTTCGACCGGTTGATGGAAATCCTGAAGACGGTCGGGCGCCTCTTCTTCATCGGCCCGCAGCGGGTCATCAGCATTCTCGTCATCGTCGTTGCGGTGCTGCGCCTCGCCGACGTCCATTACATCACCTATCTCTTCAACGCCGGCTCTAGAGGCTACGGCAACACGACGATCATGCGCTATATCGTATTCGCCTATGCCGTCGCCTGGTACTACGGCTTCTGGTGCGATCACTTCGTCGCGCGCCGGCTGATGCGCCTCATCGACAAGCAGCACCTATCGATCACGCCGGTCGAAATCGCTTACGACTATGAAGGCAGCGAGACCTTGAGCACCGTCCGCAACCGGGGCCGGACGATCGCGCTGCATGGCGCGGGGCGTTTGAAGATCGAGGGCCGCTACGAGGATCAGTATCAGCGGCAGACCAAAGCCGCATCGAACAGGGCGATCCAGTTCATGACGCCGGCGGAAGTGCTCGCGCAGTTTCGTACGCAGCTGGAGCGCCTGCCCGCCGGACAGGCTCCAACGGGAGACCTGCTTGCAAGCCTGCGCAACTTCCAGCGTTCGACGCTCGTCTATCCCGCCCTCGTCGGCGCCCTGGCCTATGGCCTGATCGGCGGTCCCGCCGTCTTCAGCTTCCTGCGGGCGATCCAGCCGCCGGAACTTGCTATCCGCTCCGAGCGGCACGTGAACAAGCAGCCTTCAACGCTATTGTTCGAAAGCAACCAACCCAACGGCGGCTGCGGGCCGCTGCAGCCCACCACGCCGAGAATTGCCGTCGTCGCCTCCGGCGGCGGCACGCGTGCGGCGATCTATACCGCCTCGCTGCTGCGGGGGCTGGCCGAACACGACCAGATCTGCAACGTCGTCCTCGTCAGCGGTGTGTCAGGTGGCAGCGCCGCGCTCGGCTATTTTGCGCTTCACGAGAAAGAGCTTCGCCGGCCGCGCGACACTATGGACGTCAAGGCATGGGACGATTTCTCGCAAGCCATGGCGCTGCCCTTCATCGAACAGGTGATTGATGGAGCAAGCGACATGCGCTTCGCTTTCGGGCGCTGGCGCTGGGCGTCCTCAGCCTGCCATGAAGCTCAAAGGCCGGATGAAAACGTAACGGGCTGGATCCCCGCACGGTCGAGACTGGGCGCGATTCTCGCCGAATCCTTCGTCTGCCACATGGGCACCGGGACAATGGAAGCGCCGTCCTTCGGCCTCATGCTCAACACCGCGATCGTTGGGTCTTTTTCCAATAACGGTCAGCCCTGCCAAGCCATTCACAACCTTTCGCTACCCGAGAGGGCTACGCGCTGCCGCCAGTTCCTGGATGCCGGCCAGGCGGGCGGGCGGTTGGTGTTGACCAATCTTGCCGCGCCGGCGTCTCCACCGGACGACGGATCGCTGCATATGCAGCTCGTAACGCTCGACAACGCGGATATATCGATCGCGCGTGCTGCAGCATTGAGCGCAAATTTTCCGCCCGTCTTTCCCGATGCCGCAATCGACATCGAAGCATCAGGAGAAGCAAGGATGCGATACTGGGTGACTGATGGCGGAGCGGTCGAAAACCGTGGCGCCATGACGCTCTACTATTCCATCCGCGACGCGTTCCGATCGGCTCCGCAAGCACCGCAGGCCCTGCCGCCGCTGCACGTCGTCATCGCCGATGTTTCGGCTTCGGCCGGCCGCTATAGCGAGAGCTTCGGTTTCGGCTCAGTGCTCGGCGCCGGAGGCCAGCTAGGCCTGGGACTGGAGACGGAACTTCGCGCGGCAATTGAGAAGCTTTACTGCGATCATAGTTCCGAGTTCAGCATACACGAGATCGCCATGCCGCGCGTTTTCAGGGACGGCGGGATTGGCACACATTGGCTGCTTCCCAACTCGTTGTCGTTCGCAAATCCGGCAAAACCATCGGAGACCGAAATCCTCTCCGTCCATGACGTCGAAACGCTCGTTCTGGCATTGCATAACGATATATCGGAAACATACCACGATGAGGCCGCAGCCAAGAAAGTCAAGCTGTGGGCGCAAGATGACGCCGCCGCGAAGCATGACGCGAACTGGAATGAATTTTTGGCGAGCCTAACCGCAACTCAAAGCGAGCACGAGTGTCAGGGCTAGAGAGGAATTAAGGACCAATTGAAGGGGTAAGCCGGCTTCGAACAACTTGAACCCTGGCTGGGTCTCCCCGATTCCTGAGAACTGAAGGGTTCGCTGTGTCCTCGTAGCGGCCTGTCAACATTGACACGCGTTCCGCTGCACAAGTATGCATGACGCAACGGTAATGAATTTCTCGACCGTCCGTACAGCTCGGCAAATATATTGCGGGCGATAGCCAGCGCGTTGCATCCCGGCAATGTACCGATCAATGTGGTCTCGAAAAATCCACCCATTAAACCGCTGCCATAGCTGGCTGCTAAACAGATCAAAGGCGACTGTCATCTTGCGCTCCTCTGATTTGTTGCAAGAGTGCACAATACTATGCCGAGCGCGGACGGCCGTTTTTACCTGAAATTCCGTGGCTTAGGCAGCTTCATCGGCATAGTCTCCGGCTCGGGATAAACCCCCGACCTGCATATCGATACGCTCAAGGTGAAGAGCCGGAATTTTCACTGAGCTCGCAAATCTCGGACGCGACTAGCCTGCCCGAATTTCTTGGTCAGGCTGTCACGCGGCACCCGCGGTCAGAGCACGCTGACGTTCTCGGCCTTCGACTTCCCGGTCTTGCGGTCCTGGCCTACCTCGAAGCTGACCTTGTCACCTTCTCTGAGCGAGCCGCCTCGCTGCAAAGCAGACACGTGAACGAATACGTCCGCTCCTCCATTTTCTGGCGTGATGAAGCCAAACCCCTTATCATCGTTGAAAAATTTAATAGTACCGGTCGGGGCTTGTCGCAAACTTCCACAGAGGCCGCGGCTATCCCCTGAACGATGCTATTTTCATGTTTTGTTAACCTTTGTAAGTCCGAAGAGGCGCGCAACCAAATCGTTTTGATCGTTGATCGTCCAGGCGCCGGAAAAGCCGAAGCCTTTTCTCAACCACAGCATCGCCTCGAAACCGGCAATCGTTCGCCGCGCCGTGTTGAAGGATTGGAAGCCGCCGATCTTCGGCATGTTCTTTTTCACACGGAAATGATTGCTCTCAATGCCTTGTTGCAGGTGCTTGGTCACATAGTGCACGGGGTCGGGCTGTAGAAGCCCGTCTTCAACCGAAGCTTTGATCGCCGACGGGAAGGTATTGGCACCATCTGTGCAGATCTTGTTCGGCGACAGTAAGGGTTGATCTTTCAGCGTCTTGCGGAAGAACCGCTTGGCGGCTTCGAGATCTCGCTTTGCAGAAAGCAGGAAATCCACCGGGTTGCCATGCTTATCGATGGCTCGGTACAGATAGCGCCATTTGCCGCGGATCTTAACGTAGGTCTCGTCAATCCGAACCGATCCGCAATGAGGCCGGCGAAACTGGCGAAGACGCTTCTCGATCATCGGCGCATAGCTCAATACCCAGCGGTTGATCGTGCTATGATCGACCTCGAAACCGCGCTCTTCGAACATTTCTTCCAGATCTCGATAGCTCAGGGGATATCTCAAATACCAGGTGACCGCCTGTACGATCAGCCATGCCTCGAAATGCCTGCCTTTGAAATCATCCTTCGACTGCCGCTTCAGCTTTTCGGCAATAGCATTCAGAATCATCCGTACGCTCCACAACATTTGGAGCGAAATTTCTCCTCCGACGGTCAACATACCGTTAAGCGCAAAAATTTGCGACAGGCCCCGGCGGACAATCTCCATGCCTAATTTGCTCCACGGAAAAGCAATATTGAGAGCGACCGGTTTAGATCGGCCTTTCTCAGCTTCGGCGGCGCGCGGAAAGCTCGCGCTCTCGCGGCGCTGCTAGGCACTGAAAGTGCTGCGATGCAACATCAGGAATGTTGACATTGGTGCAATGCAACATTACCCTCCTGATATCGACGCGGTTCACCTCCTCCCGAGCCGCGACGATCAGACGGGCAGCGCTCCTCCTCCCAGCTGTCGGTCACAATCAAGAGCCCGGTGCACCTCCTCCCGCACCGGGTTTTTTCGTTTGAGTACGTCCGTCTCCCGTGCTCCAGGCGATGTAATCGACCTCCCGGCCTTCGCGGCGGCGCCTATTCGGATCTTCCAAAGGAGACACGAATTGTTAACTCCAATCGGCTGATAAGATCTGCGCGCGACTTGTAATGCGTTCGTGCGCCTTGATTCTCACTGTTCGGCCGGGAGAAGAACCCCGCGTTCGGCGTCGGGCCTAGCTTCACGACAGCCCACTGTGCGGATATCAGCTTCAGAATTACTATCTCCGATCGATGATGAGGCGACGCACCTCATAAAGATTGGAAGCGGCGCCAACACAAAGCTTAAGAATCTCTTCCGTGCGCACCGTAAAGTTAACCGACGGCTGATGAAGATGTGGGTACATGGGCCATGTCAGAAGTTGCTCGTGATCCGCTTTGTCCGCTGAGATCATTGCGCACGCGGTATGGCCAACCCCAAAATTGAGTGGTTGATCTTTACGGTGAGCGGCATTCACTATATATATTCTCCACAAGGAGAATGATTATGGCCACCGCAGCACGCGCCTACACGCCCGCCGAAGCCGCAGCTCTGAGTGAGATCGCTCTGAAGTCGGTACACAATGCAATCGACAAGCGGATCATCGAGGCACATTTCGGGCGTGAGGGTCGAGAACTTTTCGATGAAGATCTACTGCGTCTGAAGCTCTGGTACGGCGTAGGATCAATACTATCTGCCGAGCGTCGCAAACGTTTGTTCGACACAATCGACCAGAATCCCGACGCGGATACGGTGAGAGCAGATGACTATCTGATTGTGGACGTAGCGAGGGCTAGGGAGCAACTGGCAGCCCGCGCAGAGGCGCTTCGAGAAGCCGAGCAAAAGATCCAGGCGGTGAAGGGCGTCGCAGGCGGCGAGCCGGTCTTCAACGGAACTCGAGTTCCCGTGCGAATGATCGCTGCGATGAAACAGCAAGGCGCCAGCATCGAGGAAATCGTCGGGGGCTATCCTTCCGTCACAGCGCGCATGGTTGAACTCGCCGACATCTGGACGGCAGCTCATCCCGCCCGAGGACGGCCGAAAAGGCTGTCGGAACAGGGACTGAAGGTGAAGTCGGTGAAGCGGCTGCAGCTCACCACCGCCAGCTCCGGGAAACCCTCGGGCACGGCTTCGTGAAACTCCTCATCGATGAATGCCTGCACACATCGCTCGTGGCCGTGGCGCAAGATCACGGCTACGATTGTTTTCACGTCAATCGGCTGGGCCTCAGCGGCGAGACCGATTGGGATTTGATGCCCAGGATCGTCGCGGAGGATTTCACCTTCGTGACGAACAATGCCCGTGACTTCAGGAAGCTCTATGCAAAAGAGGAGCTGCACGCCGGTCTTGTTATCATCGTTTCCCAGGTTTCACCGGCACTGCAGCGCGAACTGTTCTCGGCTGTTCTGCTAGAACTCGCCGCCTCCCAAGGCATCGTGAATGAAGTGGTCGAGATTGCCATCGAAGACGGTGAAGCCATCCTGACCCGCTATGCCCTGCCGGAATGAATATCAATTTCCGCCGATGCGGGACAGATCAATGCGAATTCCCGCACGCTCAACATCGTCGTTCGCCTCCGTCTGTTTCTCGGTTGTCGTCACCGCGGCTTCATCTTCTTTGACCGAGTGCACTTCATATGGGTGCGGCAGTTCGATGGGGTCTCCTGGCTCCTCCGCCTGAAACACGCTCACGCCCTCGAACTCACCGGTCTTCCATGCCTAAACCCGATCCTCGAAAATCTGCGGGAAGACGTCTTTGCTCTTGGGGTTGCCATACCATTTTCGCAACAATCCTGAGGACCTTGGCGAACATCGCCGTGCCTCTGCGAAGGTTTTGGCAGGCATCGACAAGGTCGGGTTTCAGATCGGTCGGTTCCTTCACTCCCACGCCAGCGGGAAATTGGGTCAGGCCGACGCGAACGACCGCCTGACCAGCATATTGCCGCACGATCGCCATCGCCTCGTCCGCCGTTCTGGCGGCCTTTTAAAAAGTTTGCGACAAAACCCATGATCGCAACGGTGCGTGGCGCTGCCAGTGATGGCGCCGCGCTGCATATCCTCTATCGCGAACGCATGCCAGTTCCCGTTCGATGTGGCGACCGTGGCGATGGTTCGCGGAGAGCGGTGGCGCCCCCGGGGGACTTCTTTGCAAATCCGGTCGTTTCCAGCAGTACCAGCCGGGCAGCACCGCTGATCTGCTACGAGCAACTGATCGTTTGGCCTGTCCTGCAATCTATGCTGCACGACCCGGATTTCATCATTGCCATCGGAAACGGCTGGCGGACCGAAGGGGGTATTGCCAAATTGTTTGACCGCCGCTTTTCGGGTATCGAGAGGGGATGAAATTACCGAGCACTTTTCCCCGTCTGAAGGGGTTTCGTTTTCCGCGTGAGGTTATCGCCCATGCGGTTTTGGTCTATCACCGATTTGCGTTAAGCACGGCCGATGTTGAAGACCTCCTTGCTGAACGCGGTGTTTTCGTCAGCCGGGATACTGTTCGTCTCTGGATCAAGCGCTTTGGCCGCCATTTTGCCGACTGCATTCGAACGGACCGACCGAATCCAAACGACAAGTGGCACATCGATGAGGCTGTCATCACGATCGGCGGAAAGAAATTCTGGCTCTGGCGGGCAATTGACGCCGACGGCGATGTTCTCGACATTCCGGTTCAGACTCGCCGTAACACGGCGTTGTTGCGTGGATCACCCGGCGACTGATATTGAGCGGTGGTTTTCAGTCTCCTGATGCGGATTTCGACGATGCCGCACAAGTTCAATGCCGATCGGCGGGACAAGATTGCCAAGCAGAAATATCAGGTGACGAATTGGCCGGCATATAATGAAAGCCTGCGTCAACGTGGTGATTTGACCATCTGGGTGAAGGATGAGGCCCTGTCTTTATGGACGGCGCGGAGGCGGACATCGCGGGGTGGTCAGCCGAAATACTCGGATCTGGCGATTACGTTGTGCTTGACCCTGCGCGTCGTCTACGGGCTGGCGCTACGCCAGACCCAAGGCTTGATGCGCAGTGTCGCGGCGCTGATGGGGTTCGATATTGCCGTGCCTGACTTCTCCACCCTGTCTCGCCGGAGCAAAGGGCTGGCGTTGCCGTCGACAAAGTCCGAGCCACAACATCAGGTCCGGTCCATCTGGTTGTCGACAGCACCGGCTTGAAGGTCTTCGGCGAGGGCGAGTGGCTGGAAAACAAGCACAAAACCAAGACCAAACGCAAAGATGGCGCAAACTGCACCTTGGTCTCAATCTTGTCAGTGGTGAGATTGTTTGTCCGATCTGACGTGGATGATGTCGGCGATCCGACAGCGTTACCAGGACTTCTGGACCAGATCGGTGGCCCCGTCGAGAAGTTCATTGCCGACGGCGCCTATGATGGAACGCCAACCCGAGATCTTCTGGCGACACGCTTTGGTGAGATCGTGGAGGTCATTATCCCACCTCCCAAGACTGCCGTTGCCAGCCCTCAATCGGTGCTGGTTCCATCTGTCCGCGATCGCCATATTGCAGAAATCCAGACCAAAGGGCGGATGGCATGGCAGAAATCCGCCGGCTACAACAAGCGCAGTCGCGCTGAGACCCAGATGGGTCGATGGAAGGCTGTGATCGGGCCCAAACTCAAGGCCCGACATTTTGACAATCAGAAGACTGAAGCGAAGATTGGCGTCCGTGTTCTTAACCGGATGACAGAACTTGGCCGGCCCAAGTTCGAGCGCGTTGCATGAAAAATGCAGTGGATAAAGTTGCCTCGTCCAAAGTCTGATCCATGCAACAGTGCTATCCGCAAGCGCCAATTTTCAACCAGTGGCCAATCGGCATTCAGCAATTCGCCGCACTCGCTGCATAACTGTGTCCAGCGATGGCCGCTTCTGCGGCCTTTTAAAAAGTTTGCGACAAAACCGTGCAATCGTCCTACGACGCTTTTCGTGCAATCTTCGCCTCTCTCTCCGGAGGGGGCGCATTGACGAGCTCGGATACGAACGTCGTCAGCGGTACGATGTTTTCGAGTTGGCTCGCCTGTTCCAGGGCGTCCATGTACTCGTCCCGGCGCGCGACCGGTATGACGGTCCAGGGGACTCTGCACTCTGCCAGCAGAGCATTCATGATGAAGCGTGCCGTTCGGCCGTTTCCGTCGGGGAAAGGATGGATGTAGGTGAACAGGAACGGAGCGACGACGGCTTTCGCGCGCGGATCGGGTTCCTCTTCGATGGATTCGAACAACGCGTCCATTGCATCGGCAATGGCATGCGGTGGCAGGGGGACATGCGAAGAGCCGCGCAGGTAGACGTTGTGCGAACGATAGCCGGCGAGTTGATGCGCCTTGATGATACCCGCGGTGACCGAAGGACTGAACATCGCGCGAAACCAGTCTTGATGCCTTTCTTCAAGCAGTTTGCCGGTCGGCGCGCCATCAAGGATTTTCTTGATATCGTCGCGCACTTCCTCGAAAGCCAGTCGATAACCCTTGGCGGCCAATGCGTTTTTGGTCTCGTAGTCCTGTGCGTCCTCGTCCGGCTTCCACGCTCCGTCCTGGACCCTCTGAATGAGATCTTCGGACACTTCATATCCCTCGATCGAAAGCGAGTTCAGCGCGTCCGCCACATAGCGCTCGTCGATCTGGGCGATGTATCCGTCGCGGTCATTGATGCGCAGTTGCTCGAATCCAATGTTGTCGAGCGCATCTTTCCTCATCCTCGCCCAGAGGTTCTTGATGCGCGTGGCGGAGGGAGCCTGAGCACGCCGCACATCGAGTTTGACCAGCTCGGTCGCAGGATCGAAGGGGTTCTCTTCGTGGGGATTGTAACCGGCCGCGTCCAGGGCTTTCATGATCGTGTCGGCGTCGCGCTCCCTGCCTAGATGGCGCAGAGCTCCCGCGACACGGCCACCCACATGGCTGCGTCCGCCATCAAGAAGATATTGCAGCAGCGAGCTGGTTCCACGGATCGAGCCGATAACGGCAATGACGTCGGTTGCTGATGTTTTCCAGGACTCCGGCGACAGGTTGCAGACCGCCTCTTCCATCGGCATCAATCGCAACCGCTCTTTCGTCTCCGCCGGTTCATTGTCTTTCGAACGCAGCAAATAGAGCGATGTGTCGCTTGGCAGTTTCACGAGCTGGTTGTTCGCCTTTGGGCTTCTGACGATGGCCTGCGACGGAATGGAGTGATTTTCTGACCAGAGAGCAACCGATGCTTCCGCGGAGAGGCGCCATTCATTGGGGAAGCGGTCATCCAGATATCGGGTTACAAATTCCCAGTACACGGTACTCCACGCGGCATCGATTCTATTCTTGGCGGAAGGCCTCGAATTGACTGCCAGCCAGCCTTTCATGATCTCTTCGAGAAAGCCGTTGTCCTGCAAGCGCTCTCTATGGACGCGGCTGAGCTCGTCCGACTTCACGACCGACCTGGTGCCATTCTGGGTGACACCCCTCAGCTCCGAGAGCGATGTTGCGAGCAGTTCGTTGGGTTTCGCCATGCCATCCTCCTGTGATCGCTCCACCTTTATGCACATCGGTAGCACAAAACCTGTCGATGGCTGCTGGATGGCGATGCACTAATTTACCGCATAAGGATTACACTACTTTTCTGCGTATTACTCACACTAATTTTGTGTATTTGAATCGCACTAGTTTTCGGTATGTCATTCACACTAATTTCCCACATCCGAATCACACTAAAATTGCGTATCTGGTTCGCACTAGTTTTTGTATATTGGTGGGTCGGGGCCGATACCGTGCGGCGCTCACAAGCCAGTTCACCGCGGGGGAAACCGCTCTCACTTTTGCCCACCAATGCGTGAGAGGTCGAACCTGATACCAGTTGACTGGGCATCACGGCTTTCCTCGGCATCTGGCGATACGGCAGGCTCGTCTCGAGCCTCATTGGCCACGGGTGTTCTCTCAACGGGCGCAACTCTATCCATTTTCATCGCGCCGTCCGGATCAGGCGCCAGAAAAACCTGTACGCCCTCAAATTCGCCGGTCTTCCACGAATAGACAGCATCCTCGAATATTTGCGGCAGAACATCCTTTGCTGTCGGATTGCCGTACCACTTCGCGACGATACGCATGACCTTGGCGAACAGCTTCGTTCCCATGCGCAGGTTCTCGCAAGCGTCAACGAGATCAGGCTTCAGTTCCGAAGCGTCCTTCACGCCGATGCCGACCGGGATCTGTGTCAGCCCGGCGCGAACGACCGCCTGGCCGACATTCTGGCGGATGATCTCCATCGCCTCGTCCGCGGTCGTCGGCTTCGGCACCAGGATCAGCCGGCCGCCCGACTTGACAGAAATTGCTAGCGGATCCGGGGAACCGGCCGCTTCCACAAACTGCTCGGCGATAGCCGAGGTGAGGGAAGGATCAGTACATTTCGAAATGAGGGCGGCGTCGAGCATCTTGAGGCTCCGAACTTACGTATTAAAGGAAAGGATAAACGGTTTGGAAAACAGCCGAGCCCAGGCGCTGGCGCTGGATCGCGACGATCTTGGTGTCGGCCGTCCACCAGCCGTTGCCAACGGCAACGATCATCTCGGGGTACGGAGAGCATGGATTGCAGGACCGGCCAGACGATGAGCTGCTCGTAGCAGATCAACGGGGTAAGTCTGACCGGTCCGATCCCGACAACGGGATTGGCGAAGAAATAGGCACTGGCGCCGCCGCTCTGCCCGAGCCAGGACCGCCACGGCTGCCACATCGAGCCAGGCATACGCTCACGGTAGAGGATATGGCCGCCGTCCCGGTCGATCGCGATGAGGACATTGTCATATCCGTCACCGCCGATAACTGTCGCGCCGGCGACAACCGCCACTTCACTTTCAAAGAGGTTTTGCCTCCAAAGTTGCTCGACGGTCGGCGTTCGATGTCTCTCAAGTTGCGCCACTCCTCGACCAGATTGGCGGTCCGATCGGACAGTTCACAGCCGACGGTGCCTATGATGGAAAACCTACATACGACGCAGTCATCGATCATAGCGCGGCGGCGGCTATCGTCATTCCGCCTCGCGCCAACGCGGTCGAGCCAAGCGACGATAGGCCTCCCGGCCAACGGAACCGGCATATCGCCGCAATCAACAGTGACGGCCCGATGAAATGCGGGCCAGGTCGCTGCCTGGTCAGCAGACCGAAGTCGCCATCGGCTGCGCCGTCCTCAACCGCATGCTTGCTTGCGCACGCCCGAAAGCTGTCCGCCGCAAGGCAGCCACGCCATAGTCAGCCGTTTCAAAGATCCACATCCGTTCAGTTCCACATCCGTGCACCAACGCCCAACAGTGCGCGCTTGGCATCGAACATATCCCATGCACCTGACGTTAACCCGACCTGGGTCAACCTGAAGTCGCATCGCCTCAGCACCGTTGGGTCTCACCGCGACTGCGCTTGTTGTAGCCGGTGGATTTCTGCCATGCCATCCGCCCTTTGGTCTGGATTTCTGCAATATGGCGATCGCGGACAGATGGAACCAGCACCGATTGAGGGCTGGCAACGGCAGTCTTGGGAGGTGGGATAATGACCTCCACGATCTCACCAAAGCGTGTCGCCAGAAGATCTCGGGTTGGCGTTCCATCATAGGCGCCGTCGGCAATGAACTTCTCGACGGGGCCACCAATCTGGTCCAGAAGTCCTGGTAACGCTGTCGGATCGCCGACATCATCCACGGTCAGATCGGACAAACAATCTCACCACTGACAAGATTGAGACCAAGGTGCAGTTTGCGCCATCTTTGCGTTTGGCCTTGGTTTTGTGCTTGTTTTCCAGCCACTCGCCCTCGCCGAAGACCTTCAAGCCGGTGCTGTCGACAACCAGATGGACCGGACCTGATGTTGTGGCTCGGACTTTGTCGACGGCAACGCCAGCCCTTTGCTCCGGCGAGACAGGGTGGAGAAGTCAGGCACGGCAATATCGAACCCCATCAGCGCCGCGACACTGCGCATCAAGCCTTGGGTCTGGCGTAGCGCCAGCCCGTAGACGACGCGCAGGGTCAAGCACAACGTAATCGCCAGATCCGAGTATTTCGGCTGACCACCCCGCGATGTCCGCCTCCGCGCCGTCCATAAAGACAGGGCCTCAGGCAGCGTTCGAAATCCAGTTCGAAAGAACCGTCTTCGGCTTTGCGCCGAAGGAGATATCGGCGACTTCGCCGCCCTTGAAGATCGCAAGCGTCGGAATGGAGAGCACACCGAACTGTGCGGCGAGTTCCGGATTCTCATCGATATTCAGCTTGACCTTGACCTTGCCTTCCATCTCGACGGCGATTTCTTCGAGGCTCGGCGCAATCATCTTGCACGGGCCGCACCATTCAGCCCAGAAATCGACGACGACGGGTTGTGCGGATTCCAGAACTTCCGACTGGAAATTATTAATATCGACTTTCACGGTAGCCATGGGCTGCTCCTTTAACGGAATTGGGTGTTGAACCAGATGTGATGGTGCGGTGCGGGATTTTCAGTTACCGACCCGACGCTATTTTGGACATAGGGGGCGTTGCCCCTGTGATGCCGGAGTTTGCCGAGACAAGGCGGTCGGACCCCTTGACCATGCGCGGATTCTCAAAATGTGCTATAATTGCCTCCTGACGGTTTTGTACATGCCAGACGTATTGCGTCCGTCACGTCGTATATAATCGTTATTCACGACAGTCAACAGTCAATAAGCTGCCGCGCTGGTACTGTCACATTGATTGCGGTAAGGAAATTGAGGTAGCAGCGCGCCCATGACCGTGAGTGCACCGACCTACAAGAACCACCGCTATCCGATCGAAATCGTAGCCCGTGCTGTCTGGCTCTACTTTCGCTTTAATCTGAGCCTGCGCGATGTCGAGGAAATGCTGCTCGATTTCGGGATCGTCGTTTCCTGCGAGACCATCCGCCGATGGTGCCGAAAACATGGCCTTGATTATGCGCGCCGCATACGCCGCAAGGCGCCGACGAAAGGCGATGTCTGGCACCTCGATGAAGTCGTGGTGCGCATCAACGGTCAGAAATGCTGGTTGTGGAGAGCGGATGATCAGGACGAATATGTGCTCGACGAGATCGTCCAGACGCGCCGTAACACCAAGGCGGCCAAGCGCCTGCTGACGCGACTTCTGAAGAAGCAGGGCATGCCGCCAAAGCGTAATGATCACCGACAAATTGCGCTCCTACGGGGCGGCCAAACGCCAGGTCATGCCGAACGTGGAACACCGCTCGCATAAAGGCTTGAACAACCGGGCCGAGAATTCTCACCTGCCGTTGAGAAAACGGAGCGAACGCGACAGGGTTTCCGGTCGGTTGGCTCATTGCAACATTTCGTGTCGATCTTCTCCGCCGTGCGAAACCTCTTCGTCCCATCCCAGACCAACCGCTCCGCAGCACAAATTCGAACCCATCGACGCCAGGCAATGGCCGCGTGGGAAGCCGTGAGTGCACGGCCTGCCTGAAAAGCGCAGGCTCGGCCTCACCTGGCCACATTCAAACAACGTGACAACGCCGTCCGCACGGGCCTTGACTCGCCTGCCATTCAAACAACGTGACAGCGCCGGCACCGCACCTCGCCCGCCGCTCAATCACCTTCGACCGTGGGACCGTCGCGGAGATTGGCTTGCGGCGTGGCCGCCAGTTGATCTGCATCAACGCCGCAAAGGCAAATCAGACATAGGATCTCGCCGTCGCAACGGAGGAAGAGTCTATGCCCGCAAACACCGTCATTCCTATCGGCGACGACGCCCTTTCCACTGCAATTAGAATGCGCTTGGAACTGGAACTCGGACTGACGTACGATGTCGTGAAGGTGACGGTTCTCAATGGTGAGGTGACCTTGCGCGGAAGGATGGCGTGTCCGTCGAAAAGGGAAGCAGCGAAGGTCACCGCGGAGAGCGTGCGCAGAGTGCGCAGAGTGATCAGCGACATTTCGACGGCATATTACATGGCCGGGAGCCCAGCCGATCGTTGGCATGAAGGCTGCGCATGGGCCTGTCGCAAATTTTGGCGCTTAACGGTATGTTGACCATGGGAAGAGAGATGCCGCTCCGAAAGTTGTGGAGCGAGCCTATGATTCTAAATGCTATTGCCGAAAAGCTGAAGCGGCAATCGAAAGATGATTTCAATGGCCGGCATTTCGAAGCATGGCCGATCGTGCAGGCGGTTGCCTGGTATTTGGGTTATCCACTCAGCTATCGGGATCTTGAGGAGATGTTCCGGGAATGTGGCTTCGAGGTCGATCATAGCACCGTCAACCGTTGGGTTCTGGCCTACGCGCCGATGGTCGAAACGCGGCTTCGCCAGTTCCGGCGGCCGCATTTCGGCTCTGTCCGGATTGACGAGACCTACGTCAAGATCCGCGGCAACTGGCGATATTTGTATCGGGCCGTCGACAAACACGGAAATCCGGTAGATTGCCTGCTGACAGTGAAGCGGGATCTCGATGCCGCCAAGCGGTTCTTCCGCAAGATGCTGAAAGATGAGCCCTTGCTGGCACCGACAAAGATCGGCACTGACGGTGCCGATGCCTTCCCATCGACGATCAAAACGTCGGTTGACGATGGGCTTCTCCATCCGGACCCGGGTGCATTATGTCACCAAGCATCTTCCAGCAGGGCATCGAGAGCGACCATTTCCGGGGAAAAAGAACATGCCCAAAATCGGTGGCTTCCAATCCTTCGAAACCGCGCGGCGAACCATCGCTGGTTTCGAGGCGATGCTGTGGTTGAGGAAAGGCTTCGGTTTTACCGGTGGCTGGACTGTCAACCACCAGAACGATCTACTTGCGCGCCTCTTCGAACTCCAAAAGGTTAACAAAGCGTGAAATCCACGTCGTTCGGGGATAATTGCGACTTGCAAATATCTTTGCGACAAGCCCCCGGTCAGGTTCTAAACTCGCCCGGCAGTTTCCAGACCAAATGGCAGATCGTTAGGCTTATCCGCGCCGCGCTCCGGGCCAGTCGGCAAATTGACTCTTCAGCAAAGGACAACGAATGTTCTGCGATTACTTCCATTCCCTGAAGGGGTCGACGCAGCCAGCCTCGCAACGGCACGGCGACACCGGTCCATCAACACCAGTGGCTTGCGCAGCGGACAACTCTGACGCAACAAAAAGGCGATATGAGGCGAAAAAGGTCAGGCCCAAGACGGAGGCGCTAGACGAAACACGCGGTCAGTTGATGAAGCGCGTCATTACCGGATCCGCAGTCACTTCCTGTTTACTGGTGGCCACCCCATCACTGGCCGCCGCAAACAACGCTCTGTTTTCCTCCGACGACGGCAATATCGTCGTTTTCGGCGGACTCGGCCTCGCCAACATCAAGGCCCAGGAATTTGGCTATGAAGGCGACCGCAAGCTCAGCCAGCTGAACTGGGAAAGCAAGGGGATGACCCTTTTCACTGTTGGTGTGGACGCGCACATTGACAACGACTGGAGCTTGAAGGGCAACGTCGAAATCGGCACCGGCGGCAACGGTCACATGGTTGACTACGACTGGGACAGTGGCGAGCATGATGACTGGAGCGACCGCTCAATCCATCCCCTTACCGAACTCGATCACTATGTCGCCGGAGCGATCCAGTTGAACCGGATCATCTACGGAAACGAGACCAGCAGTATCGCGGTCGGCGCCGGTGTCCAATATACCGACGTCAAGTGGACCGCCTATGGCGGGTCCGGCATCTATTCGTCCAAGGGTGGCTTCCGAAACGACCCCTGGAAGGATCCAGACTGGGAAAGAGGCATCAGCTATCAGCAACGGATTCCGATTGGCTTCCTCAGCCTGAGCGGCGAATACAACTTTGGCGATCTTACCATCAGCGGCGGCCTTCAGACCGGCTTGAGCTTCGGCATCAAGGACATCGACGACCATTGGCTGAGGGATCTCCGGTTTCATGATGACATTGACCCTGCGCCGACAATCGGCGCAACTGTTGCCCTTGACTACGCGATGACGCCAGCTGCTTCGCTCTATCTGTCCGGTTCGTTCGAGCAGGTGTTTAACAGCCGCGGGGAAACGCAAGAAGAGGACACCGAGGAGGGCACACGCTCCGCCTGGCAAAAGGCCGCGGCCGGGGCAAACTTTCAGTCGATGTCAATCTCGTTCGGGCTAAAAGCCACGTTTTAAGTGGTAGCATCAGAAGACCTTCGCCGCGCGCCAGTCTGACTGTCCCGGGACAAATAGCCGCTTGGCGGCTTTGGCGTTGCGGCGACTCTGATTCAGAATATCGAGCACGATCCCGTGCTGGTCCACCGCCCGCCACAGCCAGTGCTTCTGGCCGGCTATGCACGTAAAGCTTTAGCCAATTCGGCTTTTGTAAGATGGCTGCGCGGTTCAGCCGCGAAAACGATTGTTTGCTTCAGTTTCAGCAGCCCAGATCGGCCTATGCGCTGGAGGAATTGGATGGTTACGGAGTCTGGAGATGACCCCGCTGCGGGACAGGAATGGCCGGCGCACCTGGAGCGGCGGCGCTGGTGCCCTTGCGATTTTCGACGCATGACCTGATGTGGTGGACGGCCTCTGCTCCCGGCATCGCAATGTGCCAAAGTGTGGCTGTCGAAAGTCACATAAGGGAGAGCCGTCCATGGAGAAGATTCCCACAATTGGTCTGGATATCGCCAAGCATGTATTTCAAGTTCACGGAGTCAATGATGCTGGCGCGATCGTGTGCCGCCGCAGGCTTCGCCGCGACGATGTCGTTGGATTCTCTAGGGCATTGCCGCCGTGCCTGATCGGAATCGAGGTTTGCGCTACCGGACACCACTGGGCTCGGGTTCTCATGGCACTGGGTCACAAGGCTCGGTTGATACCGGCGTCTTACGTCAAGCCTTACGTGAAGCGGCAGAAGAACGATGCGACCGACGCCGAGGCCATCTGCGAGGCGGTGACGCGGCCGACGATGCGCTTCGTTCCGGTGAAGAGCGAAGAGCAACAGAGTGTGCTGATGCTGCATCGGGTCCGCGAGCTTTTGATCCGGCAGCGGACAATGCTGGTGAACGCCTTGCGCGGCCACTTGGCGGAGTTCGGCATCGTGACGCAACAGGGGATTGCCGGCGTCGGAATGCTGATCGCGTTGATCGAAGACGGGGATCATGATCTCATCCCGTCGCTTGCGCGGTCCGCGCTTCTGTTGCTGATCGGGCAGTTACGGGAGGTGCACGAGAAAGTCAGCGAGATGGATCGCCAGATCCATGCCTGGCATCGCTCGAACGAACTGAGCCGTCGGCTTGAGACGATCCCTGGATTTGGCCCGATCACTGCCAGCGCAATTGCCGCGACAGTGACAGACGCCTCGCTCTTCAAATCCGGGCCGACAATTGGCCGCGTGGATAGGCCTCGTACCGCGGCAGAACTCATCGGGTGGCAAAGACCGTCTCGGAAGGATCAGCAAACAAGGCGATCCCTATCTCCGCCGGCTTCTCGTCGTTGGGGCGCATGCGGTACTTCGTTTCAGCCGCAAGGCTAAAACTGCACCGACGCGTTGGGCCGCCGAGCTTCTGGTGAAGAAGTCGTACAATGTCGTCGCTGTTGCTTTGGCGAACAAGATGGCGCGGATCGTCTGGGCATCGGCAATATTGATCCCGCTGCACGAGGCAAGACGCAAAGGCCTCGACCGGCCTGTCCGCTTCAACCGGCGCGATATGCTATCGGCCATCTTGCCGATCGCGCGCTGCCTTTTCCTTCTTCCGCCGCGCCAGCGAAGTGCCGCTGTTCCATATCGTCAAGAATCCGAAGCTGGTGCATAGGCAAGGCGCCTTCGCTGTCATCGCCGCTGGCCGTCGCATCCCAAGGCGCGGCCAGGAACTCGGCCACATCCAGTTCAGTTGGTGTGGTTATCGACCAGACGCCGGCGTGGACTTTCTCATCCAGCTTGGCTTGCCAATGATAACCTTCGGTGCGTCGATTATGGATGCCGGGTTGTAGTGGGCATCGATCGGAAAAGAGTAGTCCGCATGATTGCCTTCGGTGATAAAGCCAGCGGCATAGAGCGTCTCCAGATAAGGATTGTCGGCCACCAGCACGTCGGCGTAGGGCTCAAGCGCGCCGAAAGTGGCACGGAAATCCATGTCGGGACGTCCGGGCAGGGTGATCGGCACGCCCTGATGGCTGTAGTAAAACTTCTGACCGTTCACGGAGAAGGCTTCGGAGATATAGGACATCGTGAGAGGCGTGTTGGCGAATGTTTCACCCGTTGCCTGGAATGTCTTGGTCACCTGGTTCATCTCGTCGAAGGTAGCGGTTCCCTTGAGGCGGGAGATTTGCACCATGGTCAGGTCGCCCAGCTTGTCGAAGGAGGTCAGCCAATCGGCAGCCTGGGTCACTGAATCGTCTTCGATGTGAGAAGACTGGACCTCTTCGGCCGTGACGAGGACCGGGATCAGGTTGAGCTTGTTGTCCGGCTGGACGGCGACATTGGCCTGCTTCAGCGCATCAAGTACATTGGTGGTCTTCTTGTCCCATTTGGCAATGACGCGATCGGTAGTGGGCACATAGGTCGAATAGATCTTGATGCCGAGGCGGCTCCGTACGTCAGCATTCTCAGGCGCCGAGAGCATCTTGATTACTGCGATCGTCGATCCCTCGTCCTTGGGGTCAATGAGGACGTTGAACTCGTCGCCGTTTCTTTTTTTCTCACGAATGTAATCGATGATGCTCTGCAGGTCCTCCGTTTTTTGCGGATTGCCGTTGCGGTCAAGTGCCAGCGTGCGGTTACTAGTGATGGGATTCCATATCGAGAGGTTCATGTTCTTGATTTCCTCGGTAGAGATATCCGAAATCAGGCAATTGTTCGGATCGCCGGTAACCCGCCCGAGTGTCGTGTCGTGGATCATCCAGGCATGGCCGTTCTTATCAGCGCGAAGATCGAGTTCGACACCATGGAAACCGTACTTGAGCGCGTTGGCGGCGGCTGAAATGGTGTTTTCGAGAATGCCCTCGGAATTATCGAACATGCCGCGGTGGGGTAGTATTTGCTTTCGATGTGGATCGATGCCGCGGGTCTTGGTCTCGATTCCGGTCAGGAAGAGATCCTTCCCGTAGCCGGCGCTTTCAATTTCGTCTTCTGCGTCGCCGAGAGCGGGGCCGTCCAGACCGAAGTCGGATTTCCAATCGGCCTTGTTGCCGGCCGCCAACCACTCGGTGATGGTCTGGTTGACGGTGCCGTCGACTGGATCATCCGGATCATTGGAGCTAAATTTTGCCGTCGTCTCGCAGCGGGTGGAAATCGATAATGCGACGGGTTCGTCACCCGGCTGCACCGGGCCGTTTTGGGTTTGCAGGCCAGCCTTCGCCCCGTCCCATGCGATGGCATTGGTGGCACTGTCGACAATGATTGAACTCTCGCTATGCGCGCCAACCAACGTTGAGGCGAGAACTATGCTCATAATGGACGCTATTAGATCTGTCATGTTGTCTGCTTTCCTTCATTTCATCCGTTGCGTTTCGTGCCACAGGAAGCCGGAGGTGCTGTCGGGGAAATCCCTGCACCTTATCGTGATCAGTGACATCAGCCGCGCGCGCCGGCCCCGATAGTGCGCAAAGGGAGATTAACGCGGTTAGAAGCGTTCGCCGATTGTGTGGAAGGGTGAGTGCCATCTTGTGTCCTTCGCTGTTTGAACGATTCGGTCCGCAACATGAATGCCGGGCGCTAAATCGTGCGAGGTTATTGCTAGGTCGCAGGGGTGAGCTCCTGTCTGATGGACGCCGTTCTTTTTATGCTTAGGCTTTTTGGGCTTCCGCTTGCCGATATCCTCGATGGCGACCTCCCTCTTGCCGTAATCCGCCTTGGCGAACCCCTTCTTGCCATCCCTGACCCGCTTGACAAAGAACGCCCTCTCCCGCTTTGTCATCTTGATTCCTCATCGATTGAACCGTTTCGACCTCGTGGGCATTCTTCGGAAGCGATATCTTCCGGAAGCTCCAGAAGCACTGGCCCCGGTCTTTCCTCCTGGGCGATGCGGAATGCCTCCCTGACCGCCGTCGGGGTCATCTGCATTGCTGCTGTGAATTCCTTGGTCGTCGCGCATGCCATAGCTTGTATTCCTTCACGTGTTCGGTGCGGTTATGCCGCACAGTGGATGGCGCCGGTCGCTCCCGCTGCCTCGCAATAGCTCTCAAGATTCGTGCCAAGCCGGCCGATTGAGCTGACGACAATTATTTGCTGCTATTTCAGCGACGTGGGCGGAAAATACGGGATTGGGGGAGGAAGAATTCGTGTCGCGAAGCCGAAAAAGGTGACGACGATGTCGTAAGTTGATTGTCATCAACAACTGACCCCACCCGAAACACTGGTAGGCCAGTGCTATCCCGCTAAACCATTCCTTGGGATAGGATCCCACTTGTCCACACGCTGTCTCCGGTGAGATCATCGACGGCGATCAAGCGCCGCGGCGAGCGATCCTATTCAGCAGGACGAGGTAACCTCGTGCCGCATCTGGTGCGCTGCATAACGCTGCCGTCCTGCTCCGCCGTCGGCTAAAAAATGTTTGGGCGGCCTCACCCATGCAAAGGACCGCGGCGTCGCAAATGCGCTTGCCGTTTCATAAATGTATCCGGCCCTGCGCGCGTGGAGTGCTGTTGCAGCAGGTCATGATGACAGATCCGCACACGCCGTTCCCAATAGATAGTTCGGGCACGAAGCCGTTTTTTCACAGGACTTACGGCATGTTGAGCCATTTTACGCCGCGCCGCTACGTGGGGTCGCCTGCGCGCTTACCTTCGAACGGGAGAAGGATGCCGTGGTTCTCTTCCTCGAACTGCTTCGTCAAAAGCGGTGTCGCGGATACGGCACCGTCTTGCAAAACAAACGGCTGAATGGGTAAGCCCACAACCACGATTCGAGATCGAGGACGCATATTGATCGAGACCTACGACAAGGCCCATGGCGAAAAGCTGCGCCTCTGGTTCCCATTCGCCGTCTCAGCTACCATCACCATCACGACGATTATCGCCAGGCCATACACGGCTGCCGCTGCCGAGCGCATAAAGCTTCCGACCGCCATCGAAAAATGTGAAGATGCCAACCGAACCACCTGTGTCGTCGATGGCGATACGCAGCACATTTTGCTGCCGAGAACCAGCCCGCCGTTCCAATGCCCCCGAGAGCTGAGGAAGGGCTTGCAGCGGAAGAGGTTATCGACGGAAACAGTTATGTCGTTGCCAAGACATTAGGTTTGCCGGGTGCCACGAGGGGCACCAACAATCTGACCTCCGTTATATCGGAATGGCAAGGTGAAGCGACTGAACGTGAAGCCATAAGGATAGCGGCGCGATTAAAGCCTACTGCAGAACACTTGCGCGACACGATTGATGCAAAGCTATCGCCCGCCGAAAGCGCGTCTGCGCGAAGCAGGATGAGTATCGCAGAGATCTTGAAGCAGACAGTCCAGGATCCGACCAAGGTGGGCTTAGTATAAGGGTTGCACAAGCAGTGTCGAGTTCCGCATAACTCGGAAATGGCACCTTGAACCAGAGTTTACTGCACTTTTTCAGCCCACAAACACACACGATCAGTTGATGAGCAGTCAGAACAAATATCCCAACATATCGATTTGACCGATGTTCCAATTTTCGCCTCGCATCGGTTTGACAAGGAAGCACTGCGAAAGGTCGCGCTCGATGACAGCCACACTCTCGACGTCCTCGACGGCGAGCCATTTCGTCATCGCCGGATCAACGTGCCGAAAACCGTTCGCGATGTAGAGCGAGTCAACGTCTCCCATCAAGACTAGGAAATCGACATTGGATGCAGCCGCCAGACGTTCGACATGCTTTAATAGGTTTCCCGCGACACCGGCGCCGCGATGTGCCGGCGTAACGCAAAGATCAATGACTCCGAAGATCCTGACGATCTTTCCACCCGCCCTAATGACACGGTGATCGACACCTACTTGGCCAATGACGGTCTCGCCTTCAAACACCAGATAGCGAAAGTGCGGCAGTTGCTTGAAATAAGTCCTGCCCTCGAAGGTGTCGGGAAAACTCTCGTCCAGGAGAGCCGTAACCTGCGCCGTCGTTTGCGCGTCCATCTCGTATTCCGGCACAAATTTCACACCATAATCGTTTGCCATTAGCCTACCCGCTCAAAGCTCCAAGAATGTCATTCGCTATCGCAGCCGAGGATGCACTCGTCCCTGGTTCAACAAGCGAGACACTGTCGATAGTCTCGCTTATCAGGATTTCCCTGATTGTTGTCATTAAGGTATCAACCGACCATCCCCCCGCAAGAGGACTGGATACGTCGGGAACTGCAGAAGGATCTAGAATGTCGAGGTCTACCGACAGATGGGTGTAACCTTTCGCTCTTGCGCCTTTTTCAACCGACGAATAGTCGCCAACCGAAGCCACGCGGAACCCTCGTCCCACTGCCTGCTTGACGGGCGCCGGGTTATCTCGGCATCCTATCAAAATCGCCTCATCAATAGTGCCGCCGGCGAGAAGCCTCAGCAGAAAGTTTGAATGAGCGACATCGTCGGATAAAGCGTGGTCAATCGAACCATACAGGTCATGGTGTGCGTCGATATGAATATACCTTACTTGCAGGCCGGTCGGTGTCGAGCGCCGCACAGCTTTCAAAAGTGCCCACGCGACCCGGTGATCGCCCCCCAGTATTCCCAAGCGCTTGCCCGCATCGAACGAAAGTGTGTGAACTCGATGTAGATATTGAAGGCACTTTTCGGTGGGATTCATAAACGGGAGAACCCCAAGAACTGGAACGCCGGTTCCGGTCAATCCATCCAGCACGCGCGCAAGCCCGATCGCTGTCGAATGACGCATATTCGTCAAATGGCAGAGGGGAAGTCCGATCCAAACGGTGTCGATCGGCAATGGCCGGTCCAGCCAATCTAGCAAGGGGAACGCTGCAGCGTGGACCGGAAACTGCGCCTCATAAAACGTCCTGGCTACTAGCGGGAAAGATTCTCGCCCAAGTCCGAACGAAAGCACTCCCGCTCTGATCAACGCTTCGATTTTGTCCGGGGTTATGCCTGCCTCCCGCAGATCTCCGGTCGAGCACCATTCGCGCGAGAGACAGGCGAGCGGTTTCAATGCGTCCGGAAGTGGCTTTGACGGGACTCCCACGAGTTTAATTCTCTCAGTGGTCAGCCGTTCGACACGATCGTCCAATCGCAACTTGAACATGCGGTTACGCTCCTTGCGAGGAGATGATTGAACGATACAGGCTGGACTCCGCTTCCAGAACCGAATGGCTTCCGCGCTCAGCGATGACGCCATCTGACAGGAGAAACACTGACCTTGCCCCCAAGTTTTATCCAGTTTTGAGTTCGCTCCAGCGGTTTTTGGTTGCTGTTGTTGGTTCGGTAGCGGCGGGTTGCGGTGCGGAGCCATTTCGGCTGCGCAGCACCGCATCACGTCGCGGGTTGAGTGTCTGAGCGAATTCGGCCGGTGTCAGCCAGCCAAGGCCTGAATGCGGGCGTTTATCGTTGTAATCGCTACGCCAGTTTGAAAGCGCAGACCGGGCGTGAGCAAGCGACGAGAACAGAGTTTCATTCAAGAACTCGTCTCGCAGCCGCCCGTTGAAGCTTTCGATAAAAGCGTTCTGGATCGGCTTGCCAGGTGCAATGTAATGCCAGTCAACCTTGGTCCGGTCCGCCCATTGCAGGATCGCGTTGCTGGTGAACTCGCTGCCGTTGTCGCTGACGATCATCCTCGGCTTGCCGCGCTCCTCGATAATCCGGTCAAGCTCCCGTGCGACGCGAAGACCGGAAAGCGATGTATCGGCGACGAGCGCCAGGCACTCCCTCGTGCAATCATCGACGACGGTCAGAATCCGCAACCTGCGCCCATCGGTGAACTGATCCGACACGAAGTCTAGCGACCAGCGATCATTGGCCACCATCGGCACCAGCATCGGCGCTCGCGTGCCTATCGCTCGCTTGCGACCGCCGCGCTTGCGCACCGTCAGTTTCTCCTCCCGATAGAGCCGGAAGAGCCTCTTGTGGTTCACGAGGTGACCCTCCCGCCGGAGCAGCACATGAATGCGTCGATATCCGAAGCGGCGACGTTCATGCGCCAACGCCTTCATTCGCTCGCGAAGCTCATGATCATCGTCGCGCCTGGTCTCGTAACGGACCGTCATTCGGCAAAAACCAATGGCTTTACACGCCCGCCGTTCGCTCATCTCATGATGGCTCATCAGATGCGCAACAGCTTTCCGCTTGGCCGCGGGCGTCACCACTTCTTTCCCAAAAGGTCTTTCAAGGCAGCATTGTCGAGCATCGCATCCGCCAGAAGCCGCTTCAGCTTCGTGTTCTCGTCCTCAAGCGTCTTCAGCCGCTTGGCCTCGGACACCTCCATGCCGCCGTACTTGGCCTTCCATTTATAGATGCTGGCATCGCTGACGCCATGCTTGCGGCAAAGCTCCGAGACCGGCGTGCCTGCCTCGTGCTCCTTCAATATGCCGATGATCTGTTCGTCTGTGAAACGATTGCGCTTCATCCTCTGGTCCTCTCAATGGGCCAGAGCTTACTTCAAAATGGATTATTTCAACGGGGCAAGGTCAATGACAATCAACTTACGACATCGTCGTCACCTTTGTCGGCTTCACGACACGCATTCGTCTTCGCCTCTTCCGCCCGCGTCGCTGAAATCGCAACAAATAAATTGTTCCTCAGCGCAATCGGCCGGATTGGCACGAATCTTGAGAGCTATTGCGAGGCAGCGGAACGGCCGCGGCATCCGCGTTGCGGGATAACCGCATTGGACCGAACGCGTGAAGGAGTACAGGCTATGGCAGCACTACGTCGGAAGCGCAAGGGGTCCGACCTCCTTGTCCGGGGGCTTGAGGAGCACGGGGTCAAAGATATCTTCAGCATCCCCGGCGAGGAAACCCTCGACCTCCTCGAGTCGCTGCGCAACTCGAGGATCAAGTTCGTGACGACCCGCACCGAGTGGGGCGGGTCCCTCATGGCTGCGAACTATGGCCGCCTGACTGGCAGGCCCGGCGTCTCCTTGGCGACGGTGGGTCCAGGCGTACTCAACTTCAGCAACGGCGCTGGCTATGCCCTTGTCTGCGGGATGCCGCTGCTGATGATCGCCGGCCAGAAGGCGATCAAGAGCCGCGGCCAGGCGGGTTTTCAAAGGGTCGATGCCGTCGCGATGATGAAGCCCCTGACCAAGCTCGCAATACAAATCACAGCGACGGAGATGATCGTGCCGACGCTCAGGGAGGCAATCCGCGTCACCCAGGAGGGAAAGCCTGGGCCAGTCTTTCTTGAGCTTCCGGAAGATATCGCGGCCGAAAAATGCGAGGAGGAGGTCTGATGATTGCGCCGCACCGGTTCGCACTACCGACAGCAAGCGATGCGGCCCTTGATCACGCCGCCGCCCTCATCACCGCAGCCAAACGTCCGCTTCTGACATTCGGGGCAGCCGCCTCGCGTCCCCGCCCTACAACGAATATCGCGCGGTTTGCAGTTCGCAGCAGCAGCAATTGAAAGGTGACTGACATGGCAAAAATGCCGCGAAAGAACACACACAACCCTGAGGGAGAAAAGCGAATGGTCAAGTGGTCCGACCTCCCGCACCAGTTGGAACTGCCGATAGCAATCGATGCGGCCCTCGATCGCGCCGCCGGCCTCATCATCGCAGCCAAACGTCCGCTTGTGATGTTCGGGGCCGCCGCCTCGCGGGCAGCCGCCTCGCATCCCGGCTTGACAACGGATATGGAGCAGTTTGTGAACCGCACCGGCATTCCGTTCTTTACCACTCAAATGGGCAAGGGCACCGTACCCGAGAGCTCCCACCTCTATATGGGCACGGCGGCGGTTTCCGAAGGCGACAATGTGCACGATGCCGTCGACAAGGCCGACCTGATCATCGCGATCGGTCACGACACGTGCGAAAAGCCACCGTTCATCATGTCTGAGGACGGCCCGAAGGTCATTCACATCGGAGATCAGTCGCCACCAGTCGAGGAGGTCTACTTCCCGCAATTCGAGCTCATCGGCGAGATCGGCCATTCGCTGAAGGCGCTGGCCGATCGCCTCGAGGGCAAGCTGCCAAATGCAGGCGCATTGCTGCCGCTCCGCAAGAATACCCTCACCCGGATTTCCGACGGCGCCGATGAAAAATGCTCGTCGTTCACGCTGGAACAGGTAGTCCAAGTCGTGCGCATGGTCATGCCGAAAGACGGCATCGTTGCGCTCGACAACGGCTTCTACAAGCTCTCGTTCGCCCGCTACTACCGGACCTATGCCCCCAATACGCTGCTGCTCGACAACATGCTGGCGACCATGGGCGCGGGCCTGCCGTCGGCGATTGTTGCCTCGATGCTCTATCCCGGGCGCCGCGTCATGGCGGTCTGCGGCGACGGCGGCTTTCAGATGACCGGCCAGGAACTGATGACGGCCGTCGAACAAAAGCTCAACCTCGTCGTCCTCATCTTGGACAACGGCGGCTGGGGCATGATCGAAGCGAAGCAAACCGCCAGAGGTTTCCCGAAATTCGGCGTCGACTTCCGCAATCCGGATTTCGTGAAATGGGCCGAAGCCTGTGGCGCCAACGGCACGCGGGTCGAAACGCTGGACGATCTGGCGCGGGCGCTGGAAGCCGCTTTCGAAGGCGGCGGCGTCCATGTTGTCGAAGTGCGGATCGATTATGCGGAGAACAAGTGAGTGTTCATCGACGAGCTGCGCTCGCGCAAGGCGTAACCGGGATAAACCGCCCAGGAGGTCGACAGCAATGAGTCAACTTTTCGGAGCGTGCGGCAAACCCTGCCGTCCGAAAACGCCAACAGAGGATCAGAACATGAAGTCCTTTACTTTCCAGACTCCGTCCAACATCATTATCGAGGCAGGCGCGTCCAGCAAGATCGGCGGGCTCCTCAAGGGCTACAAGGCCACCCATGTGCTGCTCGTCACCGACGAGGGCGTACGGGCGGCCGGGCTGACGCGCAATGCGGAAGCGGCGATTGCCGAAGCCGGCATCGCGCTCACCGTGTTCGACGGCGTGGTCGTCGACGCGCCGTCGGATGTCATCGAAGCGGCAGCAGAAATCTGCCGCGAGTGCGGCGTCGACGCTGTCGTGGCGATCGGCGGCGGCAGCGCGCTGGATACGGCAAAGCTCGTCGCCTATCTCGCCAAAACCCCGGACAAGCTTGATGCTATCTATGGTGTCGACCTTGCCACCGGCGACCGACTGCCGCTGCTGCTGGTGCCGACCACGGCGGGCACCGGATCGGAAGTGACGCCGATCTCCATCGTTAAGACGCCGAACAACGAGAAGAAGGCGGTTATCTCGCCGCGCCTCCTCCCGGACTGGGCGATCCTCGATCCCGAACTGACGCTCGGTCTGCCGCCGCACCTCACCGCTCAGACGGGCATCGACGCCATGGCGCACGCGATCGAGGCCTATACCGGCAAGATCAAGAAGAACCCGATCTCCGACCAGTTCGCGCTGAAGGCGCTGGCGCTGCTGTCGGCTAATCTCAGGAAAGTGTGCGCGGACGGCTCTGACCTCGAAGCGCGCTCGGAAATGCTGCTCGGCTCCATGCTGGCCGGCATGGCGTTTGCCAACTCGCCGGTTGCCGCGGTGCATGCGCTCGCCTATCCGATCGGCGAGATCTTCGATGTCGGGCACGGCCACTCCGTTGCGCTGGTCCTGCCCTACGTGTTGGAATTCAACCGCCCGGCAGCCGAAGCGCTCTATGCCGAGCTCTCCAACGTTATCCAGCCCGGCTATCGCCACCAGTCCGATGCGGTGGACGCTGCGGCCTTCATCGCCGAGATCGAGGCGATCTGCCGAGACTGCGGGGTGCCCGGCTCGCTTTCGGCGGTTGGAATCGGCGAAGGCGATCTTTCCAAGCTGGCGGAGGGTGCGATGAAGCACGAGGAGCGCCTACTGGTCAACAATCCGCGCGAGCTCGACTACGACCAGGTTCGGGAGATCTATGCCAAAGCGCTTGCGGGAGTGAGCAGGCTATGACCCCGAGCTCGGACGACCAACCGGTATTCTCGCAGATGCTGCTGCGCATGTCGGAAATGTGGCGGAGCAACATGGAGCAGTCAGGGGAGGTTGGAAAATTGTGGTTCAACTCGATGATGCCCTTTTTCACCATGCGCGCGGCTGACAGCAGCCTGTTTGCCGCCGCACAGGGCGGCGAGATCTTGAAAACTATCAAGCGCATGGTGGAAGGCCCGCACCTTGCCGACATGTGCAACCTCGACCGGCAGGTCTACGCGCTGATGGCTGCCTGGATGGACGTGGGCCAGCGCATGGCGGCCTATCACGCCATAGCCTCCGTGCCGTGGAGCAAGGCCTATGAACGCTACAGCGCAACGCTCGCCGGCACGAAGGAAGGAGACGCCAAGGATTTCGGCTGGCGCAAGGCTTTCGACAAGTGGAGGGACATTGCGAACAAGGAACTGATCAGCAACCTGCGCTCTAAGGATTTCCTCGCCGCGCAGCGCGAATTGCTGCTCGCCGCGCTGGACCTGCGCACCTGCCAGCAGCAAATGACCGACAGCGTCGCGAAGCTGTTAGGCGTTCCGAGCCAACACGACTTCGACGAGCTGACGCGGCAGTTCACGGAACTCAGGCGGGAGGTGCGCGCCAGCATAAGGGCACAGCGCGATGAAGTCGAAGGTGCACGCGGTGTCGCCACACAACCAGGAAAGGGATAAGCGATGACCGAACCCCGCAAAACCGCCTTCAACAGCATCCTGAAGGATTTCGCCGAGAATGTCGGCAAGTTTTACAAGGGCGCGGACGTGCTCGCCGGCATCCGCGACGAGGATGTCGATGTCGGAACAACCCCGAAGACGCTCGTCATGCGCCGCGACAAGGTGAAGCTGTTTCGCTACGAGCCGACGGTCAAGCGCACCGTTGAGACGCCGGTCCTCATCGTCTATAGCCTGGTCGGCCGCTACACTATCGCGGACCTCCAGCCCGACCGCTCGCTGGTGCGTAGCCTGCTCGCCGAGGGCGTCAACCTTTGGCTGATCGAATGGGGCAAGCTCGGCCGCGCCGAGCGCTGGCTGACTATGGACGACTATGTCGACGACTATATCCACGAGGCGGTGCACCGGATCTGCCGCGAGACGGGCCATGACAAGGTGACGCTGCTCGGCATCTGCGAGGGTGGTGTCTTCACCACCTGCTATGCGGCGCTCCACCCGGAGAAGGTCAAGAACCTGGTCCTGACCATGACGCCGATCGACTTCCACGCCGATATCGACGACCCGGAGCCCAGTCACGGCCTCCTCAACATCTGGACGCGCGCGCTTGCGCCCGAGGATATCGACCGCATGGTCGATGCGCTGGGCGTCATCCCCGGCGAACTTATGAGCTTGATCTTCTCGCTCATGACGCCAATGCAAGCGCTGACTAAGTACAATGTCGAACTCTTCGACATCGCCGGTGACAAGGACCGGCTGATGAACTTCCTGCGCATGGAGAAATGGCTGGCCGATCGACAGGAACACCCAGGCGCAGCCGGCCGGCAATGGCTGAAGGAGCTCTATCACGAGAACCGCCTGGTCGAGGGCAGGTTCGAGCTGTTGGGCCGCATCGTCGACCTCCGCGCGATCGACGTGCCCGTGCTCAACATCTTCGGCCTGGACGACCATATCATTCCGGCGACCTGTTCCAAGGCGCTCGGCGGTCAGATCGGCGGCACAGACTATACGGAGGTTCCGTTCCAGGGCATGGGGCATGTCGGCGTGCTCGTTTCGAGCAAGTCGCAGGGCAAGCTCGCCAAAAGCATAGTTGAATGGCTCCAGCCACGGGACGGGTAGGGGATAGCGATAGCAAACAAGATTTGCTCCCCGCCGAAGCCGTCACGATCATCCGTTCGGGCGATACAGTCGCCTTTTCCGCTTCGAGGCGGGATGTCTCCAATAGAACACAAAATCTCCTCCGAATAAGCTCGGAGACTGATGAAACTGCTTGGAGGACAAGATGCACTGGATTTCCAGATTATTTGCAACGGGTGCCGCTTTTACGTTGGCGTCCATAGCCCTCGACGGCTTCGCCCAGTCGGTCGATGCCAACCTGGCAAATCAACAGGCCGGACGAGGCGTCTTGGCGTTTCCTCGCTTATGTCGCTGGTCCGGTTGCGGCGACGCCTGGCAAGGTTTTGTTCGAAACATGGGCTTCGAACGAAGATACATTCACCCCGCACCCGGTTTTTCCGGGCGCCAAAGGTGACCCGTCCTGTGGACAGTCGGGTGCAGCGGCGGAAATCGCCACTCCCCTGGCCAGCCCAAAAATGCTGAGTCTTCCAGCCCTCCAGCAGTTGGCTCCGATGGGCCTCCCGCATGGGTCGCCCGACGGGAGCGAAGAAGTTCGCCGCAACCAGGCGACTTTCGATTACATCGTTTGCAACCAGCTCTTTACCAAGGCCGGTCTGCGATCCTTCTATAATGCCGGCCGGCCGATCTCAGCTCCTGTCGGCGCCATGGAAGTCAAGGCAAATTGGGTACCCGCCGATGAGGTCGATAGCGCCGATTATTATGTCAGCGAGGCACCTGACGGGAAGAAATACGCGCTAGTCGCCATGCATATCATCAGTAAGGTGCTGCCCAACTGGACCTGGGCAACGTTCGAGCACCAGAACAATCCAGGCCGTTGCGATTATACCGGATGCCATGATGCCTATGGTGCGGTTGTCGCCGACGTGGACGCGAATGAGGTCCTTGATCGGCCCTACAGCGCCTGTGCAAAGAACGACGCACTGAAAGCGGTGCTGGGCTCTGCAGGCCTTTCACCCGTGTGGGAACATTACTGCCTGAAGGGCAGCCAGACCGACTTCGTCTCGGCGACCGGCGTGCCTACGCAACTTGGCAATTCGGTAACGGAGGCCGGATTCGCGGACACTTCGTCCTGCATCACCTGCCATGCGCGTGCCGCCGTCAACGCGAAGGGAATAAAGACGACGCCAGCAGGATTCGTCGACCCGCCGATCCCGGCGCTCTGCCCCAATCCATCCGGTTCCTGCAGCCCGAATGGCGCGCCGGATCCGAATTGGTTCTGGACCAACCCCGGCAAGCTCGACCAGGCAGCCGTTGCTATGCCGACGGATTTCATCTGGTCAATTGCCCGCCATGCAATTGGGCACTAACACCGGCCCTGCCATGACGCTGCCCAAGAAAGCGACCGACGAAAGCTGGCCGGCGATGAAGATCTGGGCATGACCGCTATGTTCGCCATCGGCGCCCGGTCCGGCATCGTCCCGGCAGCGGCACGGACCTAGCCGCGCCGGTTTCGCGGAGGACGAGACCTGGATCTTGCGCGCGAGCGGCGCAATGTGCTGTCCCAGCCCTTTTCCGGATTCAGGCGGCTGGCGCGGATGTCGAAGGCACGGGTTGTGCGCTTCGAGATCGTCCGCCGCACTGCAACGATCGTCATGTTGTGACAAGAATCTGGATCGTTTCAATTCGCGAGTCCACGTCTTAGGCTAATTAGGGACAAGCGGGGCCGCACGATCCGTGGCCAGAAGGGCCATACGGGGTACATCGAAGGTCGTGGCACGCTGGGTCGAGTGGTCCCTGTGCGGAGGCCCCGCCGGCATGGAGGATTGTTCGTCCCGCCGAACACGAGCCCAAGCCGGACCCCGGAGCAGATCGCCCAAAAAAATCTTGTTCCGCCCTAAGAGGAATTGAGAACAAGAATTCCCTGACGAAAGTATGCAGCCGTAAGTTTCCTGGCGCGGCAAAGTGCTTGTTGACGGCACAGGACATATGCTAAATCGTGACAGCCTAAACACATCGTATACGAGAGAAACCTCCACCGGGAAACTTATGCCGCATTCTGAGAATCCAACCTTTCAGACGGAGAAAGCGTCGGAGCGCATTTCGCGCCATGCCAATGAAATTGCGGCTCGCCTAACCAAGCGGGGGGCAGTTCCTAATTTCGGAGAACCCGACGACAGGACCCTTCGCTCGTTCTCCTTGGGCGAGGTTGCCGAGATTCTCGGCGTGTCGGGCAGTTATTTGCGCCAGTTGTCAATTGATGGGCTGGGGCCAACACCGGAACTAGGGACCGCAGGACGGCGCTCCTATACGCTTCGACAGATCAACGAACTCCGTGCCTATCTCGCTTCGGCCCGTCAGAAAGAGGCTTTGAAGTTTTGCCCGCGCAGGCGCGAGGGTGAGAAACTCCAGATCATCTCAGTAGCCGGCTCCGCAAGCACCACCACATCGCTCTATCTGGCTCAGGGCCTTGCACTTCAAGGATACCGCGTTCTCGCCATAGACCTCGATCCGAATGGCTCATTGTCGAAAATGTTCGGTTATTATTTTCCGGATATCGGTTTTCCCGACCACTACGTGAGCATGTATGGCGCTTTAAGCTATGATGACGATCGGTCCAGTATGAGCTCTGTAATCCGACCCACCCATTTTGATGGTCTTGATCTTGTGCCGGGTACTTGCGAGCTCGAAATATTCGAACGGGAAAGTACGAAGCGCTTCCATAGTGAGGACTTGAGAATCGCAGACGTTAGCACCAAAATGGTGTCTGCGCTCAAAGAAGTCGAGGCGAATTACGACGTCGTCGTTATCCGCTGTGGAGGTGGAAGCTTTCTGACCGCAGGTGCGTATGAAGCAGCGACCGGCGTGCTGTTGACGGTCCGCCCTGAATGGCCTGAGATCACGTCAATGACCATGTCCCTCAGCGTTTTATCGCATTTCGTCTCCTTGATCGAAGAGGCTGGAAGGTCGGTAAATCATGATTTCACCAAATTCTTGGTGACAAGGCACAGCCCGCGTGACGTCTCGCAGCAGGAGGCAGTCGCACTACTGCGGGACTCCCTGGGGCATGATCTGTTGACTGCGACCGTCTGGGAATCGGACGCGATCCGAGACGCGGGGGTCAAAAAGCGATCGTTGTATGAGTTGGTAGCCGGGGCGGTAGGCCGATCGGCGTACGAGCAAGCGATGGAAACACTGAATTCCACGAATGCGGAGGTAATGGACATCATATCCGAGGTTTGGGGCCGTCCCCCGATGTATGTGATGAGGGCTTCGCGCACTGCAGGTAAGGCGAGTTCCTAATCGAGAGGACTTAATGGTTGTATCATCAATGCCGGCCACGCCGCGTGCGTCTGGTGATTGCCGCCTGTCTCGAAGGAAATCGAGATCCCTGGTCGCAGAATCCACCGACCAGAATGGCGCCAGGCGTCCCATCGTCGAAAACAGCCTTCGTGAGCCGCTCGGCCCGGCTATGATCGATATGATTGGGATTAGGATAATCAGGGGCGTGCAACGAGCTCAAAGCTCGTAAATTCGATCTAGACCTAATCCGCGTAACGTCATACAGGCCCGCAGTGCATATGATGCCGCAACGATGGGGCCTGACACATGACCGCGCCCGTTCACATGCTCAAGAAAGCTCGACGCCTACTTGCATGGCCCTGAGCATTTATAGGAAGGCCGCCCCAAACACCCCTACCGCCGAACCAATGTTGTTTCCGACATACCCGATCGCGTGGATCGGGTCGACTGTGCCTAACCCGACCGCTCCCGTGACAATCTCAACTCCGCCGGCCTGATATTTGTTCTGCAGCTGTAAGGTCGGGCACCGCCGATGGTCCGCCACAGGTGGCTCAAAATTCGGCGGTGCACACTTCGTCCGGCTGGAAATTCGCGGGGCACGCCACGCTACTGGTTCTGCACTTCAATTACAGGAAGCCTCTCCAAAATAATCTATCATGCAGATACCGTCCAAAAACGCATCGAGCAGTCGCCGCCGCCCAAGCACGTATTGTGGGCAGCTAGCGAGCGCGATGGAATAAAGCCAGGCCGCCTAACTCTTAGCACTTAGGGATTTGCTGTTCCGCTAATTTAACAACATTGCGAATGAGATCTATATTTGCCTGATATTTTTGTATTTTGTAATACCCTTCATTTAAGCAATTGAAATAAAGAGCCTTAAGGTACCGGTGGCTTCTGAACCTTAGAAAATGGTTATAGAGGTCATCTGGATCTGCCGAGAGGATGTATTTTATTGTCCGAGCGGTCATGTGATGACTAGGCTCCACCACGATCCGGTTTAGATCCTTGATTGACTTAACGGCGGCAAAATTTAGCTCGGATTCTATGTTAGGACGATCGCCCGTGTATCGAGCAAAATACAGGAAAAATGTTTATTCTCTAACTGCTGCTCGTGCATGAGGCTCGACCAACTTGTTTTGGTGAGTGCCAGTGATCTTCACGTCGTCGATAAACAGAAGACAACGACCTTCGAAATGTTGCGAGTTGAAGTAGAACCTATCACCAGCAATCAATGATTTGCGATCCTCTCCTGAAAGAAATCCATAATCGTCCATGTAACTGATCTTTCGCGGGACAGTCGCATATTCCACATGGTTGCCTTTCGCATCAACGATGTGGTTGTTGAGGCGATCTAGCAAATGCATAGTCATTACATTTGCTGCATTCGGAACGCAATTGAATGGCGACGGAATCATCAGGCAGCGACCGTTCAGTATTGTGGATGCGTTTTTTTCGAAGAACGCGTCTGCCATCTGGTGGCCCATCTCGCGAGCGGCCTCGTCGCAACCGAACTTCAGACGCGAATATTGTTCCGGTCGAAAGGGTGCATCTTCGATTGACTGAAATTCATAAAGCGCAAACTCCTCAAACTGCGTCATAAACAGCCTCTTGAATGTCCTCAGATCTTCCCACCAGGGCACCGCGCATTCCAGCGCTGCGCGCACCTTGCAGATCGCAGATGGCGTCATCGCCCACATGCAGGATGTTGTCGGCCGCAACGCCGCACGACTTGATGATTTTGTTGAAAAATGCCTCGTTTGGCTTTGCATATCCAAGCAGGTCGGAATAGATTCCGAACCGAAATACGCATCCAAAGGTGCTCTCAAGAAAGTTGTGCATCGTAGTGCCGCTAATAAAACTCGAGTTGCTACCAATTGATAGCGTAAACCCGTCGTCTGCCAACGAATGGATTAACCTCACCGTGGTGTCCAAAACAACTGGTTTGCAATTCTCAAAAACGTGCTCAAACGCCTTTGCGATCAAACCTGGATCTTTTTGAACATTACAACGCATCATAAGCAGACGAATATTTTCGGACAGGGATGGGGCGTACCCCGTTTCGATCGCGTGTTGGTTAACCCACTTCTTGACCTCCGCGTATGCATTCCTCACAGCTGCTTCTTCCTTATCAAAACAGGTGGCGAGAAACTTGGTCCTCCTCGTCGCATGACTTGGGTTCGCTGTTACGAGAGTATTCCAGACGTCAAAAGAAATGTGACTGATCAACGTGGCTCCACGGGATCTGCGATCCCTCAAGCGATGTGTAACTGTGATTGGTCGTCCCGCAGCCGTTTCGGCTGCGGCGTGTGGGCGGGTCCGAAACGGATCGTCGGGATGCGCCACTTCCAACTGGGCGGGCAGCCCAATCCGATCCGCCGTACAAGCCGTTCCCTGGATCGGCAACATTGCGACGAATGCACTCCGACGCCGACTTCCTTTCAGGGCGCGCTTTTTCATTTTCGGCATAAAATCTCCATGACGTAGTTTGGGCCAAATGACGCTTTAAATCCGTCGCGGAAACTCAAACCGGTCGCCTGGGTCAGTCAACAGTCTGCGTATAATGCCGCGGCAACAATTCAACTC
Organism: Rhizobium leguminosarum; assembly: GCF_001679785.1. Taxonomy (NCBI): domain Bacteria; kingdom Pseudomonadati; phylum Pseudomonadota; class Alphaproteobacteria; order Hyphomicrobiales; family Rhizobiaceae; genus Rhizobium; species Rhizobium leguminosarum. The sequence goes on from NZ_CP016287.1 coordinate 489,104, forward strand.
GCTACTAGCGGCCGGGGTGAACCGAGCATCGGCGTACAGAGCTTCGAACCGGATGTTCAAGAAGAAACCAATCGAATCCAAGGCGAGGAGTTGACGGCGAGTGTGGCCAATCCACTGCGCCGCCACGAGGTAAACCGCATCAATTTTGACTTGATCAACGGCCTTCCAAATCAGACGGTGCAGTCCTGCGTCAACGCCGCGGGAGCTGCCGCCGCCATGCACCCCAGTCGATTTGCCGTGTTCGGCTACGCACATGTTCCAGCCTTAGAATAAACCAACGTCTGATCGAGGAGGAGGCGCTTCGCTGCCGGACCTGTCAGCTCGCGGCCGTGGCCAACGCGCTGATTGCGGAAAGGCTAACTCCCGATCGGCCTCGATCATTTCGCTTTACGGGACGATGAGCTTGCGTTGGCGCAGGAGGCCGGCCGGCTGCGGCGTAACTCTTTGCGGGTATTCGGCACACTCCTGCGCAACGGTGATCGGCTGCGGCGCGTCAGCTATTCATGGTGTAGGCGACGGCTATGTCGTCGATCTCTCCGGTCAAGGCCGGGAGCAGGTTAACTTGCGGCAGGCAAGTTGATGGGGCTGTCACAGATTCCGTCAGCCGCAGTTTGAGTCGTTTCATTGCTAACCTTTTGCAGTCCGAAAGGCGTCCCGGTCGGAGGCTAGTCCACGCCTGCCCGCAGAGCCGAGGAAGTTTGCTTCGATGCGCCCCACTGAGATGAGCAACAAAAAACTCGATGCGGCTGGCGAAAGGCCTGCTCGATGGACCGGTGGGTCTGTCGGCGCGAAAAACGGCGTTTGGCCATTGACCAACAAAGCCGCCTTGGCTATAGACGCTTTTATAACGTCAGGTGGTATTAATTCCGTCAGAGAGGCTCCATCTTGTCCATTAGTAATTCATCTTACGCGAAGAGCGAACAGCGCAAGGTCAAGGGTTCCGACCGAGTTGTCGCGGTCCTTGAGAAAGTGGGCGTCGAGCGCATTTACGGCGTCCCCGGCGAGGAAATCCTCGACATCATGGAGTCGCTGCGCAAGTCGAAGAAGATCAAGTTCGTGCCGACCCGTACCGAGTGGGGTGCGGCCCTCATGGCCGCCACCGAGGGCCGGCTCACCGGCCGCGCAGGCGTCAGCCTCGCCACCTGCGGCCCGGGCGCACTTAACTTCCCCAACGGCGCTGAGTATGCGCATCTCGGCGGATTTCCGCTGGTGATGATCGCCGGCCAGAAGCCGATCAACAGCAGCCTCCATGGGCACTTTCAGGTCAGCCCCCTCGTCTCCGTGATGGAGGGGCTCACCAAGTCCGCAGTGCAGCTCGGGTCGGTGCAAATGATCCGGCCAGTCCTCACTGAGGCGTTCCGCATCGCTCAAGAGGAAAAGCAAGGCCCAGTGTCTGTTGTAATACCGGAAGACATTGCGGCCGAAGATGGTGAGGAGGATGCACTATGACTACGAAGACCCTCGATCGCGCGGTTGAAATGATCCTTGCGGCCCAGTGTCCGCTGATCATGGTGGGCGGGGCGGCAAGCCGCCTCGACCAGCACTCGATCGCCCAAATCCGCGACTTCGTGCAACGCACCCGCATTCCCTTCTTCGACACGCAAATGGGCAAGGGCGTCGTGGCGGAGGACTCCGACCTCTATATGGGCACGGCGGCGCTTTCTAAAGGCGACCATGTCCACGCGGTCATCGAGGAGGCCGACCTGATCATTCCGATCGGCCACGACACGTGCGAAAAGCCTCCGTTCATCATGTCTGAGGGCGGCCCGAAGGTCATTCACATCGCACATCAGACTGCGACCTTCACGCAGGCCTATTGGCCGCAGCTCGAGGTCATCGGCGAGATCGGCGCTTCAGTCGCGGCGCTGGCGGATCGCCTCGACGGCAAGCTGCCCAATGCCGGCGGATTGCTGCCGCTGCGCGAGAGGAGCCTCGCCCTGATTGGCGAGGGTGCCGATGATAAAAGTTGGCCGGTCACGCTGGATCGCATAGTGCACGTTGTTCGCAAGGTCATGCCTGAAGGCAGCATTGTTACGCTCGACAATGGCCTTTACAAGATCCCGTTCGCCCGGAATTATCGGACCAATCACCCCAATACGCTACTGCTCGACAACACGCTCGCGACCATGGGCGCCGGCGTGCCCTCAGCGATCGTGGCGGCGATGCTGAATCCCGGGCTCTGTGTGATGGCGGTCTGCGGCGACGGCGGCTTTCAGATGACCGGCCAGGAACTGATGACGGCCGTCGAACAAAAGCTCAACCTCGTCGTCCTGATCTTGGACAACGGCGGCTGGGGCATGATCGAAGCGAAGCAAACCGCCAAAGGTTTCCCGAAATTCGGCGTCGACTTCCGCAATCCGGATTTCGTGAAACTGGCCGAAGCCTGTGGCGCCAAGGGCACACGGGTTGAAACGCTGGACGATCTGATGCCTGCGCTTGAAGCCGCTCTCAAAGGCGGCGGGGTGCGTGTGGTCGCAGTGCCGGTCGATGATTCAAAGTACAAGCGACTGCTCGGCGGACTTCGCTCGCCCAAGGCGAAACCGCCGAGCGCCTGAGCAGGCCCGGAATGAACCGCCTCGGGGAGTGCCGGGGCGGTCGACAGCAAGGATCGGCTTTTCAGAGGGGGCGGGCAGGCGGCAGGCCGCCCTGCCTCCCGAGAGAGCCAAACAAAGGGACCAACCACATGAAAGCCTTTACTTTCCAGACCCCGTCAAACATCTTTTTCGGGGCAGGCGCGTCCAGCAAGATCGGCGAGCTCCTCAAGGGCTACAAGGCCGCCCATGTGCTGCTCGTCACCGACGAGAAGGTGCGGGCGGCCGGGCTGACGCGCAATGCGGAAGCGGCGATTGCCGAAGCCGGCATCGCGCTCACCGTGTTCGACGGCGTGGTCGTCGACGCACCGTCGCATGTCATCGAAGCGGCGGCAGAAATCTGCCGCGAGTGCGGCGTCGACGCTGTCGCGGCGATCGGCGGCGGCAGCGTACTGGATACGGCAAAGCTCGTCGCCTATCTCGCCAAAACCCCAGACAAGCTTGATGTTATCTATGGCGTCGGCCGTGCCACCGGCGACCGCCTGCCGCTGCTGCTGGTGCCGACCACGGCGGGCACCGGATCGGAAGTGACGTTGACCTCCATCGTTAAGACGCCGAACAACGAGAAGAAGGCGGTGATCTCGCCGCGCCTCCTCCCGGACTGGGCGATCCTCGATCCCCAACTGACGCTCGGCCTGCCGCCGCACCTCACCGCCCAGACGGGCATTGACGCCATGGCGCACGCGATCGAGGCCTATACCGGTAAGATCAAGAAGAACCCGATCTCCGACCAGTTCGCGCTGAAGGCGCTGGCGCTGCTGTCGGCCAATCTCAGGAAAGTGTACACGGACGGCTCGGACCTCGAAGCGCGCTCGGACATGCTGTTCGGCTCCATGCTGGCCGGCATGGCGTTTGCCAACTCGCCGGTTGCCGCGGTGCATGCGCTCGCCTATCCGATCGGCGAGATCTTCGATGTCGGGCACGGCCACTCCGTTGCGCTGGTCCTGCCCTACGTGTTGGAATTCAACCGCCCGGCAGCCGAAGCGCTCTATGCCGAGCTCTCCAACGTTATCCAGCCCGGCTATCGCCACCAGTCCGATGCGGTGGACGCTGCGGCCTTCATCGCCGAGATCGAGGCGATCTGCCGAGACTGCGGGGTGCCCGGCTCGCTTTCGGCGGTTGGAATCGGCGAAGGCGATCTTTCCAAGCTGGCGGAGGGTGCGATGAAGCACGAGGAGCGCCTACTGGTCAACAATCCGCGCGAGCTCGACTACGACCAGGTTCGGGAGATCTATGCCAAAGCGCTTGCGGGAGTGAGCCGGCCATGACCCCAAGCTCGGACGACCAACTGGAATCTCCACATTCAACTTACGACATCGTCGTGACCTTTGTCGGCTTCGCGACACCCATTCCTCTTCGCCTAATCCCGTATTTCCGCCCACGTAGCAGAAATAGCAGCAAATAATTGTTCGTCAGCTCAATCCGCCGGCCTGGCACGAATCTTGAGAGCTATTGGGAGGCAGCGGAACGGCCGCCGCATCCACATTGCGGGTTAACCGCATTGCTTCGAACACATGAAGGAACGCCAAGCATGGTAGCACCGCGTCAGATCGCATCCTATGGAAAGGGTCGAATTGACAAATCCACCAAGATTGTCTCCGCCGCCGAAGCCGTCGCGACCATCTGTCCGGGCGATACAGTTGCTTTTTCCGGCTTCGTCGGCATCGGCACGCCGGAGGCGGTGATCTGCGCCCTTGAGAAGCGTTTCCTGGAAACGGGCGAGTCGAGCAATCTCACTCTCGTCTTTGCCGCCGCCCCGGGCAACGGCAAAGACAAGGGCCTCAACCGACTGGCGCATGACGGGCTCGTGAAACGCCTCATCGGCGGGCATTTCAAGCTGGTGCCGAAGCTGGCGCAACTGGCGGTTAGCGGCAAGTGCGAGGCCTACAATCTGCCGCTCGGGATCATTTCCCATCTCTTCCGCGAGATCGCCGGGGGAAAGCCCGGGCTGATCTCGAAAGTCGGACTTCGGACCTTCATCGACCCGCGCATCGACGGCGGCAAGATCAATTCCAAAACGATAGAAAACCTCGTCAAGCTCACGGAAATCAACGGCAAGGAGTGGCTCTTCTACAAGACCTTCCCCATCCACGTCGCCATCCTGCGCGGCACGACGGCCGATCCATCCGGCAATGTCACGATGGAGAAGGAGGCGCTGACGCTCGACAACCTGACGATCGCCACCGCCGCCAAGAACAGCGGGGGTATTGTCATCGCGCAGGTCGAGCGGATCGCCGCCGCCGGCTCGCTGAACCCTCGCGACATTAAAATCCCCGGCCACCTGGTCGACTGGGTCGTCGTCGCCGAGCCGGAACATCACATGCAGACCTATGCGACCCCATACAACGGCGCCTTCTCCGGCGAATTCCGTGCGCCACCGGACAGCGCCGCCTCCATGGAACTGAACGAACGCAAGATCATCGCGCGGCGCGGCGCCTTAGAACTGCGGATGGGCGATGTCGTCAATCTCGGCATCGGCGTGCCGGAAGGGGTTGCGGCGGTCGCGACGGAAGAGGGGATCATCGACAAGATCACGCTCACTACCGAATCCGGCACCATCGGCGGCACCCCACAGAGCGGGCTGGACTTCGGCGCGGCCAAAAACCCCGAATCGATCATCGACCAGAACCAGATGTTCGATCTCATCGATGGCGGCGGGCTGGACATCGCCGTTCTCGGCTTCGCGCAGGTCGATGCGCAAGCCAATGTCAATGTCAGTCGGTTCGGTGATGTCCTCGCCGGGGCCGGCGGCTTCATCAACATTTCGCAGAACACCCGCCGGCTCGTCTTCTGCGGCACGTTTACCAAGGACCTGCGCACCGAGATCCGGGACGGCAAGCTCGTCATCCTGCAGGAAGGGCAGGCGAAGTTTATCGAAAAGGTCGAGCAGATCACCTTCTCGGGCGAATATGCCCGCGAGACCCACCAGACCGTGCTCATCGTCACCGAGCGCTGCGTCTTTTCGCTAACCCCCGACGGGCTGGAACTGATCGAAGTCGCGCCGGGTATCGATATCGAGCGCGACATCGTCGCCCATATGAACTTCTCGCCGATCATCCGCGAACCGCGCGAGATGGCGGCGGAGATCTTCACCGACGGTCCGATGAATCTCGACCAGCTGCTGCTCGAACGCCTGCTTTCAGAGCGCTTAGAATTCGATGCAGAGCGCAGCACGAGGCCGCCAGCTATGGGCTAGACGCCCGCAACCTTGTAACCCCATCGTTTGAGGAGAAGCCCACCATGCCTACATCGCAGACCCCGGATATCCAAACGTTGACCAACCAGATCAACGAGATGCTCGCCAAGTTCAACATGCCGGGCGTCGATCCGGCAGCACTTGTTAGGGAGCAGGCCAGGAATATCGAGGCCGTCGCGCAGGCCACGCAGGTTGCCAACAAAGGCGCCTACGGCGTCGTCGAAAAGCAGCTGGAATTGTTCCGCACGGCTTCCTCACAGCTCCTGATGATGTTTGAGGATGCGGCCCTTGCCCCCAAGGAGCGCGGCGAACTGGCGAAACAGGCTTACGAGGTGGCGCTGAACGGCTCGCGCGAGATCACCAGCATGGCGGTCAAGGCCAGCGAGAACGCTTTCGCCATCACCCGCAAGCGGATGACCGAGATTTTCGAGCAGTTCCGCAAGGCCGCGACAATCGGAAAGGATACGTGAGGCCGGACCTGCCGAACGGAAAGCATAATTCGTGCATGACAATCCTCCACCCGTCGACGTGATGGGGAGCTGCGAAGAGCGTCCTAGTACCACGCCACAGAGATTATGACGGTTTGTCTTATCGTAGAATTGGCAGGGCTTCTGGTGGGATGAGAAGTTGGATGCTGCGTGCGGCGCCTGGCACGCGAGATATAAAACCCGCCTTCTCGAGGGTCAGCACCATCTGGTGAACAGACGGAGCCGTAACGCCGAAGTGGCGACGCATGTCGGCTTCGGCCGGAGGCTGTTTGAAGATGCGGCTGTAGGCGTAGATGAAGGCCAGGTACTGGCCTTGGATCTGCGTAAGGCCCCGTCTTGCCGTTGCGGCTTGCGGGTCAAGTGAGGGACTCATTTTGGGATTCATCTGCGTCTCCACGCTGAAGGAGGTGTCGATGAATATAAAGTTTCACATAGAGCTTAGCCAATCGGAACGTGACCAACTGGCCGCTTTGTTGAGCGGGGGTGCCACAGGTCGCGCAAGATCAAGCGCGCCCAGATCCTGGTCGCAGCGAACGAAGGCTTCAGCGACGAGGTGATCGCGGCAACCTTGAACGTCAGCGGATCGACGATTTACCGGACCAAACGCCGGTTTGTGGAAGCCAATCTGGAAGGGGCGCTCAGCGAAGAACCGCGCCCGGGTGTTGAGCGCAAGCTATCGAGCAAGGAGGAGGCGCTGTTGGTAGCGACCGCCTGCTCAAAGCCGCCGCCCGGGCGAGCCCGCTGGACCCTGGAGCTTCTGGCAGATGAGATGGTCCGGCTCACCGATCATGACCAGTTGTCCTCGGAGACCGTGCGTCGCCGGCTGGCTGAGAACCATCTCAAGCCTTGGCGCAAAGACATGTGGTGCATCCCAAAGATCGATGGGGAATACGTCGCGCGCATGGAGGATGTTCTCGACCTCTACGCAGAAACGCCTGATCCACAAAGGCCCGTGGTCTGCTTCGACGAGAGCCCGACCCAACTCATCGGCGAAGTGCGCGAGCCCATTGCGGCCAAGCCTGGCCAGCTTGAACGCTACGATTGCGAGTATCGCCGAAACGGCACGGTCAATCTGTTTGTCTTCATGGACGCCCACCGGCCCTGGCGCAGGGTGAAGGTCACCGATCGGCGAACCAACCAAGACTTCGCCGAGTGCATGCGCGAACTGGTCGACGTCGATTATCCCGACGCGCCGATCATCCGCGTGGTGATGGACAACCTCTCCACTCATTCCGCCGGGGCGCTTTACGACGCATTTCCCGCCCCGCAAGCTCGAAGGGTGCTGAAGCGACTGGAGTTCCACCACACGCCCAAGCACGCCAGTTGGCTCAACATGGTCGAGATCGAGATCGGTGTCCTGCGTAGCCAATGCCTCGACCGTCGTATCGACAACAAAGACACCATAATCGCCGAAGTCGCAGCCTGGGAGCAGCAACGCAACGCCCACGGCGCAAAGATCCAATGGATGTTCACAACCGAAAATGCCCGCAAAAAGCTCCGTAAAGCTTACCCCGTCAAAGAGTCATAATCTCTGTGGCGTGGTACTAGGAGGGACAACGACAATGAACGAAAACAAGCAGGCGGCGGGCGTCTATTCAGTTCCGAAGGAATGGGCCGAGCGCGCTTTCATCGACTCGGAGCGCTACGCGGCGATGTATGCGGCTTCGATCGCCGACCCCAAGGGGTTCTGGGGCGAGCATGGCAAGCGCATCCACTGGTTCAAGCCTTACGGCACCGTCAAGAACACCTCGTTCGAGCCGGGCAAGGTTTCGATTAAATGGTTCGAAGACGGCACCACCAATGTCTCCCATAATTGCGTCGACCGGCATCTGCCCGAGCGGGGCGATCAGATCGCCATCATCGGGGTGCGGGACGACCCGAAAGATGACGCCGTCCGGATCACCTATCGCGAACTACACGCCCATGTTATGAAATGGGCGAACGTCCTGCAGTCGCAAGGCGTCCGCAAGGGCGACAACGTCACCCTCTACCTTCCGACGATCCCTGAGGCGGCCTATGCCATGCTCGCCTGCGCGCGCATCGGCGCCGTCCATTCGGCGGTCTCCACCGGCCTCTCGCCGGACAAACTGGGAAGCCGCATCGCCGACGCCGCGAGCACCGTCGTGGTGACCGCAGACCAAGGCCCACGCGGCGGGCGCAATAATCCGATGAAGGCCAATGTCGACGCGGCGCTGGATAAGCTTCCCGGGGTGGTGACAAGCGTCATCGTTGTCAAGCGGACCGGCGCACCGGTCGAGATGCTGCAAGGCCGCGACCACTATTACGACGAGCTGGCCATGACCGTTCCCGACGAATGCCCACCCGTGGAAATGAACGCTGAGGACCCGTTGTTCCTCCTCTACACGTCGGGTTCCACCGGCAAGCCCAAGGGCGTGGTGCACACCACCGGCGGCTATCTCGTCTATGCCGCCATGACGCATCAATATGTCTTCGACTATCACGTCGGCGACATCCACTGGTGCACTGCCGAACTCGGCTGGATCACCGGCCACAGCTACATTGTCTACGGGCCGCTCGCCAACGGTGCGACGACCCTCATCTTCGAGGGCACCCCAACCTATCCGAGCATGTCGCGCTACTGGGACGTCATCGACAAGCACAAGGTCAGCCTGTTCTATACCGCCCCCACCGCGATCCGCTCCTTGATGGGATCGGGCGAGGACGCGGTGAAATCGAATTCGCTCGCCTCGCTCCGCCTCCTCGGTTCAGTCGGCGAGCCGATCGACCCGAAAACCTGGGAATGGTATCACCGCGTCGTCGGCGGCGGTCGCTGCCCGATCGTCGACACCTGGTTTCAGACCGAGACCGGCGGCATCCTGATTACGCCGCTTCCCGGCGCCACCAAGCTGAAGCCAGGCTCCGTCGGCACCCCTTTCTTCGGCGTCAGGCCTGAGCTGGTCGATGAGGCGGGCGACGTGCTCGATGGCGTTGAAAACGGAAACCTGGTTATCGCTGACAGCTGGCCGGGCCAGATGCGCACGCTTTACCGCGACCACGAGCGCTTCGAGCAGGAATATTTCTCCCTCTATCCAGGCAAATATTTTACCGGCGACGGCGCCCGGCGGGATGCAGACGGCTATTACTCGATCACGGGTCGCGTCGACGACGTCATCAACGTCTCTGGCCACCGCATCGGCACGGCGGAAGTCGAATCCGCCCTGGTCGCCCACGCTAGCGTTTCGGAAGCCGCGGTGGTCGGCTATCCGCACGAGATCAAGGGGCAGGGCATCTACGCTTACGTAACCCTTATCGACGGCGAGGCTGCCGCTGACGAGCTGCGCAAGGAACTCGTTTCCTGGGTGCGCAAGGAGATAGGCCCGATCTTCACGATCGACAAGGTCCAGTTCGCGCTGGGCCTGCCGAAAACAACCTCGGGGAAAATCATCCGCCGCATCCTGCGCAAGATCGCGGAGGACAAATGCACCGAGTTCGGTGACTCCTCGACGCTCTCTAACCCCACCGTGGTCGATCACCTGATAGACAACCGGCTGAACCGGAAGGCTGCCTGACGACACGACAAGATGAAGACGTGGGTTCCGGCGCGTTACCGCACCGGAGCCGACGGGACGATCAAGGGAAGGACAATTTGTGGCCAGACGTACGAGGGAGGGAACGATGAGATTGATCATCCTTGGACCGCCGGGGGCGGGCAAGGGAACACAGGCAGCGCGCCTCGCCGAGCGGCTGGGCGTGCCACAACTGTCGACGGGAGATATGCTGCGCGCCGCGGTCACCAAGGGCTCGCCGGTTGGCCTTGCTGCGCGCGACCTCATAGCGCGGGGCGAATTGGTTGGCGACGACATCGTCGTCAATTGCGTCCTCGGACGCATCGCCGAGCCGGGCGCTGCATCCGGCTTCATCCTCGACGGCTTTCCCCGCACGCTGGGACAGGCGCGGGCCTTCGACCAAGCGCTCGAAAAGGCACACCTCGGTCTGGATGCGGTGCTCGAACTGAAGGTTGTGGAATCCGTGCTGCTCGACCGCATCATCTATCGGGCGCGCGAGGCCAAGGCCGCAGGCCTGCCGGTGCGCGCAGACGACAATCCGGAAGCGCTGAAAGTCAGGCTCGAGGCCTACCGGACGCAGACGCAGCCGCTTGCGGACTACTACCGCACCGCCGGGCTCCTACGCACCGTCAATGGGCTGAGACCCGTCGATGAGGTTACGTCCAGCCTTTTTGCGGAATTGCGGCTCCAACCGAGAACGGCCGACCTGGGTTCTCTTGGGTGACTTTCGATGAGCGACGCAATTCGTCTTGAGAAACCTACGGCTGGCGTTTTAGCCTCCCTGCATTTCTTGTCAGAAGCCTGGGCCAAGCAAAGTTGTCTGTTATTGATAACACCCGCCAGAATAACACCGCCAGGAAATCCAGCAGGCGACATTGAACTGGTACCCGGGCTAGCTGTCCAATACCCAGAAACTGAAAGGCACCTCGGGCGGCACGACGGACAGCGTAGCGCCAGGCCAGGGCTCCGGCGCACCTGGGATTGCCCGGCCGACGGCATGAGAGCGTTGTCGCGCCCGCGGCGCCATCTAAGCGCACGCCGCCCCAGCAGGAAGTTGCTTGGATGGTCCAGGATGAGCCGATCCGGCAGGGAGTTGATCTGCGCGCTCATCGCTCCCAACGTTCTCTTTCTCTATGTGGAGTGTCGAATTGGTTCTCTTTCCCTTTGGCCACAACGCCTCAGGAGTAAATTGACAGAGCGGCACCCGCCAAGAGCCGCCCGCTTTCCTCAGTCCGCAATGTACAGCTAACCTGTTGTTTAGGAGGTTAAATTCGAGGTGTGCACCTATGCGGCCGTCTTTCGATTTCATCCTTAGCAATGTCGGGAGTAAGCGATGCAGATAGTCTAACTACCATGGCGAGTACCGCCCCTCATCAGACGTAGAACACGGACGAGACGCCTCCGACTGCATCGGTGGGCGCACTCATGCGACACCTGAACGGGAAGCGGAGCCGATGCTCAGAAGACTCGTTGCAGCATGCCGGATTGTTTCTCTTTGCGTCGCCGTGGCGTTTGCCGCCAAAAGCGGCGTCGGCAACCTCGATCGCGGGGACACCAGACTTCTAATTTCGGAATGCAAGTTGCACGCATTACTACGCCCCCAATGCGCCTACGTGTTGGCTACAGCATTTCATGAGACTGGAGGCCTTATGATGCCGGTGCGGGAGACTTTCGCGACATCTGACAATCAGGCGATTGCCGTTCTTGACAGCGCATGGGCAAAGGGCAAACTGCCTTGGGTCTCCTCCCCATATTGGCGTCAAGGCTGGTTTGGAAGAGGATATTCCCAACTCACGCACGAGAACAACTACCGCACGGTCAGCATCAAGCTCGGCATCGATCTCGTGTCCTTTCCAGCAAAAGCACTGATACCGGAAATTGCGGCGAAGGTGCTTGTCATGGGCTTGAAGGAAGGCTGGTTTACCGGCAAGAAACTCTCTGATTACATTAACCTTGGCACAACCAACTTCATCGGCGCTCGCCAAGTTATCAATGGAACGGATCATGCGGGTAAGATCGCGAAATATGCCGTCGCGTACGATGCGACACTTGAGCAAGGCGGCTATAGTGTGATGTAAACTACAGCAAAGGTTGCCGCGCCATAGCAGGAACTAACTACGGAAAGGAAATCGCTGGTCCCGTTCCAGCGTAGTTGGGGCCAGGGCAATGACCTCGTTGATATGATCAGCTTCAGGCGGCAATGATGAAGAACAAAGAATGACCAGTATTTAGCCCCGCGCTCCTAAGCCCGCGCGAATGTCTCAACGCAGCCTTGATAGAGCAGCCGTCGAAACCGCGGCTTACCGAAGTGGTTCACAATTTCGTATGCGGCGGTTGGGAGCATTAGTCGACAAGACCAAAACCGTTCAGGTGTTCCATAAGGTATCTTACGCCACAATGTCTTGTAGCGGCTATTTAGTAATGCGACAGTTGGGCCAGTTAGAGATGCGACAGTCTCGCCTCTCTACGCACTGGTCAATGCCAACGTCGGGAGCAAGGATGACGATCTTCAGCCTGGTCGAGACCATGAGCGGTCGGAGTCGTCATGTCCTTTATGATCACCATGTCGCAGAAAGAATTGCATCGCCTCGAAGTTATCCAGAAGATTCGTGACGAGCGCCTGAGCGTCGTCCAGGCCGCCGAACTGCTCGACCTCAGTCGAAGTCAGGTCCATCGGCTGCTGCAGGCTTATGACCGGAATGGTCCAGCCGGCCTTGTTTCCAAGAAGCGATCACAGCCGAGCAACCGGCGCCACAGCGAGGAGTTTCGCAATGCGGCGCTGGATCTGATCCGGGAGCGCTATCTGGATTTCGGTCCGACGCTGGCGCGCGAGAAGCTGATGGAACTGCATCAGATCTCGGTCGCCAAGGAGACGCTGCGGCAATGGATGACCGAGGCCGGCATCTGGATCTCGCGGCGTGAGCGTAAGCAGCGGGTTTTCCAGCCGCGCGGCCGGCGCGACTGTTTCGGCGAACTCGTGCAGATCGATGGATCGCATCACTGGTGGTTTGAGAACCGTGGTCCCAAATGCGCCCTGCTTGTCTATATCGATGACGCCACCGGCAAGTTGCTGCATCTGCGGTTCGCTGGGTCAGAGAACACGTTCGACTACCTGCATGCGACAAAGGCTTATCTGCAGCAATGGGGTAAACCTCTGGCCTTCTACAGCGACAAGCATGGTGTCTTTCGTTCGACCCATGCGTCGGAGAAAGACCGCACGAGCGGCCTGACGCAGTTTGGTCGTGCGCTTTATGAGCTGAACATCGACATCATCTGCGCCAATACTCCGCAGGCAAAGGGCCGTGTGGAACGCGCCAACCAGACGCTGCAGGACCGGCTGGTCAAGGAGATGCGGCTTCGCGGCATCGATACGATCGAGGCGGCCAACGGCTATGCATCAGAATTCATTGCGGATTTCAATTCCCGTTTTGGCAAACCGCCACGCAATCCGAAGGACATGCACCGGCCGCTTGCCGCGCATGAGAATCTCGATGGCGCCATGTGCCGCAAGGAAGTCCGCACACTGTCGCAGTCCCTGACGCTCCGTTACGACAAGGTCTTGTTCATTCTCGATCCGACGGAGCGGGCCAGAGGGCTGGCGGGAAAGAAGGTCGTTGTCTGCGACTACCCGGACGGCCGCCTCGAGATCATGCACGAGAGCTTCACCCTGCCCTACAGAACCTTCGATACATTGCGGTCGGTCCACCGGGCAGAGGTTGTCGAGAACAAGCGTCTCGACGACATGCTTTCCGTCGTCGCCGAGCTGCAGGCTGGGCGGGAACAGCAGCGCAGTAAGAGCGGCCCTCGCCGCACCGGCCAGACGGATCATATGTTCGGTATTCCCGATGGCAGCCAGGGCAATGGTTATCAGAAGCGTGGCCGCAAGCCTGGCCGGCGGACGGACTTCATGAATGATCCGGAGGTCATCGCAAAAAGGCAGAAGGCGCTGGCGCGCATGGAGGCCGCGGAATGATCGCCTGCACTCATAGTCTCAAAGCTAAAGCCGAAGGGTGTTCCTCACCCGCCCCCGCTCCTCCCTTGCAACCCGGTCCAGCCGGTCGGATCGGCGGCTAATCCGAAGCGCAAGTGTCGCGTTTCTAACCGGCTGACAGCGTCGCGCATCTAATCAGCTTTGACAGTGGGTGTAGCCGCAAAGTTGAAGTGTCCTGTTTCTGCAAAGTTGGAATGTCACACTCCCCGGGTTTGATGACGGTGGAGATTGCGGATGGGACTGATAGCGATGAGCGAGCGCGACCTGCAACGGATCGAGATTCTATCGAAAGTGATCGCCGGCCGGATGACGATGGTGTCGGCGGCGCATGTGCTTGATCTGAGTACACGCCAAGTGCGAAGGCTGTCGGATCGGATCAGAACGGCCGGTGCGGCGTCGATCCGGCACAAGGCGATCGGCCGACCGTCGAACAACCGGATCAGCGATGGCGTTCGAGATTACGCCGTGACGCTGGTTGGCGAACGCTATGCAGACTTCGGACCAACCTTGGCGGCCGAGAAGCTTGCCGAGCTCGATGGCTTGCGGGTGTCGCGCGAGACGTTGCGCAGCTGGATGGTGGATGCGGGCCTGTGGCTGTCGCGCAAGCAGCGGCGGACGTTTCATCAGCCACGATTGCGGCGCGAGGCCTATGGCGAGCTGGTGCAGATCGACGGATCGGAACATCGCTGGTTCGAGGATCGCGGCGATCCGTGTTCGCTGCTGGTGTTCGTCGACGATGCGACGGGCAAGCTGATGCAGTTGCGCTTCGTGCGCTCGGAAAGCGCGTTCAGCTACTTCGAGGCTTTGGCGCTTTATTTGAAGGATCACGGTGCTCCCGTTGCCTTCTATTCCGACAAGCATTCGGTGTTCCGGGTGGCGAAGAAGGAGGCCAAGGGTGGCCAGGGCATGACCCAGTTCGGGCGTGCACTCTCGGAACTAAACATCGAGATTCTTTGCGCAAATTCGAGCCAGGCGAAGGGCCGCGTCGAGCGGATGAACCGGACATTGCAGGACCGTCTGATCAAGGAACTGCGGTTAGCGGGCATCGGCAGCATGGACGATGGCAATGCTTTTCTGCCGCGGTTCATGGCGCGGTATAACCAGCGGTTTGCCATCGCCCCTACCCGTCCTGACAATCTGCATCGGCCGATCAACATGCCATCGGATCGGCTGCAGGAGATCCTGTGCAAGCGTGAGCAGCGTTATGTCGGGGCGCAGTTGACGTTTTCATTCGAGCGCCAGCGGATCATGCTGGAGGAGACCGAGGTGACGCGTGGGCTGGTGGGCCGTTATGTCGAGACCTATGCCTTCGCCGATGGTCGGCTGGACGTGCGCTGGAAGGGGCATTCCCTGCCCTACAGGACGTTCGACAAGGACCAGCGGGTGACGCATGCGGCGATCACCGAGAACAAGCGGCTTTCCGATGTGCTGGCCTATATCAAGGAGCGGCAGGATCAGCGACCAACGCCGAAGGTGAAGACCAACAGCGAGAAGAACGGCTATACGCCGCGGAGCCGCAAGCCCGGTCGGAACAGGGATTTCATGAACGATCCTGCCGTCATTGCCCGACGGCGACAAGCACTCTCTGACCTCGATGCGGCGGAATGACTGGCTGCTGCAACTGTCAAAGCTAAAGCCGAAGGGAGCATCTCACCCGCCCCCTCCCTTCCCTTGCAACCCGGTCCAGCCGGTCTGGTCGGGGGCTTGCCTTAGCGCAAGTGGACATGCCGAGTGTCGCATTTCTAAATGGCTGAAGACACACCCAAAGTGACACTTCTACTTTGCACACAAACGGACATTCCAACCCTGCCGCCACATTGCTTGTAGCCGCAAAGTTGAAGTGTCCTGTTTCTGCAAAGTTGGAATGTCACACTCCCCGGGTTTGATGACGGTGGAGATTGCGGATGGGACTGATAGCGATGAGCGAGCGTGATCTGCAGCGGATCGAGGTTTTGTCGAAGGTCGTTGGCGGCTGGATGAACGCCGCAAGATCGCCTGCTGGCGGATGGCCGGCTTCGCTCGACATAGACGAAGATCGCTGGCCTGAAGCGATATACCTCCTCTTATCCGACGATGACGTGCGGTACGAAACGCGATAAATTGGCGGTTATGCGCGAGCGGTCCTCGCGGACCGCAAGACCGCAGGCGCGATCACCGACGATCCAGCTGCCGAGCACGGCGAAGCCGCCATCGCTTTCGAAAAGCGGGGCATAGGCCTGGACGATAAAGCCTTCGTCGCCATAACCGCCGGGGGCTGAAATCAATTCCCGGCCATCTCGGAATATCGTGACGTTCTCGCCTTCTCTCGACAGCAGCGGTTTGCGCACATAGTCCGTCAAGGTCGAGGCCGCCGGGTCGTCGGTGAAATAGCTGGGCAGCAGGTTGGGATGATTGGGGTGGCGCTGCCAAAGCAGAGGCAGAAGCCCTTTGTTGGACAGCACGGCCTTCCAGGCGGGCTCGACGAAAACATCACCCGAGCGCACGAGGTCGCGGGCGAACGGCTCGCGCAGCATGAATTCCCACGGATACAGCTTGAAGCAACGGTCGATCACCCGATCCTGGAGGTCGGTGTAACGGCCCTGCGCATCGATGCCGATCTCGCGGATGTCCAGAAGCTCGACGCGATGGCCGGCCTGCACTGCACAGTCCATCAGATAGACAGTCGTGCCGCGATCCTCCTCATTGTCGGTCATCGCCGCGAAGTGGAAGATCGGTTCCTTGGAAAATTGCTCGAACGCCTCGACGAGGCTTTCCTGCAAGGAATTATACTGGTCCGCGTCCTTGGGCAGGGTACCCAAAGCCACTTGGTCGGTCAGCCAGTTGAACTGGAAATAGGCCGTCTCGAACACCGAAGTGGGAGTATCGGCGTTGTATTCGAGCAACTTGACCGGGCCAGTGCCGTCGTAAGCAAGATCGAATCGGCCATAGAGATGCCGGTCGCGGCGTTGCCAGGAGCGTTGCACTACATCGCGCAGGTCCTCCGGAATGGCTAGCCTGTCGAGCGTCTCTTCGCTTCCGACGATATCGCCGACCATATCCATGCACATGTCGTGCAGTTCCTGGCTCGGCCCTTCGATCTGCATCTCGATCTCATCGAGCGTGAACGTATAGGCGGCATTGTCGAGCCAATAGGGCTCGCCATACATGACGTGAAACCCGAAGCCGACGGCGCGCGCCTTGTCAAGCCAATCAGGACGCGCCGGAAGGGTGATGCGTTTCATATCAGCCGCCGAAACTGAAGGACGAACGGCCCCCGAAGCCTTGACGGGCAACGGTGCGGGTGTTGACGTTGACCGGCTTAACAGTCTGACGCGAGGGCGCGATCGCGGTGTCGTTGCCGCCCGAGCGAACAGTCGTTGTCACCGTTTGTCCCGAGCGATTGCGATAAATCGGTGTCGAGCCGTAGGAGCCACTCTCCTCCTGGCGCCGGCGATAATTGTAATAGTCGCCGATGTTGTTCAGTGCGGAAGACAGCACGTAGCCTGTCAGGAACGGCACGAAAAAGCTGCCGCCTCCGCCGGTATTGTTGGGGACGGCACTGGCCGACTGTTCCGTGCACTGGCCCGAGCCGTATTCGGCTTCGCAGGCGGCCATGCCGTTGAAACGCGGCGCGGCGGCGAGATGGGCGCGCATCGCATCCTGATAGCCGGCCTGGCAGACCTGCCGGTCCATGCCGGAAGTCACGCATTGGTCGACGGAGGTGAACATCGTCTCCGAGGGAGTCTGATCGCCGCAACCGGACAGCGCCAGGGTCGAGGCGGCGATGGTGCCGAGGGCCAGGAAAGGTCGTTTGTGCCCGCTCTTACGTCTGCGCATCGTTCCCTCCCCTCAATAGGTCAGAATGCCGTGACGGCGTTGCCTACCGATGACCAGTATCCATATGCCCGTCGATATCAGCAGTGATCCTTTCAAATTCCGCAATATAAATTCGCAATATAGAAACCACCGCGCATATATGTAGTCCCACGATGATGAGTCGACGCTGCTGACGCGAGAGGCTGCGGCCGAAGCCAGCGCGCCTGAAAAATGCCGTGCCGTGACGGCGGCAAGATTGCCTGCGCGAATAAGTTGGACTTCCTTCTGCGGCGTCAGGAATGTGTAGATCACCGCGAAAACGCCGTAGGCGGCAAGACCGACGGCGAAATAGCCGAGGAAGGCAGGCAGACCCGCCACATAATCGAGCATTGAAAAAGTCCTCCGTTGAAATTGATAGGATCCCCTCAGACGCGGCGAACATCGGCCGGAGCGAGTCCGTAGCCGATCAGAAATTCCACCGAACTGCCCGCCTGGCTCTGTCCGAGATCGAGGTCGCGCTCGACATTGATCAAAAGCATTTCGCGCGTCGAGCCAAGCGGGCGATAATACAGCATGCAGGTCTGGTGAATGGAGCGCTGCGCCTGACCGTCGTCGACCTTCTCGACAAACTCCGCCAATGGGGTGCGTTCCGGACCTTCGCCCCAGAAGCGGCTATAGAGGATGCCATCGGCATCGTAGGTTGGCTGGCCGATCAGGCCGTCCGGCCCGGTCCAGCGGTTCCATTCGCCCTGCCCGGCAGGCACGACGCTGTCCCAGGGCTGATAAAAGCTGATGTCGTCGACATCACCCGGCTGGCCCGACGTCGACATCACCTGCACCATCCGATGATCCTCATCGTAGTAGCGCGACAGAACCGTCGCGGCATCGAGCGAAACCTCGCCGTAGGCGGCAATGATGAATGGGCCACTCCGTGGCAGCGGCATGGCCGGCTGGCCGGCCAAAGCCTCGGCTTCGAGGGAGAGGAAATCGATCTCCAACGCCCCGCCGATGGCGGCGCTCAACGGGCCATGTTCTTTGGGTAAAGGCCTTTCGTTCTTGTCTCTGCCGAACCAGCCGATCATGATACGTCTCCCATTCGAGCCCAAGCGATGGCAGCGGGATCTAGCCGCATTCCGCTGATGTAGTAAAGGGTCTCGCCGCCCCGCATCAGCGTCTCGTCCTGGCAATTGAGGTCGGTCATGCCCTGGCTCAGCATGCCCACCAGCGTCACATTATGCTGACGCTTGAGCCTTAAAAACACGTCCCCATACAGTAGCGGCGTTTGCAAAGGCGGCACCGGCAGGGAAAAGGCCGTGTCGGTGGAAGCGGCCGACAGCAGCCGTGCGGCGATTTCCGAAGAGCCCGGATCACGGGCGGAACGCGACAGCAGTTCCTCGGCGAGCGAGCCCACCGCCTCGACGCGCGGCCGGCGTTGTTTGACCATCTGTGCCGTGCGGTCGTCGGCGAAATAGGCCACGATATGGGCATTGGGGGCGTGGTCTTCGGCAATCAGCACGGCGGCGAGCGTCTCGTCGTCATTTGCGCCGCGCGCGATGATCGCACGCGCCTTCGCCACTCCGGCCCGCACCAGAGCGTCGGCATCGGCAAGCCGCTCAGTTCTGATATAGTCGGCGTAGTTGCTGGCCGGATTTTCCGGCAGGTCCTTGGCAACCAGAACACTCATCGGTTCATTGGCCTGTCGTTCGGCATACAGCAGCCGCAGCGTCTGATATGTCTGCCCCTCTTGCCAGCCCAGGACGATGATATGGCCGGCGCGTTCGCTGTAATCACCCAATCCACGCATGCGGTTCCTCCAGATCGTACCGATAGTTGTCAACAACTTGCCAAGAACAGCGGTGAAGATGGCAATGCCGCCGGGAAGAACGAACAGGACGGCAATTAATCGGCCGAGCCCCGATTTTGGAGAAAGATCGCCATAGCCGACAGTCGTTGCCGTCACCATATAGTAGTAAAGAAAGTCGATCGGATTGCCGACCAGATCGCCTTCGCCGGCCAGCATGAAGAGCAGGTAAGAAGCGACCAGGTGGATCACGAGGATAACAAAAAGGGCTGACCAGGCCAATTCGCTGAGCGAGAGATATACACGCCGCATCAATGAAGCGATAAATGGCAAGCGATTCGCCCCCGTTCCCAACGCGTACCCTAGCGAAATTTATTTAGCGCACCAGATCTTTAAGTTGCAAACCGATTACCCAAATATTTTGACGTTCCAACCGATGGAGGACTTTTTGGAGACCTGGAACCTCACCACTTTAACGCGCCTGTTCGCCGCCGATCCCGACGCACTGGGCGATGTGGATGTAGCCGTACCCGAACAGGGCGACGTCATATGCGTGACTCTTAAGGAAAAAGGCGATCTCGACGTCTTCGTCGCGGTAAGCGGGGAGCGCGACATCCTTGTCAGCGCTGTTCTGGTGCCGTGCAAGGACGTGTCCAATCGAGAAGCCTTCGAACGTATGGTGCTGAAGACCCACAAGTTCGTGCCGCTCTCCAGCTTCGGCATCACCACGATCGACGGTGAGGAATGGTATGAATTGTTCGGCTCGCTGTCAGCACGCTCGCCGGCTGAGACGGTGGTCGAGGAAGTGGCGATTCTGGCTGCCAATGCCGTCGATGCGGCTCACATGATTGAAGAATGGAAAAGCGGGGAGATCGCAGCGTGAGCACCTGGGGAAAGATTTTCACCGCCATTCGCGGCGGCATCAACGAGGCAGCGGAAGCGGCCGCCGACAGCCAGTCCATGCGCATTCTTGACCAGGAAATCCGCGACGCTGAACAGTCGCTGCGCAGTGCGCGATCCGATCTGGCCGGCATCATGGCGTCCAACAAAAGCGTCATGCGCCGACTTGAAGAAAACCGCGCAAAGGAGACCAAGGATACCGACAGCGCTCGTGCCGCGATCTCCGCGGGCCGCACGGATCTGGCGCAGGGTCTCGCTCAGCGCATTGCCGGTACTCGTACCGAAGTGCAGCGCGACCAGGAAGAGCTCGATCGGCTGCTGCCCCGCCAGCAGCAGATGCTGCGCACGATCCAGGAGACCGAAGCGCGCATTGCTCAGATGAAGCGTGAGGTGGAGAATGTCAAAGCCAATGAGTCGCTGCTGCGCGCTCAGTCGGCGATTGCCCATAGCCAGTCGGGCATCAATACCCGTCTCGGTAGCGCCGTCGAAAGTCTCGAACGCATCAAGAAACGCCAGGAAATCACTTCCGGCCGCATCGAAGCCGGTGCTGAACTGGCCGCGCTCGAAAACGGCAGCGACCTCGATCGTCAACTGCGCGAAGCCGGCATCGGCGGTTCGAGCCACTCGGCCGATGACGTTCTTGCACAGCTGATGGCACCGAAACATTCGGTCGAGCCCATATTGCTGCCAGCGCCGACCAGCAAAAAAGACTGACAATCCCAGGAGCGGCAGCCCTGCCTGCCATTCCCACGCGCTTACGGAATTGGAGCGCCGCGACCCAGCCTCTTAAAGCAGTGGGGATCGCGGCATTTTAATCCGCTGCAAGCTGCCCTTGGCAGGCGGTGCCATCACCGCCTGCCCGCTTGTTTGGCGCCGGCAGTCAGAAAGGCACGGTTCCGTGGCCGATGCGCCGGATACCGTCCTTCAGATCTTGAAATTTGTCGCGACACATGACATATAAAAAGCGACAGATGACGCAGGAGAGAAATCATGGCCGTCGCAGCAAAAGCACCTTCTTCAGCGGCAGGCGGCGGTGAACTGCAAAAAATCGAAGCATTACTCGGCGGCTCGCGCATTCTGTCGCGCAGTCTGACCAATGCGCTCGACGCCCATGAGCTGCTCCTGCACGGGCTGCCGGCCTCGGCACTGGATCATCTTGTCGGCACCCTCGTCGTCATCGGCAAGAACGAGTCCCTCGAAAAGGCGGTGGGCATGAGCTTGCGCACCTGGCAGCGGCGGAAGGACATGCCTTCCAAGCCGCTCAGCCAGGAACAGAGCGGCCGCGCGTGGAAATTCGCCGAGATCCTCGCAAAGACAACGGATATCTTCGGATCGCAGGCAGAAGCCGAACAATGGCTGGAGCGTCCGGCGGTCGGGCTTGACCAACGCCGTCCAATCGATCTTCTTGCGACGCCCGCCGGCGTCGAGCTTGTCGAAGATCATCTCGATCGCATGGAATACGGCGTCTATGCATGACCCTTTTGCCGAAAGCGCTCGGCGGGGCCGAGCTGGTCGCGTGGCGGCTCGATCAGGCCGTCCATGCGCCGACTTGGGATAGCGGAGAAGGCGCCTATCGGGTTGGCGGCCGCTGGAACAGCAAGGGGGTTCGCGCGGTCTACTGCTCGCTCGATCCCGCGACGGCGATCCTTGAAGTCGCGGTCCACAAGGGGTTCCGGGCGCTCGACACCGTGGCGCACAGGATGACGGCAGCTGTCATTGCCGATGCTGGCGATATCCATGTTGTCGATCCGGGAAACGTGCCCAATCCCAACTGGCTGCGCCCGGGCATTCCCAGCGCCGGACAGCAAACCTTCGGAGACGATTTGCTTCGACAGCATCGTTTTGTGGCGATCCCGAGCGCGGTCTCGCGGCATAGCTGGAACCTGATTTTTCTGGCAGGCGGCGCAACGGGCGCCTATGCACTGAAGTTCCAGGAGGCTTTTGCCCTCGATACACGGTTGCATCCACCCACGTCATGAACGAGCCCTGATTGCATCGCCCATCCTATGGCCCGATCTCGTTACCATCGGTCCGCCAGGTCGGCTATTCTCACTGCGTCTTAATTGACACCGAGAAATTGCTTCAACTCCGCAGTCTGCGGATTGGCAAAGACTTCCTCCGGCGGGCCTGCTTCGTGGACTCGGCCCTGGTGCATGAAGACGACGCGGTTGCAGACGTCGCGGGCGAACTTCATCTCGTGCGTCACCATCAGGAGTGTCATTCCCTCGGCGGCGAGTTCGCGCACGACGGCCAGAACTTCGGCGACCAGTTCCGGATCGAGCGCCGAGGTGATTTCGTCGCAAAGAAGTGCTGTCGGCTGCATGGCCAGTGCACGGGCGATGGCGACACGCTGCTGCTGGCCGCCCGAGAGCTCGTCCGGATAGGCGTCGAACCTGTGGCCCAGCCCTACCCGCTCCAGCATCTTGCGGGCGGTGGCCTCGGCTTCGGCCTTCGGGGTCTTCTTGACCACGGTCTGCGACAACATGACGTTACCGCCGACGGTCAGGTGCGGGAAGAGGTTGAACTGCTGAAAGATCATGCCGACCTTGAGGCGCAGTGCCTTCAGATGGACTTCGTCATCAAGGAGCTGCGCGCCGGCCACGGAGATGGAGCCGTCAGTGATGGTCTCCAGGCCGTTGATGCAGCGAAGCAGGGTCGATTTGCCCGAACCGCTCTTGCCGATGATGGCGATAACCTCGCCGGCCTCCACATCGAGATTGATGCCTTTCAGCACCTCGGTGGTGCCAAAGCTCTTGCGGACTTCAGTGATTTCGATGAGCGACATTGAGCTTCCTTTCCAGGATCTGGCTGCTTTTCGACAAAGGCCAGCAAAGGGCGAAGTAGATGAGGGCGACGAGCCCGTAGACGGTGAAGGGCTGGAAGGTGGCATTGGTGACCACGGTGCCGGCTTTCGACAATTCAACGAAACCGATGATCGAGGTCAGCGCCGTTCCCTTGACGATTTGAACGGAGAAGCCGACCGTCGGCGGTATGGCGACCCTCAGCGCCTGCGGGAGGATGACATAGCGCATCTGCTGCAACCGGCCCATCCCGAGGCTGGCGGAGGCTTCCCATTGACCCTTCGCGACCGCTTCGACGCAGCCTCGCCAGATTTCGGCGAGGAAGGCGGCACTCCACAAGGTGAGCGCCAATCCCGCGGCAAGCCAGGCCGGCACGTCTATCCCGAAGAGGCCGAGACCGAAAAATGCGATGAAGAGCTGCATCAGCAGCGGCGTGCCCTGGAAGAGCTCGATATAATATTTCGCGAGTGCCTTGAATGCCTTGCGCTTGCTGATGCGCAGGAACAGCAGCCCCAGTCCGACCGCGCCGCCGCCGATGAACGAAACGAGCGAAAGCAGGATCGTCCAGCGGGTGGCGAGCAGCAGGTTGCGCAGGATGTCCCAGAGTGTGAACTCGATCATCGTGCTGCTCTCCTCGGGAAAATGAACCCGCCGACCACCCCCAGCAGCTGCCGCAGCAGGATCGCCAGCACAAGGTAGATGGCTGTCGAAACGATGTAGGCCTCGAAGGCGCGGAAGGTTCGCGATTGTATGAAGTTCGCCGCAAAGGTCAGATCCTCGGCGGCGATCTGCGAGACGACCGATGAGCCAAGCATCACGATGACGATTTGCGACGACAGCGCCGGCCAGATGCGCTGGAGGGACGGCACGAGAACGACATGCCGGAAGGTTTCGAAGCGCGTCATGGCAAGGCTCTCGCCTGCCTCGAATTGGCCCTTCGGGGTTGCCTGGATGCCGGCGCGGATAATCTCGCAGCTATAGGCGCCAAGGTTGATGACCATCGCGAGGTTGGCGGCCGTCAGTTCGGAAAGCTGGAGGCCGAGCGACGGTAGACCGAAGAAAATGAAAAAGAGCTGGATCAGGAACGGCGTGTTGCGGATCAGCTCGACATAGGTCGCCACGACAGGCTTCAGCCAGGCCGGGCCGAGTGCACGTACCCAAGCACAGAAGATGCCGAGCGAAATGCCGAGCACGCCGCCGATCGCGATAAGCTCCAGCGTGATCAGTATGCCCTTGACGATCTCAGGATAATATTCAAGCAGCCAGCCGAATTCGAAGTGGTAACTCAAGGAATTGTCCCCTCTTGTGGCGACGGAGCGTCATGTCATCCCGCACGTGGAGCGGGATGACATCCGTGAGACCGGGTTCCTTACAGATCCGACGGGAGATCGGCGCCGAGCCACTTCTGCGATATGGCGTTCAGCGCGCCATCGGTTTTTGCGGCGGCGATAATGCCGTTCACCTTCTCCAGAAGAGCTGCCTGTTCCTTGTTGAGACCGATGTAGCAGGGCGAGTTCTTGATCAGGAACTTCATCTCAGGGCGCTTGGGAGGATTTTTGGCGAGGATCGCAGCGGCCACGACGTTGCCGGTGGCGATGGTGTCGACCTGGCCGGACAGGAAGGCCGAGATGGTGCCGTTGTTGTCCTCGTATCGCTTGATCGTCGCGTCGGCCGGCGCGATTTTTGTCAGCTCGAGATCCTCCACGGCGCCGCGCGTGACGCCGATGCTCTTACCCGCGAGATCTTCCACCTTGGCGATCGAAAGATCAGCCGGTGCGAACACGCCGTTGAAGAAGGGTGCGTAGGCCGCGGTGAAATCGATCACCTTTTCGCGCTCAGCATTCTTGCCGAGGCTTGATATGACCAGGTCGACCTTATTCGTCTGCAGATAAGGAACGCGATTGGCGCTGGTGACCGGCACGAGTTCGGTCTTGACGCCCAGTTTTTCGGCAATGAGATTGGCTACATCGATATCGTAGCCCATCGGCGCCATATCGGTACCGACGCTGCCGAAGGGCGGGAAATCCTGCGGGACCGCGACACGCAGCGTACCGCGCGCCGTGATGTCGGCGAGAGCATCGGCGTAAGACGCGGAGCCGAAGCCGAAGGTTGCAGCCAGGGTCGCGATTGCGAAGAAGACTCGTCTTGTCAGCATGGTTTAATTGCTCCTTTGAAGTTGTGGTTTTTTGGGTCTGACAGTTGGGAGACCGAGGGCACGGTCTTGGGAGGAAGTGACAAGGAACTGCGCAATTCCGAGAGCGGATCGGGGCGCGTGGTGAGGTCGAGACCCATTTCCACTTCGTCCAGATGTTCGATAGAGAGCTCGGCAGCTCTGGCGAAATCGCCCGCTTGCATGGCCTCGAAGATGCGGCAATGCCCGTCATGAGACTGTGCTGCGTGAAATTCAGACTGATAGAGCATCGAAATGAGGATCGTCCTCGCGGTGAGATCGCGGAGGATATCGACGATGATGGCGTTCCCGCTCAATTCTGCGATGCGGATGTGGAAATCGCCCATCAAATAGGTCAGGCGCTGGCGGTCACCCGCAGCCATTGCGCTTTTTTCCTCGTTCAAATGCGCGTCGAGCGCTTTGCGTCCCTCGTCCGTCAATACGCGCATGCTGCGCAGCAACCCGGCCTCGATGACGCGCCGCGCCTCATAAACCGCGATCGCCTCTTCAGCGGACGGCTCGACGACGAACCAGCCTCGTCTCGGACTGACATGCACGATGCCGCGTGTTTCTAGGCGCATCATGGCTTCGCGGACGCGTGTTCGGGACACACTGAAGAGCGTTGCCAGTTGGTTTTCGCTGAGTCGCGTACCGGGCCGAATCCTGGCTGAAAGAATCCCGGAGACGATGGTCTCCTCGATGGTTTTCTGCGCGGTCTCCGATGTCTGGCTATCTTGCATACAAGACAGGAAAGCAAAGCTCGTGCCAAAATCCTGCGTTCAGGATTTCCAAGATGTCTCGGATCCCTCCCTTGGAATTTGCACGCTGGGAATGCAAACTGAGCGTAAATTGAGCGAGTCCCCCGCAATTCCTTGCAAACTCCCCAGCGTCGGCCGCCCAAAGTCGGCAAAGCCCTTTCCCTGTCAAAAAGTTGCTTGCGGCTAGACCGCTTCGGCTTATATAGTCATGATAGTCACTATAGTCAGGATATAGCGAATGCAGCCTTCACGACCAGAGGATAAAAGTTGGACCGTCGCCAATGCGAAGGCCAAGCTGTCTGAGGTTATCGAACGCGCGCAAGCAACGCCGCAAACGATCATGCGCAACGGTAAACCAAGCGTCGTCGTCGTTTCGGCCGAGGAATGGCAGCGGAAGACCGCCCGCAAGGGCACCCTTGCAGAGTTTCTGATGCAATCGCCGCTGCGTGGCGCCGATCTGGACCTCGAACGGCAGCGCGACGAACCGCGTAATCTCCAGCTGTGAGACTTCTGCTGGACACCAATGTGCTTTCCGAGGTGACAAGGCCGCGTCCCGATGCATATGTCCTACAATGGCTGGACGGTCTCGACGAGGATCGCTCATTCATCAGCGTCGTATCGATCGCGGAGACCCGGCGTGGTGTTGCATTGATGGAAAGCGGTCGGAAGTGCGACGCGCTGGCTGAATGGCTTGCCCAGGACCTGCCGCAGCGCTTCGAGCAGCGTGTCATACCTGTGGACCAGCCGGTTGCGACAGCCTGGGGCGACTTGATGGGGCTCGCAAAGCGAAGCGGACGCGGCTTGTCGTCAATGGACGGCCTGATTGCTGCCACCGCGATTGCTCACGGCCTCACCCTCGCCACTCGCAATATAAAGGATTTCGAGGGTTTTGGGATCGAGCTGGTCGATCCTTGGACCGAGCGCCCGTGATGATCCGTAGAGCGGACCGTCACGGGATCTTTCTTTTCGTCTAGTTGAAACTTGAGGTTTTGAGGAATTCCGCCAACCGTTCGGTCTTCGGATGCACGAACATGTCCTTCGGATCGCCCTCTTCGCAGATGACGCCCTGGTTCATGAAGATGACGCGTGACGAAACGTCGTAGGCAAAACGCATCTCGTGGGTGACGAGAAGCATGGTCATGCCGTCGGCGGCGAGCCCCTTGATGACCTGGAGCACTTCCCCCACCAGTTCCGGGTCAAGCGCGGAAGTCACTTCGTCGAACAGCATCAGCCTCGGCGACATGGCGATGGCGCGGGCGATCGCGACGCGCTGCTGCTGGCCGCCGGAAAGCTGTCCCGGATAATGGTTCGAGCGGGCGGAAAGGCCGACACGATCGAGCCATTTTTCCGCGATGACGCGGGCATCCGGCTTCGCCATTTTCTTCACCTTGACGAGGCCGAGCATGACGTTTTCAGCGGCGCTCATATGCGGGAAGAGATTGAACTGCTGGAACGCCATGCCGGTCAGCGCGCGCTGGCGCGCAATCTCCTTCTCGCTCTTGCGGCGGCGCGTCGCGCCTTCGGTCCGGTAGCCGATCTCCTCGCCATCCAGGCTGATCGTGCCGCCCTGGAACTCCTCGAGCATGTTGATGCAACGTAGCAAGGTGGTCTTTCCGGAGCCGGACGAGCCGATGATGGAAATGACCTCGCCCTCCTCAACGGCGCAATCGACGCCCTTGAGGACTTCGTGGATACCGTAAGTCTTGCGCAGACCCTGGATGTCGAGAATGGTCTTGGCCATCGGGATATCTCCTCAGGACGGCAGGGCGGTTTTGCGCTCGACATATTTGCCGAAGTGCTCAATGCCGTAGTTGATGATGAAATAGAGACCACCGGCCAGGAAATAGAACTGGAGGCTCATGAAATTGCGGGAGATGATCTCCTGCGTGCGCAGGAGAAGCTCCGCGACGCCGATGACGGAGAGCAGCGTCGAGGCCTTCACCATCTCGGCCGCCGTATTCACCCAGGCCGGCAAGCACTGGCGCATGGCCTGCGGCCACAGCACCGAGGTGAAGGTCTGGGTAAAGGTCAAGCCGATCGCCTTGGCAGCTTCCGTCTGACCTTTCGGGATCGCCTGAAGCGCCCCGCGCACGATTTCGCCGACATGGGAGGAGCAGAAGACGGCAAGAGCGAGCACGCCGGCAGAGAACGGCCCGAGATCGAGGCCGACAGCGGCGGAGACATAGTAGCTCGCCAGCACGAGCACGAGCACCGGCGTGCCGCGGATGATGTCCGTATAGGCGCGCACGGTCAGACGCAAAACAACGCCGCCATAGACGAGCGCCAAACCGACGAACACGCCGAGTATGGAACCCGCGAGGATGGCCAGCAGGGAGATCGACACGGTCACGCCGATGCCGTTCATGACGACGTATCGGGCGATCCAGAGTTGTTCGAGAAAGGTGTGGGACATCGGCTTATCTCGGCAGGGCCAGACGGCGCTCGACGAAGCGCATCACGGCGGCGATGAGGAAACAGGTCGCGACATAGAGCGCGGATGTGACCATCCAGGTTTCTATGACACGGAAGCTCTCGACATTGATTTTGCGGGCGGCAAACGTCAGTTCAGGCACGGCGATGGCGGCGGCAAGCGAGGTGTCCTTGAAGAGCGAGATGATCGTCGAGGACAGCGATGGCAGCACGTTGCGCAGCATCAGCGGAGCGATGATGGAGCTGCGGATCTGCATCCCCGTCAGGCCGATGGCAAGCCCCGCTTCCGTCAACCCTCTCGGAATGGACAGCAGCCCGGCACGGAACACCTCGGCCAGATAGGCGCCGGAATAAAGCGACAGAACCAGGACGAAGCTTTTTATCTTGTCGAGGCGCACGCCCATCTGCGGCAGCGCGAAAAAGACGAAAAGCACCAGGACGAGAATCGGCAGGTTGCGAATGACCGTGACATAGACCCGTGCCGGCACGACTGCAAAACGGCTCTTGGAGGTCAGCGCAAAGGCCACGACAAGGCCGATCGCGGCCCCGATCAGGATCGAGATCACCGCCAGGCCGAGGCTGAGCGCGAGCCCGCTCAACAGAAAATCGAAATTGCGCCAGACGGCAGCGAAGTTCAGCGTGTAACCCATACGGGCCGCCCTTTCAGACCAGAGCATGATGCCGAAAAGTATGAGCAGCTTTCGGACGCCATCATGCTCTCACTCTTTAACGGAGCGGAGCGGGAGAAAAGTCCCGCTCCGCGTAGCTATTACTTGAACTCGACCGGAAAGCCGATCTGCGGCGGCGTCAGATCTTTGCCGAACCAGGTCTTGAAGGACTTGGCGTAAAAGTCGAATTCAACGCCGGTCATGGCTTCGTGCAGGGCGGTGTTGACGAAGTTCAGCCAATCCTGATCGCCGCGCTTGACGGCACAGGCATAGGTCTGCGGGTTCCAGCCGTAGCCGGCATCTTTGTAACGGCCCGGGTTCTGCGTCATGTACCAGGCGAGCGACGACTGGTCCGTGGCAACTGCATCGGCGCGTCCCGATTCCAGCGCCTGATAGATCAGGTCGACGGAATCGTATTGGTCGACGGTCGCCTCCGGCAAGGCCGCATGCACCATTGCCTCGGCATAAACATTTTGAAGAACCGAAATGGTGACGGAGGAGCCGGCCGCCTTGAGGGTCGCGTAGTCGGCATATTTGCCATCCGCCTTGAGCATCAGGCCGACACCCTCGCGATAATAAGGAATGGTGAAGGCAACCTGCTGCGCGCGTTCGCCGGTAACGGTCATGAACTGGCAGGTGATGTCGACTTTGTCGGTGGTGATGTTCGGGATGCGGGCGTCGGAGGACTGGTTCACATATTCGATCTTCTCAGGATCGCCGAAGAGCGCCTTGGCGATGATGTGGCCCATGTCGACGTCGAATCCCTGAAGCTTGTCGTCGGCGCTCTTGAAGTGCCAAGGCGCATTGGTGCTGCCCGTGCCGAGCACGAGATGGCCGCGAGCCAGCACTTCATCGAGCTTGCTGCCTTCGGCCAGCGCAGGCGTGGACAACAGAGCGGCGACGGCCAGCGATATCACGCCGGTGCGAAAGGAAATGGTCATGGCGTTCCCCTTATGGATGATTCCTAGTGTTCCAGTATAATGGACGTATGTCTGTTTTACTGGAACAATGTTATGAAGTGCCATCAAGGATGAATTGTCAATGGGTCATGCTGAAAAAACGCGCAGCGGAGCGCGTGGTGATTTTTTCGGCAGTGCAGGATGTATAGGCAGGTTCGACAAACATCCTGTGATGTTTTCCGACGATCTCCCTCAACTCGTAACCAAGCGCCCTGCAGAAGCTTTCGTTTGCGGTGAGGATATCGCCCGATAAATCAAACTCGATCATGGCTTGCGAATTCGACAGAGCCGCAAGAACCGCGACAGCATCTGCACCACGATCAAGAATACTCACGCGCGACGCGCGCGTCCGACGTGACATCGTTGGGATCGAGCCCCTTCGCCTCGAGCACGAAGGAACCAGACGATCGTCGGCCAGGAATTCGCTGGCCGTGGTCGTCGCCATCCAGTCGCGAAAATAGGCAAATTTCTTCGTCCGCCGCGTCGGTCGCTTCCGTCAACTCGTCGCCTTCGAGATATCGGATCTTGTCCTGCTTGCAGTAGGTTGCATAGTCGTCGACGACGGACTCCGACATGGCCTGCAGCGAAACGGTCACGTCACCATTGCTGTCGAAGTTGATGGCTTCGGCGACTAACCGGTCATCATCGAGGCTGTTGAAATAGCTTCGAGTCCGAGCATCGCTTTCCAGGATTTTTCGAATGCGCTTTAGGCGGCGCCGACGCCTGCGGCAAAGATGGCAATGCAGCGGCGAAGATGGGCAAACAGTTGAGCCCGATCGGGCCTGGCCCGCGCGCGCCCTTCCGGCGGACCCATGCCGCCGAGGATCATATCCATCAGCATCCGGGCTCCGCTCGCCGTATCGTCCAGCGTCAATCTGCCTTCCGACCGGCGTTGGCTCAGCCATTCGGCGAGATGCTGGCGGCTGGCAAGCATGCCTTCGCGCTGCAGGATATCGACAAGTTCCGGAAATTGCGCCGCTTCGCGAAAGACGAGCTGCAGGAAGCCGGTGCGATCGGCATCCTTGTCCTCATCCATATCGATCATGAAGATACGTTCGAGGCTCGCGGCGATCGAGATATCTTCGGCAGGCCTGGGCAGATCGAGCATCAGGCGTCGATGCGCGCCGACCACGGCAGCAAACAACTCTTCCTTGCTCTGAAACAGCTTGTAGAGCGTCTGCTTCGAAACGCCCGCCTCGGAGGCGACGATCGCGGTCGTGCTTCCCGCATAACCGTATTTCACGAAAACGCGGCCGGCGACTTCGACGATATGCGCCCGCTTGTCCTCGTCGCTGGAAACTTTCGGCCGGCCCCGCTTGCGCGGCTCAGCCGCAGGCTCGTCGACAATATCCATGATGGTCTAGACCACTCTGCCGAAACGCGTAGCGACGACCTGAGAACGTAGACTACAATTTCTGAGGGATAGTGTTCTCGTTTGTGGCATTAGTGATTTCTGTTTGGAGAACTATTCAGTTCTGTAACTCTTTGCATCCCCACCTCTCTAGCGATGGAGCGCTTGTGACGACCATTTCCGCTGCAACATCAGTCTCTTCCTATTCCTATAGCAAGCGCCCGACATCCGCGTCCCAGGACATCCTATCCTCCACGGTTTAGTCGGCAAAAGCAACCATAAGCGGAGCTCGACGAACGCGTCGATCAGCGCCGACGAACTCCTATCCCAGCTGATGACGCTGTCATGAACCGCTTCTCCGACCAGTCGGGCTACCGCGAGGAGCAATGTCAGCTAATGAGCGATTTTCGCGTCTGGCAAGCCGATGTGCAAGATCGCGTGCCTTCGCACTGCGCACGGAAAGTTGGGGTTCAGCCATGCAGATCTCCCTTCATCTATGCATAGCATCAGCGCATTAGCCATCAAGATGACAACTGATGGCGGATATCATAAGTATTCAGGTTCGTGTTTTCTTCCGTCGCCAAAATATTAACCATATTTCAGTATTCTCTCGAAATAATGCTACGCGTCGATCTGGCGCCTCGAAGCAGAGAAGCCGAAAGTTTATTTGGAGACAGTCTTGGCACTTACTATTGCTCGTAGTCTGGTGGCGTTTGGTGTCGCCGTTTCAGCCGGCCTTTTCATGTCGATCGGATTGCAGCAGTCGGCGCTCGAACGGCTGAAGGTCAACGGGCCGGTTTATGAGCAGGTCGTCTACGGCAAGGATTTGATCGCCGATATTCTGCCGCCGCCGCTGTTTGTGGTCGAATCCTACATGCTGTCCTTCGAGGCGAGCAAATTTCCTGAACTCACCGAAACCAATCTTGCCAAAATCGCAAATCTCAAGGCCGCTTACGACGACCGCCGCGCCTATTGGAAATCCACCCGGCTGCCGCAGGCTTTGAAGGACGAGCTTGAAAACGATGTCATCGCCAAGGGCGATCAATTCTGGGGGGTGATGAACCGTGAGATCATCCCTGCCTTGAATGCCAGGGATGAAGACAAGGCGCATGGTGCGATCGAGCAGCTGCGCGTCGCCTTCCATTCGCACCAGGATGCAGTCGAGAAACTCGTTGCCAATTCCGACGCCTTCCTGAAGGGCGAGGAGCGCAATGCTGCCTCGGAGATAGTCACCTGGACGATCTATGCGGGTGCTGCGGGCCTCGGTTCGTTCGGGCTATTGCTGGTGGGGCTCTATCTCTTACGTCGCCGCGCAATCGTGCCGCTCGATGGCATGAAGGCCTATATGGGCAACCTTGCCGAAGGCGACTTTTCGACCGAAGTTCCCTACGCCAACCGGTCCGACGAGATCGGAGCCATGTCCAAGGCCGTGGCGGTATTCCGCCGCAACGCGCTTGAGCGGCAGGACGCGCAGAAGCGCGAGACCACACTGCGCGATGCGGAATTCGAGCGCGAACGCAGCCAGCTGGCCGAAAGGGCCGCAGAGGAGCAGATCCGCGAAACGGTGATCGATCGGTTGACATACGGCCTGGAACAGTTGTCGACCGGCAATCTCGATTGCCGGATCACGACGCCGTTCGCCGCCGCCTATGAGACTTTGCGCGCGAAGTTCAACGACAGTATGGACGCGCTTTGCGCTTCGATGGCGGAGATCGCCCAGACCTCCAAGCAAGTGGGCAGCTCCTCGGCCGGCATCACAGAGGCAGCCGACAGTCTTGCGTCGCGCACGGAACAGCAGGCCGCAATGCTCGAAGAAGCAACAGCCGCGCTCGATGAGATGAATGCCAAGGCGAAAGACGCCTCCGCTCATGCCGGCAAGGCAACCGGCATGATGGCCGAGACCCGCACCAGCGCCGAACATTCGGCAGCCGTCGTTCGCGAAGCCATCGCCGCCATGGAAAGGATCGAAGGTTCGTCCTCCCAGATCGGCGACATCGTCAATGTCATCGATGAAATCGCCTTCCAGACCAATCTTCTGGCGCTCAATGCCGGGGTTGAAGCCGCCCGTGCAGGCGAAGCAGGCAAGGGTTTCGCCGTCGTGGCGCAGGAAGTGCGCGAACTCGCCTTGCGCTCGGCCAACGCCGCCAAGGAGATCAGAACTCTGATTTCCACCTCCTCGTCTCAGGTCTCCACCGGGGTGCAGCTCGTCAATCGCACCGGCAAGGCGCTGCTGGAAATCGAAGGACAGGTCGAGCAGGTTGCCGGCCTGATCGCCCGCATCGTTTCGGTGTCATCCGAGCAGGCGGTGGCGATCGGCGAGATCAACGCCTCCGTCAACGCGCTCGATCAGGTAACGCAACGCAACGCAGCCATGGCGGTCGAAACCGCCTCGGCCTGCCGGGCGCTCGGCAGCCAGACGCAGACGTTGGAAGGGGTGGTAAACCGCTTTCAGATCGACGCGGCCGCCAGCGGCGCAAGACCGCAAAAAGCGGCTTGAGGTGTGATCAGCAATCGAAACTGACCCCGCCTCGCCTGTCCGATCACCTCATTCCGTAACGATCGCCACGACGGCAACGCAGTCACCAGCCTTGACCAACCCCGGGAAATGCCGGGCACAGAGAATGCCGTTCATGCCGGCGCGGATCTCGCGGGGGCCTACCCCGGTCCGCCCGGTCGGATAGATGCGAGCGATCACCGCATCGCCAGTGACGGCTTCACCGAGATCAATGACAGGTTCGATCAGCCCGCCCTCTTCCG
This sequence comes from Rhizobium leguminosarum, assembly GCF_001679785.1. NCBI lineage: Bacteria > Pseudomonadati > Pseudomonadota > Alphaproteobacteria > Hyphomicrobiales > Rhizobiaceae > Rhizobium > Rhizobium leguminosarum. The sequence goes on from NZ_CP016287.1 coordinate 523,287, forward strand.
CGAAGGAGAAGCAGCGGCCGTCCGGCATGTCGAGCCAAGTCGTCGGACCGGGATCGACGGCGCCCGCGACGATCCCTGCGTGCCGCAGCACGTTCATGGTGCCGCGCTTGGCAATCGCCGCACTTTTGGCCGTGGCGGTGCCGCCGCCGCCGAGTTCCGTCGTGATGAAGACTTTGCCCATCTCCTCGGCCGCGGTGTCGTACATGCCGACCGCATCGATCTCCAGCATCTTCATCGAATAGGGAGCGGCAAAGGCCGTCACGAATTCGAAAGCTTTTTCCTGCTGTTGCTTGTTCGGCAGGATGTGGGCTGCGCAGAACGGCAGAAAATCGAGCGTCTTGCCGCCGGAATGGAAGTCGAGGACGAGATCCGCCATCGGCAGAAGCACACGGCTGAAATAGTCGGCGATCTTCTCCGTCACCGTGCCGTCCGGCCGGCCCGGGAAGCTGCGGTTCATGTTGCCCCTGTCGATCGGCGAAGTTCTGGTTCCCGCTTGGAATGCCGGATAATTCATGGCCGGCACGATGATGACAGTGCCGTTCACGTCTTCGGCCTTCAGCGAGTTGGCAAGATCGAAGAGCGCGATCGGTCCCTCGTATTCGTCGCCGTGATTGCCGCCGGTCAGCAGCGCCGTCGGCCCCTTGCCGTTCCGGACGACCGTTATCGGCACCATCACCGATCCCCAGGCGGAATCGTCGCGGCTGTATGGCAGGCGCAGGAAGCCGTGCTGGACGCCCTCGGCAGCAAAATTGACCGTCGCGCTGATCGGCGACGGCCGCAAGCCAATCTCTGTCATGACAGCCTCAATCCTTGACCATCAGTCTGCGCGGCACGTTGGCGAAGCACTCGACACCGCTGTCGGTGATGAGGATGCTCTCGGTCGTCTCGAAACCCATGTCCTCGAGCCAGAGACCGGTCATGAAATGGAAGGTCATTCCGGGCCTCAGCTCCGTCCGATCGCCCGGCCGCAGGCTCATGGTGCGCTCGCCCCAGTCCGGCGGATAGGAAAGGCCGATCGGGTAACCCGTGCGGTTGTCCTTGACGATGCCGTACTTCTTCAGCACCGCGAAGAAGGCGTTGGCGATATCCTCGCAGGTGTTTCCGGGTCTGGCGACTGCAAGACCGGCTTCCATACCCTCCAGTGTCGCCTTTTCGGCATCGAGAAAGGCCTGTGTCGGCTTACCGAGGAAGACGGTGCGCGACAGCGGCAGATGATAGCGGTTGTAGCAGCCGGCGATCTCGAAGAAGGTGCCCTCGCCCTTCTTCAGCGGCCGGTCGTCCCAGGTCAGGTGCGGTGCGGATGCTTCGACGCCGGACGGCAGCAGCGGCACGATCGCCGGATAATCACCCCCGATCCCGTCGACGCCGCGGGTGCCGGCATCATAGATTTCCGCGACCAGATCGCACTTGCGCATGCCGACCTCGATCTTGTCGAAGATGCGGGCGTGCATCGCCTCGACGATACGGGCGGCATTGCGCATGTAGCCGATCTCGGTCTCGCTCTTGACGGCTCGCTGCCAGTTGACGAGGGCGGTCGCGTCGACGAAACGCGCATTCGGCAAGTGTTTCTGCAGCGCCGCAAAGGCCGCCGCCGAAAACCAGTAATTGTCCATTTCGACGCCGATCGTCAGCTTGCCGAAGCCGCGCTCGGTCAGGATGCCCGAGAGGTAGTCCATCGGATGGCGTTCGGTCGACTGCACGTAGTGATCGGGATAACCGACGATGTTGTCGTGCTTCAGATAGGCGGTGAACTTAGCGCCATTGGCATCCTGGCCGCGGCCGAACCAGATCGGTTCGCCCTGCGGCGGCACGATCACCGCCTGATGCACATAGAAGGACCAGCCGTCATAGCCGGTCAGCCAGGCCATGTTCGACGGGTCGCTGACGATCAGCAGGTCTACGCCCTTCGTCTCCATGGCACGCCGTGTCTTTTCCAGCCGCGCGGCATATTCGCCGAGCGAGAATTTGAGTTTGGGCTGGGTCATGTTTCTTCCCTTCTTTTCCGGCGCCGCGCCGGTCAGCTTTCGAGCGTGGTCCCGGCATTCGCCGCGCCGGCGCGGGCAAAGGCGAGCGTGGCGATGGCGGTGTCCTGGATGCCGGTCCCGGTCAGGTCCGCAATGGTGATCTGGTCGCTGCGCATCCGCCCCGGCGTCCGGCCGGCGACGATCTGGCCGAGCTCGGCAAAGACCGCATCGGCCGCGACCAGGCCGGCATCGATGGCGTGATGCAACTCACCGAGACGCCGCGTCTGCTTCAAGCTGTCGGCGACGTAGAGGTCGGCATCCGCAATGGCGGCCGGATCGATCTCGTTCTTGTGCTCCGCATCCGAGCCCATGGCCGTCAGATGCTGTCCGGGTTCCAGCCACCCGGCCTCGATGATCGGCGTTTCCGACGGCGTGGTAGTGACGATGAGATCAGCGCCGGTCACCGCATGTCTGGCGTCCAGTGTGGCGGTGACGGGAAAGCCGAGCTTTGCGGCCAATTCCGCTGCCACGCTCTGCGCCTTGGCAGCATCGCGCGCCCAAATTCTCGCTTCGCGGATCGGCCGGACCAGCGTCAATGCTTCGAGCTGCAGCCGCGCCTGCATGCCCGCACCGAAGATCGCGGCCACGGACGCATTTTCCCGCGACAGATGTTTTGCCGCGACGGCGCCGGCTGCTGCGGTGCGCACGTCGGTGAGATAGCCATTGTCCAGCAGCAGCGCCTGCACCAGTCCGGTTCGGCTCGACAGCAGCACCATCATGCCGTTGGTGCTCGGCAGACCAATCTTGGGATTGTCGAAGAAACCGGGGCTGATCTTGATTGCGAAGCCCTCGATGCCGGGCACATAGGCCGTCTTCACATCGACTTCGCCCCGATATTCCGGAATGTCGAGCCGCAGGATCGGCGGCATCGCGACGGCCTTGGTCGCAAGGGCTGCGAAAGCGGCCTCGACGCAATCAACCGCATCGCGATCAAGCGCGATGACTTTCCTCAGTTCCGCTTCCGTCAGAATGATCATCCGGCGCATGGTCCCTCCTCACCGTAGAGCGGCTGCGTCCCGTTGATCACCTGCCGGTGCTGATCCATGTCGACATTCGCCCCGGACAAGATCGCGACGATGGGACCGCCGCCCCTGATTTTTCCCGCAAGCAGCGCTGCGATGCCGACCGCGCCCGCGCCTTCGACGATCTGGCGTTCGCAGGCATAGGCATGACGCATGCCGGCGGCGATTTCCGCTTCCGTCAGCAGGATGACCTCGTCGAGAAGCTCGCGGCACATGGCAAAGGTCACGCGATTGTCGAGGCCGATGCCGCCGCCGAGCGAGTCGGCAAGGCTCGGCACTTCCTCCACCTGCACCGGGCGGCCGGTATCGAGGCTTGCCTTCATCGCCGCACCCTTCTCCATCGTCAGGCCAATCACCTTGGCTTTCGAACTGATGCCCTTGACCGCTGCGGCAACACCGGCCGCAAGGCCGCCGCCCGAGAGCGGCACCAGCACGATTGCCGCCTCCGGCAAGGTGTCGATGATTTCAAGCCCCAGCGTCCCCTGCCCGGCCACGACATCAGGATCATCGAAGGGCGGGACCATCACCAGCCCCTCCTCGCGCACCAGCCGGTCGACCTCCTGCTGCGCCTCGTCCTGCGATACGCCGACGATGCGGATTTCGGCACCGAGGCGGCGGATCTCCGAAACCTTGTTCTCCGGCACCAGCCGCGACATGCAGATGGTGGCGACGGCACCTTCCGCCTTTGCCGCATAGGCAAGTGCCCGGCCGTGATTTCCGGTTGAGGCGGCGACGACACCGCGCGAGCGCTCCGCCAGCGACAAGGAAAGCACTGCATTGGTCGCGCCGCGCAGCTTGAAACTGCCGGTCGTCTGGTGATGCTCGAGCTTGAGATGGACAGGCGCGCCGGCCAATTCGCCGAGTGAAGCGGACTGCACCATCGGTGTGCCAAGCACGCGGCCGGCAATCCGGCGCGCCGCCGCACGGATATCCTCCAGCGAAACAGGCAAGGTGCTCACCATGATCTCAGCCTTCCCGGTAGGGCTTGGTCATCAATTGACCGAGTTCGGGCCGCGCCCGATCGTCGCCGCAAAGCCGCAGGCAGGCCCAGGCCGTTGCTAGATTGCTAGTGACCACCGGCTTGCCGGTCTCCGCTTCAATGCGGGCCGCGACCTGGGCGGCGCGCACTGCCGTACAGGAGATAAACAGCGCGTCCGACTGCGGCGCCAGCGCCTGGCGCGCGAAGGCAAGGATCTCCTCCGGTGCGATCCGCGCCATCTCGCGATCATCGGTCACGCCAAGACAGGTGAAGCGGTCGATCGCAAAGCCGAGCTCCGCGAAATAATCCGCCATCGGCCGGCTGGTTTCGATCGTATAGGGCGTCAGCACCGAAATCCGTCTGGCGCCCAGCGCTTTCAGGCCTTTCACGGCGGCCGCCGTCGGCGTCACGACGGGAACGCCGGGCTTGGCCGCATGGATCGCCGCCTCGATGTTCCGGTCGCCGATCACCACCGAGGCGGAGGTGCAGGAATAGACGATGGCATCGAGCGCCTCGTCCGGCAGGATCAGTGCCGCGCCTTCGGTCAGCGACGGCTGCATCCTCAAGAGATTTTCCGGCGTGACCGGATTGGCATAATGGATGCGGCTGACATAGACGCCGAGGCGATCGCTGGCGACCATGCGCTGAAAGTCGACTTCCGTCGTATGGTCGGTCGCGAGGATGACCAGGCCGATGCGCTTTTCCAGCGGCCGATCCTCCAGCCGCGGCGGCCGGCCGGCAGCGATGATCTCGATCTCTACGGTCATGGTCAGTCATCCATCCTGGCGTAGCGTTCCTCGAGCCAGCGTAATCCCACCACCGAAATCAGGCTGATGACGAGGAAGAAGACGCCGACCAGCGTCATCGGCTCGATGTAGCGGTAGTTGCTGTTGGCGATGCTCTTTGCCTGGTTCATCAGTTCGAGCACGGTGATCGCCGAAAGCAGCGGCGTCTCCTTGAACATGGCGATGAAATAATTGGCGAGCGCCGGGATCATCGGCGGGATCGCCTGCGGCAGGATCACGTGGATCCAAGCCTGGCGCGTCGACAGATTGGTGGCCTTGGCCGCCTCCCATTGTCCGCGCGGCACGTTCTCGATGCCGGCGCGATAGACCTCGGCGGTATAGGTCGCATAGTGAATGCCCATGCCGATGACGCCGGCGACCAGCGGCGCCAGCCGGATGCCGATATCCGGCAGCACGTAGAAGATGAAGTAGAGCTGCACCAGCAATGGCGTGCCGCGGATGAATTCCGAGACGAAAGCGACCGTCCTGGAAATGCCGGCGACCGGTGAGCGCCGCGCAATGGCGAGCCCCAGGCCGACGATCATGGCGACGGCAGCGCCGAGGATGGTCGCGAGAAGAGTGATTTTGAACCCTTCGAGAAGGGTCGGCATGATCTGCCAGACAAAGTCCCAATCCCATTCCATCTGATCAGGTCCTTATGCCGTCGAGGCTGCGCGCCATCCGCCGCTCCAGCCAGCGCATCGTCGCGGAGATCGCCGAGGCCATGAGAAAATAGAGGATGAGGATCGTCGCGAAGGGGACCAGCGTATTGCCGGTCTGCGCCCGCACCACCTGCGCCTGGAACGTCATATCCGTCAGCGAGATCAGCGAGACGACAGCCGTGCCCTTCAGGAGTTCGATCGCATTATTGCAGAAGGTCGGCAGCATCAGCGGCAGTGCCTGCGGCAGGATGACGTGGCGCATGCGCTGATATCGCGAAAGGTTGAGCGCGATGCAGGCTTCCGATTGTTCGCGCCCGACGGCCTTGACGGCGCCGCGCACCACCTCCGCCCCATAGGCGCCGACATTCAGCCCGAGCGCCAGCACGCCCGCCTGCAGCGGCGTCAGGGTCAAGCCCGCAAAAGGCAGTACAAAATAGACCCAGAAGAGCTGGACGAAGATCGAGGTGCCGCGGAAGAACTCGATATAGGCCGTCGCCAGCGCGCGCACGGCGAAGAAGCGCGACAGGCGGCCAAGGCCCGCCAGGAAGGCCATTACCAGCGCCAGCGCAGATCCCATGATCGTCAGTTCGAGCGTCACCAGGGCGCCCTCAAGGATCAGTGTCAGATAGCCGGACCATACCGACATCGGCAACTCACTTCCTAGAGCATGTCGCGCAAAAGGGTGCAGCAGTTTTGCGATAACGACATGCGTAAAAACAAGGACCTAAAGCGCGAGGAGCGAATCTGAAAGATCGCGACGCGCTTTGGGAGATCGTTCGAGGGCAATCCGGCCATGCCTGGGGCATGGCCGGCTGCTTACCCTTTGTTACTTCGCCGCGGCGCAGAGCTTTTCGCGGCTCGTCGACATCGCCGCCTTGGCCGAGAAACCGTAGGGTTCGATGATCTTGGCGAATTCGCCGGATTCCTTCAGCTTCTTCAGCTCGACATCGAAGGCGTCGCGCAGCGCAACATCCTGCTTGCGGAAGGCAGCGCCATCGCAATAGACCGGAGCATTGACGACGGGAGCGACGGTTTCGAGGTTCGGATCGTTTGCCTTGGCCATCAGGTCATGGATCGACAGGACCGGCAGCGAGTAGACGTCGATGCGGCCGTCCTGCAGCATCTTGATGCCGCTCTGGCCATCCGGAACGACGATGACGCGGTCACGCGGCACGCCGGCCTCGAGCGCCAGTTTTTCCTCGGTGCCGCCGCCCGGCGCGCCGATCTTGGCGTCCGGATTGTCGGCGATGTCCTTGTAGCTCGTCAGCTTCAGCGGGTTGCCCTTCTTGAGAGCGAAAGCTTCGGCGTCGCAAAGGATCGGTTCGGAATAGGCGACGGCGTTGCAGCGCTCGGGCTTCATGAAGAGGCCTGCGGTGATCGCGTCGTGGCGGCCGGCCTGCAGGCCGGGGATCATTGCGCCATATTCCGAGATCGAGGCGACCACTTCCTTGACGCCCAGCTTTTCGAAGATTGCGCGCGCCACATCGGGTGCGGCGCCGGACACCTTGCCGTCGGCGCCGACGGCGGTGAACGGCGGCTCGTTGGCGATGGCGATACGCGCATAGCCCTGCTCCTTCAGCTGCTCGAGCTTGTCATCGGCGGCGGAGGCCGGGCCGGCCGCCGTGATCAGAAGCACCGACAGGCTGGCGGCGCTCAAAAGATATCCTGTTTTCATCGTTCCCAACTCCTCTGATTTTCCTTGAGTTTTGTTCTTGCGGGCAATGTCTGAGGTCAGATGCGGTGCCCCGCCGCAATGATCTTGCGCAGGAAGGTCTGCGTCCTCTCCTGCGTCGGATTGCGAAAGATGTCGCCCGGCTTGCCTTCCTCGACGATCTTGCCGCGATCGAAGAACAGCACACGGTCGGCGAAATCATTGGCAAAACCCATTTCATGGGTGACGAGAAGCATGGTCATGTCCGTCTCGGAGGCGAGCCGCCGCATGACGTTCAGCACCTCCTCGACCAGTTCCGGATCGAGCGCCGACGTCACCTCGTCGAACAGCATGATCTTCGGCGACAGCGCCAGCGCCCTGGCAATGGCGACGCGCTGCTTCTGCCCGCCGGAAAGCTGCGCCGGGACACTTTTAGCCTTGTCGGCCAGGCCGACCATATCGAGAAGCTCCATCGCCCGCTTTTCGGCCACGGGCCGCTTGATGCCCTTCGTCAGCATCGGCGCCAGCGTCACGTTGTCGAGCACGCATTTATGCGGAAACAGATTGAAATGCTGGAAGACCATGCCGATCTTTTCGCGCATCCGATGCAGATGCCGTTCGTCGGCCGGCACCAGCCCACTCCTACCAGGCATATGGTAGAGCTGTTCGCCGTCGACCTCGATATGGCCGCCGCTGATCGTCTCCAACGTCATCAGAATGCGCAGGATCGTCGTCTTACCGGAACCGGATGGTCCGATCAGCGCCAGCTTCTCGCCCGGCATGACATTCATCGACAGACCGTCGAGCACGGTCAGCGGGCCGTATTTCTTGACGATATTGTCGATGCGGATGATGGGCGGAAGCATTCATGTCTCTCCCTGTTGAGACAAGCAATGTCCTAACGATGACGGTCCATCAAAATCATGTCAATTCGTAAAATAATATCATGACAATTATTCTGCGCATGCTCAAACGCAAGGCATCTGCATCAGATCGCAAGCAACAGCTCTTCCGGATTTCCTAGCGCCAACGAGGCGACGATGCCGAGCCCCGTCCGCAGCTCGCTTTCGGTCGTCGAACCAAGCGAGATGCGCACGGCTGGCGTCCAGCCCTGATCGCCGGTGTGGAACGATTTGCCGGGCGCGATCGCCACGCCGCGCAGCCTTGCCTGCGATACGAAGCCGTCTTCCGTATGATTGCCGGAGAGCGGCAGCCAGACGTGCAGGCTTTGCGGATGCGCCCGGTGCGGTAGGCCGGCCAGCATCTCCGCCGCGATCGCGTGCCGGCTCAAAAGGGCACGGCGCTGCCAGTTGACCAGCTCCATCGCCGTGCCGTCGCTGACCCAGCGGGTGGCGATCTCGGCCATGGCAGGCGTCGCCATCCAGTTGGAGACGAGATGCCGGTTGGCGACGGCGGCGACATAGCGGTCGGGCGCGGTGAGATAACCGATCCGCAGGCCGGGAACAGTAATTTTCGTGAAGCTCGTAACGTAGAGCGTCCGCTCCGGCGCAAACGCGGCCATCGGCGGCGCACGACCCTCGACCATCGGGCCGAGAATATCGTTTTCGATGATCGCGATATCATGTTTCGCAGCGACGGTGGCAAGCGCCTGCCTGCGCTCCGCGCTCATCAGCGCCGCCATCGGATTGATCACCGAGGGCTGCAGGAAAATGGCCCGGATCGGTCCCTTTCGGCAGGCTTCGTCCAACGCTTCGGGGATCATGCCCTCCTCGTCGATCGCCAGCCCTTCGAGGTGCAGACCGAGATAGCTGGAGAGCGGAACCAGCGTATGATGGCTGATCGCTTCGGTCGCAACCGTCGAGCCGGGCGGGGCGACGCTCATCAGCGCCACCGTCATGCCCGATGTCGCACCGTTCGTCACGCTGACGTTCAGCGGCGATACCTCCAGCCCGCAGCGCGCCAGCCATTCCGTGGCGACCGCGCGATGGCGCGGAAATACCATGTTCGGCCTGAACGAAAGCGCCGAGCTGGAAGGCAGGTTTTCCGAAAGCCAGCCGAAGGCCTGCCGCAGCCTTTCCAAATGGATCTGCTCGCAGACCGGTTTCAGGATCGAAAGATCGATTACCTCGCCCAGCCGTTCCGGCAGATAGGGCGGTTCCGGCTCGCGCGGCCTGGTCTGGACGAAGCTGCCGCGTCCGATCTCGCCGGAGATCAGCCCCCGGCGGATCAACTCGTCATAGGCGCGGCTGACCGTCTGCACGGAAAGATGCAGATCATCCGCCATCTTGCGGTGCGGCGGCAATTGTGTGCCGTCGGAGAGCTTGCCGTCCGTGATCGCGCTTGCGATCTGTTCCGCAAGCGAGAGATAGGCCGGCCGGCGAAGTTGCGAGGGATCGGGGCGCCACTTTGTCATGATTTCAACACTGCTGAAAATCAGTTCAATTGACAATGCCAAAATGCGCTCCCATTGTCTTTTCGCTGCGTTTGAAATGATTTCTTTCTAAAGAAAGCACCATGAAGCTCGACGCCATCGACCTGCGCATTCTCGACGCCGTCCAGCGCGACGGCCGCATCACCAAACTGGCGCTGGCCGAAAAGGCCGGGCTGTCGCCGACGCCGTGCTGGATGCGGCTGCGCAAGCTCGAAAAGGCGGGCGTCATCACCGGCTATCACGCGCGCATCGCGCCGCGGCGGATCGCACCGGTCGCCAGCGTGATGATGGAAGTGACGCTCGCCAACCATCGCCAGGCGGATTTCGAACGCTTCGAGCGGGCCATCAGCGCAATCCCGGAGATCGTCGCCTGCTGGTCGGTCGGCGGCGGCGTCGATTACATCCTGAAAATCATCGCGCCCGATATCGATGCCTATCAGCGGCTGGTCGACGGGCTTCTCGATCGCGAACTCGGCATCGACCGCTACTTCACCTACATCGTCACCAAGACGGTGAAGGAGGACACCGTCCTTCCGGTCTCTTCCTTCACTGCCGCCGGTGAAGAACAGACCTGAAGACCAGACCACATCGTAGACAATCTCTCTGCCAGGCCGCCGCCCTTTAGACCATCTCTCTCTTTTCGCATCCGCCAACAGACAATCTCTCGCCCGCTCCCGTGGAAGACTTGCGTCAACCGCCACGAGGAGACTGGACATGACCGCCGTTTTTGCCCGCCCCGCCTATCATGACGCGCTGTCGCGGCTCGCCGACCGTCATCTCCTGCGCGATCTGGCCTATGTCGGCGGCCGGTGGATTGCCGGCAAAACAGGGAAAAGTTTCGAGGTCACCGATCCCGCTTCTTCGGCGACGCTGGCCTGGGTTGCAAGCCTTGGCGCCGATGAGACGGCAGTGGCGATCGATGCTGCGTCGGAGGCTTTCGCCGGCTGGCGCGCAATGCTGCCGCAGGGCCGTGCGGCGATCCTGCGCAAATGGTTTGAGCTGATGCTTGCGGCCAAGGAGGATCTGGCGCTGATCATGACGCTCGAACAGGGTAAGCCGATCGCGGAATCGCGTGGCGAGATCGATTACGCCGCCTCGTTCGTCGAATGGTATGCCGAGGAAGGCAAGCGGCTGAACGCCGAAAGCGTGACCAGCCATCTGCCCGGCGCGGAAATGATCGTCAGGCGCGAGGCGCTCGGCGTCGCCGGCATCGTCACGCCCTGGAATTTCCCCTCTGCCATGCTCACCCGAAAGGCTGCCGCAGCGCTGGCCGCCGGCTGCACGGTCGTCGCCCACCCCTCCTCCGAGACGCCGCTTTCGGCACTGGCCCTTGCCGAGCTCGGCGAGCGTGCCGGCATTCCCGCCGGCGTCTTCAACGTTGTCACCGGCAATGCCGCAACGATCGTCGGACGGATGTGCTCCGACTCTCACGTGCGCGCCATGAGCTTTACCGGCTCCACCGGGATCGGACGGCTGATCGCCGCCCAATGCGCGCCGACCCTGAAGCGGCTGGTGATGGAACTCGGCGGCCACGCTCCGCTGATCATCTTCGACGACGCCGATATCGAAAAGGCGGTCGAGATCGCCGTCAACGCCAAATTTGCAACCTCCGGCCAGGACTGCCTTGCCACCAACCGGATCTTCGTCCAGCGGCGGATCGCCGATGGCTTTGCCAAGGCCTTCGCAGACCGCATTGCCGAACTGAAAGTTGGTCCGGGGCTCGAGGATGGCGCCGAGATCGGACCGCTGATGCATGAACGCGCCGTCGCCAAGGTCGAGGGACAGGTCGCCGACGCGCTGGCGCATGGCGCACGGCTCGTCACCGGCGGCAGGCGCCACAAGGCCGGCCGGCTTTTCTATGAGCCGACGTTGCTGACCGATGTGCCGGCGGATGCGCTGATCATGCGCGAGGAGACTTTCGGGCCAGTGGCGGCGGTTACCACCTTCGACACGGAAGAAGAGGTCGTCGCCCGCGCCAACGATACCGAATATGGTCTTGTCGCCTATATCGTCACGGAGAACGGCGCCCGCCAGATGCGGCTCGGCCGCGCGCTGGAATACGGCATGGTCGCCGTCAACCGCGTAAAAATCACCGGCGCTCCCATTCCCTTCGGCGGTTGGAAGCAGTCCGGCCTCGGCCGCGAGGGTTCACGCCATGGGCTCGAGGCCTTCACCGAACTCAAATATCTCTGCATCGACACGGCCGCCTGACCCCATTTCAAGTGAGCCCCCATTTTCAAGAAAGAGGCTACGACATGCTCGATAGAAGTAACGAACTCACCGCCTGGGACCGCGATCACTTCTTCCATCCCTCGACCCATATGGGTGGGCATGCCCGCGGCGAGACGCCGACCCGTGTCGTCGCCGGCGGCGAAGGCGTCTACATCACCGACACGACAGGCCGCAAAAGCCTCGACGCCTTTGCCGGCCTCTATTGCGTCAATGTCGGCTACGGTCGCCAGAAGATCGCCGACGCGATCGCCGCACAGGCAAAGAACCTCGCCTATTACCATGCCTATGTCGGACACGGCACGGAAGCCTCGATTACGCTTTCGAAGATGATCATCGACCGCGCCCCCGCCGGCATGAGCCGCGTCTATTTCGGTCTCTCCGGCTCGGACGCCAACGAGACCAACATCAAACTCATCTGGTACTACAACAACATCCTCGGCCGTCCGGAAAAGAAGAAGATCATCTCACGCTGGCGCGGTTATCACGGCTCCGGCGTCATGACCGGCAGCCTCACCGGCCTGGCGCTCTTTCACAACGCTTTCGATCTGCCGCGGGCGCCGGTGCTGCACACCGAAGCACCCTATTATTTCCGCCGCCCCGACCGGTCGATGAGTGAGGAGCAGTTCTCGCAACATTGCGCCGACAAGCTCGAGGAAATGATCATCGCCGAAGGCCCGGAAACGATCGCCGCCTTCATCGGCGAACCCATTCTCGGCACCGGCGGCATCGTGCCGCCGCCGAAAAGCTACTGGCAGAAGATCCAGGCCGTGCTCGACAAATATGACATCCTGCTCATCGCCGATGAAGTCGTCACCGGTTTCGGCCGCCTCGGCACGATGTTCGGCTCGGATCATTACGGCATGAAGCCGGACCTGATCACCATCGCCAAGGGCCTGACCTCGGCCTATGCTCCCCTTTCCGGCACAATCGTTTCGAACAAGATGTGGCAAGTCCTGGTGCAGGGTTCCGATCAGTTGGGAGCGATCGGTCACGGCTGGACCTATTCCGCTCACCCGATCTGTGCTGCCGCAGGCATCGCCAATCTCGAACTGATCGATGAACTCGGCATTGTCGAGAATGCCGGCACGACCGGCGCCTATTTCCGCTCGGAACTCGCAAAGGCCGTCGGCGGCCACCGCAACGTCGGCGAAGTCCGCGGCGACGGACTGATGGCGGCCGTCGAATTCGTCGAGGACAAGGACGACCGCACGTTCTTCGATGCCGGCCGCAAGATCGGTCCGCAGGTTGCTTCCGCCCTCCTCGAACGCGGCGTCATCGGCCGCGCCATGCCGCAGGGCGACATCCTCGGCTTCGCCCCGCCGCTCTGCCTGACACGCGAGGAGGCCGATATCGTGGTCAAGGCCGCGGCGGATGCGATCGAAACCGTCTTCAAGAACATCTGAGGGAGAAGAGCGGTATGACGATCCCGGAAACGATGGCGGCCGTATTGCTCACCGGCCATGGCGGTCTGGACAAGCTCGTCTATGACAGGCACGTGCCCGTCCCGAGACCCGCGGACGGCGAGGTTCTGATCCGCGTCACGGCCTGCGGCATGAACAATACCGACGTCTGGGTACGCCAGGGCGCCTACGGCACCGAGGATGATCCGTCCGCCGTCTCCACATGGCGCAGGCAAGGCAATACGCTGACATTCCCGCGCATTCAGGGCACCGATACGGTCGGCCATATCGTCGGCGTCGGCGCTGGCGTTAATCCGGCGCGCATCGGCGAACGCGTCATGGTCGACTTCTCGATGTATAACCGCGACGACGACAGCCTCGCCGACATCGATTATATGGGCCATGGCCGCGACGGCGGTTATGCCGAATACATGGCACTGCCGGCCGAGAACGCCCATGTCGTCGCAACCGATCTGACCGACGTCGAACTCGCCACCTTCTGCTGCGCCTATCTGACCGGCGAGCGCATGCTGGAACGGGCAAGGCTTGTTGCCGGCGAACGCGTTCTGGTGACCGGCGCCTCGGGCGGCGTCGGCTCGGCGATCATTCAGCTCGCGCGGGCCCGCGGCGCCATCCCGATCGCGGTCGCAGGTCCCGGCAAGGAAGCGGCGATGCTCGATATCGGCGCCGAGGCGGTGGTGACCCGCGGCAAGGGCGATCTCGTCGAAGCCGTCCATGCCGCCAGCCGTGGCCAGCCGATCGATGTCGTCGCCGATCTCGTCGGCGGGCCGCTGTTCAACGACCTCCTGAAGATCCTGCGCCCCGAAGGCCGCTACACGACAGCCGGCGCCATCGCCGGCCCGGTCGTCCAGCTCGATTTGCGGACCATGTATCTGAAGCAGCTCGAGCTGCACGGCTCGAGCCAGGGAAGCCGCGCCGACTTCCGCCGGATCGTCGGCTACATCGAAAGCCGGAAGATCCGGCCTCTCGTCGGCGGCGTCTATCCGCTATCGGAATTCCACCGCGCGCAGACCGATTTCATGGCGAAGAACTTCGTCGGCAAATTGGTCGTGGTTCCCGACGACAGATGATCCTTGCTTTGCGAGCGAACCTTATCGGGTTTGCAGCGTTTCACGGCCATGGAAACTCATGATGGCACCGGGCTTTCGCTGCGTCCGACTATTTCGCAGCAATGCGACGACATCCTTCCCGCGCCCTCACTCGAGGAGGCGGAACGGTCGTTCGCGCCAAAAGGTCGCTGATGCCAGCCTCCGCCAGCACGAAACACCTGACGTCCATTGAACTCGGCAGAATTCGGCGCGCCGTCGGCATAGCGCGTCTGATGGATACCGCGGTCAGATTGCCTGTCATCGGCGTGCGGATCGGTGCAGACTCGATTCTCGGCCTTATCCCGGCCGTCGGCGACATTGCCGCATCCCTCATCGGTCTTTTCATCATCGATGAGGCAAGACGCCTCGGCATTCCCACCCACAAGCTCGCACGCATGGCCGTCAATCTCGGGATCGACGCCGCCGGCGGAACCGTTCCGCTGCTTGGCGATATCTTCGACGTCTATTTCAAATCTCATCGCCGAAACGTCGGCATCATTCTCGACCACTTTGGGATCAGCGAAGATGAGTTGAACCGGCGCATCTGACCAAGCCGACGTCCCTTTGCAACTCCCCTGTCGAGGAATTTGTATGAGGCCGTCGGCACCGGTTCCAACGAGGCCGCGTAACCGGTGCCCTCGCCTTAAAACGACGAGCACCTGCAGAGGTGGCACTGAACCGGAGCGCCTGCGCTTAAAGTTCAGTCAGAGCACCGGCCGTCTTCACTGCGTGGTCAAGAACGAATTGCAGCTTGGCCGCGTGGCCGAAACCAGGCTCATCCAGCTGCCCCTTTTGCACGGCATTTGCAAATCGCTGGAAATTGGTGATAACCGGTTCGACCTCGATCTTACGCCAGATTGCCTTGTCGGCATCGGGACCTTCGCAGGCCCTGAGCGTCGAACCTTCAGGTGTATGCACCACCTCCAGCGCGCCCTTGTCTCCATGCAGGCGCAGGCGCAATTCGTTCAGATGGCCAGTCGCCCAGCGCGTTGCGTGGATGACGCCAGCGGCACCATTTTCGAGTTCAGCCATCATCAAGAAACTGTCATTTGCATCGAGATCATACTCGCCGATCCGATTTCCGGGGCTCTTGTCGAACACCTTAAGATGCGATGCGGCCGCCTTGACGTCACTTCCGGCGGCAAAAACCGCGAAGTCGAGAATATGGATACCGACATCGCCCAGCACGCCATTGGAGCCGTGCTTTGTCGACAGCCGCCAAAGCCATTGCGATTCCTTGGTCCAGTCGCCCCACGCCTTTGAGACCAGCCAGCTCTGGAGATAGGACGCTTCGAAGTGGCGGATCGCGCCGAGGCGTCCGTCCAGCACCATCTTACGCGCTGCTTGCAGCGGCGCTACATTACGATAGGTAAGGTTTACCATCGTGACCCTGCCGGACGCAGCGGCAGCGTCGGCCATCTCTTTGGCTTCGCGGTAGTTAACCGCAAGCGGCTTCTCGCAGAGGACATGCTTGTCGGCGCCGAGTATCTTCATTGTCGTGGAATAATGCGCGCGATCCGGCGTGACATTGGTCACGGCGTCAAACTCTCCCCAGGCAAGAGCGTCATCAAGCGACGTGAAGGTAAGTGGGATACCATGCCTGAGCGCGAAGGCCCGCAGCCGGACCTCGTCCGTATCGACAGCAGCAACAATTTTTACGTCGGCGATTTCGGAAAAATTCATGGCATGGGTGTTTGCCCATCCTCCGGTTCCGAGAATGATCAAGCGCATTTTTGTCCTCATGGTCGTTTATCGAACTGTTAGCAGCAAAAATCGATCGTCTTTCACAAGCGCCAGACACCCTTGCCGATAGCCCGTCTGTCATGGTCTCCACGCCCAAGGAAGATGTTTCAATTCCTCAGCGGTAACCGGCTTCGCCGGCCTGGTGCAGTCTCGGGCCACGTTCGACGATCGGCTCCAGTGCCTTTTCTACCCGCACATTTGGAGCGTCGGTGATACCAGTCAACGATCCCTCAGGCTTATAGGCCCACTTCACGCCGTTGATCAGCACCTTCTGGACATTGACGTCGTGATAGGTCGGATAGGTCTCGTGGCCGGGGCGGAAATAGAAGATGTTGCCGGCGCCGCGGCGCCAGGTCAGGCCCGAGCGGAACACTTCGCCGCCTTGGAACCAGGAGATGAACACCGTTTCGAGCGGTTCCGGCACCGAAAACTGCTCGCCGTACATTTCCTCGTTCTCAAGCTCGAAATGCTCGCCGATGCCGGCAGCGATCGGATGGCGCTGGTTGATCGTCCACAGACGCTCGCGCTCACCCGCCTCGCGCCATTTCAGCGCGCAGGGCGTGCCCATCAGCCGCTTGAAGATCTTGGAGAAATGGCCGGAATGCAGCACCAGCAGGCCCATGCCTTCCCAGACGCGCTTGGCGACACGCTCGACGACGGCATCGGAGACCGCGCCGTGATCCTTGTGGCCCCACCAGGTCAAGACGTCGGTCTCAGTAAGGCGGGCTTCGCTGAGGCCGTGTTCCGGCTCCTGCAGCGTCGCTGTCGTCGCCGAGATACTTGGATCGGTGTTCAGCGCATTGGCGATCGTCGTGTGCATGCCCTCGGGATAGATCCCCCGGACGATCTCATTGGTATTCTCGTGGATGTTCTCACCCCACACAACGGTGCGAATGGTCACGTCGTTCTCTCCTTTTAGTTAAAAATGGATCGAGCCTTGGGAGAAACATCGACCCTGGGAAAATCAGGCAGCCCGCATGGATGCTCGCTCAAGCGCCCGGCCCGACCGGTCGAAACGGTGAACGTGGCCGGCAAGCGGCACAAGGCCAAGTGTTTGGCCGGGCGCGTGGCGGGAGACACCGGCTTCCCGCACGACGAACGGCTCATCCGCTCCGATATCCAGATAGACGAAGCTATCGGCGCCGAGGATTTCTGAATGGATGACCGTGCCGCTCCAAACGGGCGACTCGGGCATGATGCGAACATGTTCTGCGCGCACGCCAATCGTATGGCTATCATAGGGTTGCGCCAGCCCGCCCGAGAGGAAATTCATTTTCGGCGAACCGATGAAGCCGGCAACGAAGACCGAATTGGGGCTTTCGTAAAGTTCCAGCGGCGTGCCGATCTGCTCGACGACGCCGTCCCTCAACACGCAGATCCGATCGGCGAGTGTCATGGCCTCGACCTGGTCATGGGTCACATAGATCATCGTCGTGTTGTGCATGCTGCGATGAAGCTTCGCGATTTCCAGCCTCGTCGCGACGCGAAGCGCCGCATCGAGGTTGGACAGCGGCTCGTCGAAGAGAAAGACCTTGGGATCGCGTACGATCGCCCGGCCGATTGCGACGCGCTGACGCTGGCCGCCGGAAAGCTGTCGCGGTAAGCGGTCTAAGTAGGGTGAGAGCTGCAGCATACCGGCGGCCTGTTCAACGCGCCGGCGGCATTCGTCTCTGGTGCTCCCGGAAAGTTTCATGCCGAAAGCCATGTTGTCGAAGACCGTCATATGCGGGTAGAGCGCGTAGGACTGGAACACCATGGCGATCCCTCTCTTCGACGGCGCGTGCTGGTGCACCGTCTTGTTGTCGAAGGAGAGGGTTCCCGACGTGATGTCCTCGAGCCCGGAGATAAGCCGCAGCAGCGTGGACTTGCCGCATCCCGACGGCCCCACGAACACCATGAACTCGCCCCGGCGGATGTCCATCGTCACGCCTTTGATCACCTCGAAAGCGCCGAAGCTCTTGCGGATATTCTCCAGTCGGATTTCTGCCATGTCCTACTCCCTCAACCCTTGACGCCGCCGGCGGTCAGTCCCGAAATGATCCGGCGCTGAAATATCAAAACAAGCACGACGACCGGTACGGTGACGATTACTGAAGCCGCCATGATGTTGCCCCACGGGATCTCAAATGCGCTGTTGCCCGAAAGCAGGGCGATCGCAACCGGGACGGTTCGCTGCGTATCCGACGATGTGAATGTCAGCGCGAAAAGAAACTCGTTCCAGGCGGTGATAAAGGCGAGCAGTCCGGTTGTTACCAGCGCCGGCCACATCAACGGCATGAACACCTGGGTGATGATGACCCATGGTGAGGCGCCGTCGACGATTGCCGCCTCCTCGATCTCGATCGGCAATTCCCGCATGAAGGTCGTCAGCACCCAGACGGTGAAGGGGAGCGTGAAGATCATGTAGGAAAAGATCAGCGCGAACGGCGTGTTGAAGATGCCGATCCAGCGGATGAGTTCGAAGAGGCCCGCAAGAACGGCAATCTGCGGAAACATCGACACCGAGAGGATGGTCAACATCAACAGTGCCCGCCCGCGGAAGTGCACCCGGGCTAAAGCGAAGGAAGCGGTGATCGAAAGTAGCAGCGATGCTGAAACCACGACGCAGGCGATCATAGCGGAATTCGCCAGACTGCGGACGAAACCGCCCTGGCCCATCACGGAAGTGTAGTTGCCGAAGGAGATCGAGGTCGGCCAATAATCGACTTTGAAAAGGGCCGTGCCGGTCTTCAGGCTCGTGAGGATTGCATAGTAGAACGGAAATACCGCAATGATGACGATGATTGTGACGAGCAGGTAGAAGAGCGTATTCTTGGCGATCGAAATCAGCATCAACGTTCCTCCCCGCCGAGCTTGACGCAACCGAGCCAGATATAAAGGACGGTTACGGAGGCAATGATGAGAAAAAGCACCGTTGACGCGGTGGCGCCGTAGGCGAACTTGTCGAAGTCGAACAGGTTCTCGCGCGCCATGACCGACATGGTCTTCGTCTGCGCATTGTTGGGCGTCAGTACATAGATCAGGTCGAAGATGCGCATCGCATCCAGCATCCGGAAGATCACGGCAACCATGATAGCCGGTCGGATCAGCGGCAGCGTCAGACGCCAGAAAACCTTGACCGGATTGACGCCATCGATCTTGGCAGCCTCATAGATGTCTCCCGGAACCATCTGTAGTCCCGCAAGAATCAGAAGCGCCATGAAGGGCGTCGTCTTCCAGACATCGACGATCAGCACGGCGATCATCGCCGTTTCCAGATTAGCGGTCCAGGCAATCTTCTCGCTGATAAGACCGAAGCCGAGCAGAATATCGTTTAGAATGCCGAACTGATCATTGAGCATCCAGGCCCACATCTTTGCTGAGACGATTGTTGGGATCGCCCAAGGAATGAGGATTGCGGCCCGTACGATCCCACGCCCGACGAACCGTGCGTTCAGCACCAAGGCGACGATCAGCCCGAGTACGGTCTCGATTACCACCGAAAGGACGGTAAACTTGGCGGTGTTCCAGACGGCATTCCACCAGACCGGATCGGCAAGCAGCCCGCGATAGACGGTCCTTCCGCTCTTCAGCGTCATCCAAGACAAATAATTGTCAAAGCCGACGAACTGCGCATTGCCAAGGTCGTTCAGCGACGCATTCGTAAAACTGAAATAGATCGTTCTGAACAGCGGCCAGCCAGCGACGATTGCCAAGATCAACAGCGTCGGCGCCAGAAACATCCATGCCGATCGAATACGCTCGGACCGCAACTCCGTGGTGGCTCTGAAATGGGAAACCCTGGGCTTGACTGCTTGTGGAACTACGATTTCGCTCATGAAACGTCTATCCCTCGTTAGCGCGTCCGAAAACCGGACCGGCGGCCTGACAGCCGCCGGTCGGAATATTCACCAAGCGTCGCCTTTGAGGGTCGTTAGGTCGGCTTCGAGAAGCTCGAGGTTCTCGGCAGCTGAACCGCTGCCTGACAGGGTATTGTGCACTGCAGTCCAGAACTTCGAGGACACCTCGTTGTACTTTACCTTGGCCGTCGCCGAAGGGCGTGGCACCGCGTCCTGGAAAATGGGCTTCCAGTTCGGCATGAAGGGCTGCGCGGCAGCAACATCCTTGTCGTCATAAATATCCGTCAGCGTCGGCAAATTGGAGAGTTCGATGGCACGTGCCTTTTGAACGTCCTTCGACGCCAGGAATTTTACGAGCGCGATGGCTGCGTCCTGCTTTTCGGAATGTTTCGAAACTGCCAGGTTCCAGCCGCCAAGTGTCGAAGACGGCTTATCGCCGACGGCTGCAACCGGTAGCGTCATCACGTCGAACTTGCCCTTCACCGAGCTGTCGGCACCGTTTCCGAGAGAATAGGCGTAAGGCCAGTTGCGCATGAAGACGGCGTTGCCGGTCTGCCAGACGCCGCGCGATTCTTCTTCCTGATATGCGAGCACCCCTGGCGGTGAGATCGTGCCGATCCAGCCCTTGGCCCGTTCAAGCGCGGCTGCCGCCTTCTCGTTGTTGATCGAGATCGTCCCGTCCGGCTCGACGATCTGGCCGCCGCCCGACGATTTCACCCATTCCAGTCCGTTGCAGGTAAGCCCTTCGTAGGAATTGCCCTGGAAGACGTAGCCCCAGAGGTCCTTCTGTCCGGCCTGGCGTTCCTTATCCTGAATCTCTTTGGCGGTTGCTGCCATCTCGTCCCAGGTCTTCGGCGGCTGTTTTCCATATTTCTCCAGCAGGTCCTTTCGGTAAAACAGCGCCGGAGCATCGGTGAACAACGGCAGCGCCACAAGCCGGCCATTGACAGTCTGAGACGCGATGATCGACGGGAAGAACTGGCCGACCACGTCCTTGGCCGCCTCTTTCAGATCGACGAACTGGTCGGCAAGCTGCGGTGCCCAGATGACATCGGTCTGATAGACATCGACGTCCTTGTTTCCAGCAGCAAGCCACAGGCGATATTGAGAAAACTGCTCGCTGCTCGATGACGGCATGGTCACGAGCTTGACCTGATTGCCGGTATCTTTCTCGAAAATAGCCAGCTGCTTGTTCAAGAATTCGACGTTTTTTCCCGTGGTGTTGGCGGCAAAGGAAATTTCGGCAGCGCGGATCGGGCCGGCAGCCGCGATGGCGATTCCGAGCGCGGACAAGCCCAAAGCAAATTTTTTCATGATCTCCTCCCAGAAATTGAAATCGATTTGGCCAAGAGAACATTGCAGAAGGCTTTAACGGCGTCAAGTCGCCAAATGAACGCTATTAAGTTGCGTCTATCGGCATATACCATACAGTTTACAATTTTTGAGGGAATTCTGACTTATCCGCGAGGCATCCTGAGTCGACGAAATTGAAATCGATTTCAACCCGGCCGAATTAGGCAACTTGCCCGTTGCGCATCGCCAACGCATCGTCCATTGATTGCCGGGACAAAGAAGACATCCGATGAAACTTCGCGAATTTGCAAAGCAGCTAGGACTTTCTCCGACGACGGTCAGCCGTGCGCTCAGCGGCTACCCAGAGGTGAGCGAAGCCACGCGTGCCCGGGTTGCAAGCGAAGCAATGCGCCTTGGCTACCGCCCCGATATCAATGCCGTGCGGCTAAAGACGGGGAGAGCCGGAGCGATAGGCGTCATGATGGCGCGGTCGGGAGAAATCCATTTTGCCGAATTCATGTCGGGGATGGCACAGCGCCTGGAAACGGCCGATACCGATATTCTGATCACGCCTATTACCGCACACAATGATGAGGACGAGATGCAGGCCTACCGACGCTTGGTCGAAAGCCGCCGGGTGGATGCGGTGATCATTCATTCGCCTCGCCCGAGGGATCCGCGGATCGGAGTGCTGAACAGCTTAGGCCTGCCTTTCCTGGTTCACGGCCGGTCGGAGTCCGAGCACGTTCACGCGTGGCTCGATATCGACAATGAAAATGCCGTGCGTCGGTCCACCGAACATCTGCTCGATCTCGGGCATCGGCGCATTGCCATGATCAATGGTCTGCGGGGCAAGACGTATTCGATCCATCGCGAGCAGGGTTTTCGGGTCGCGCACCAGGAACGTGGGCTCGTCGCCGATCCCAACCTGATGGTCTGCGATAAATTCTCCGACGAGAGCGGCTTTCGACATGCCCGCTCTTTTCTGGAGAGGGCGAATGCGCCGACCGCCATCGTTGCCGGTTCCACGATGACAGCGCTTGGTGTTTACCGTGCCGTCCGTTCGCTTGGGATGACGGTAGGGCAGGATGTTTCCGTCATCGCCCATGACGACGTCTTCCCATATCTAACGGCCGAAAGCATGGTGCCGTCGCTCTCGACAACACGATCGTCCATGCGTGCCGCGGGCACGCGATGCGCTGAGCTAACGCTACAGCTTATCGCTGGACGTGCCGTGGATGAGGTCCACGAATTGTGGCCAGTCGAACTGATCCTGAGGGAAAGTACCGCCCCGCCGCCCTGACGGAGAGCAACCTCTCGATGGTGCGTTTACCGACGCACGCAGGATCGGCCTGCTTTTCTAAAGCTGATCGATCGCAGGAACCTTGCCGCTCAGAAACGCCAGAGCCGCTGCGCCGACCAGGCCCGAGTTCTGATCCAACGCCGCCAGCATTACCCTGACATCCTTGAATGCCGGCATTGCCCATTGCGTGATGTAGGCTTGAATGCCGGGTTGCAGCCGGTCGAACTCGTGGGAAAGCCCGCCTCCCATAACGATGATATCGGGACTGAAGATATGGATCAGGCTGGTGAAGCCGCGACCGAGAATTTCCGCTTCTTCGTCAATCAGTTGATTTGCGAGACGATCGCCATCTCTTGCGGCTGCGAAAACGCTGCGGCTGTCGATGGTGCCGCCGTCGCTGCCGATCGTCGTCCCGCTGGATTCCATCACCCGCATTTGGGCGCGGCGCGCAAAAGCCGTTCCGGATCCGTAGGCCTCGAAACAACCCCTGTTGCCGCAGGGGCAAAGCTCTCCATTCGGCACGACCGACATGTGCCCGACATGGGCTGCCATGCCCTTGCGGCCGCGCACGACGCGACCATCCGACACAACGCCACCGCCAATGCCAGTGCTCACCGTGACATAGACCAGATTGTCGAGCCCTTTGCCGGCTCCGAACTGCCACTCGCCGATGGCAGCGGCAATCGCATCATTCTCGAGGTCGACCGGAAACGGAAACCGCTTCTGCAACTCCGCCTTCAGTGGAAAATCGACAAAGCCTGAGAGCGTCGGGATATTCGAGGCGACGCCCGCGACCGTATCGAGCGGGCCCGGAGCGGATACGCCGACGCCCACCACCGAGGCGGGGTTCGATGCTGCAAGCAGTCCATCGGTCAGGCCGCAAATTTGGGCGAGCACGCGGTCGGGGCCCGCCAGCGCATCGGTCGGTTCGGCTGCACGCGCCAGGATCCTGCCGTGCTCGTCGACGAGGGCAGCGCGCACCTGCGTCCCACCGAGGTCGATTCCAATGGCAATCTGCTGCATGTGAAGACCATAAGTTAGAGTGCGCGCACCCATGCCATCCGCTCGTCGAGCGATGACGCATTGAAAGCCAGGGAACCGAGGACGACCGTTTCCGCACCCGACTGGCGCAGAAGAGGCACGGTGTGCTCGCGAATACCGCCGTCGGCCGCCAGCACGATCCTGTGCGCCGCACCGCAGCCGCCGATGATTTGCTTTGCCTGCTGAAGCCGCGCGCCGGCCTTCCCGTCGAGACCCTGGCCCTTCACGCCGATCGCCGTGCCGAGCAGCGTCACAAAGCGCAGCCGGGAAGCGTATTTCTCGATCCGCTCGACTGGGGTATCGACCTTGAGCACCATGCCGGCGGCCACACCGCGGCGATCGAGAAGATCGAGAGCCTGGTCGGCGACGCTTTCGTTTTCGACATGAAGACTGATCAGGTCGCTGCCCGCATCGGCGAACTGCTCGATCTGCGACAGGAGGATGCTGTCGGCGACCATCAGGTGAACATGGATCGGGCGCGCGGACACTTTGCGCACACCGGCAACAAGATCAGGGAAAAACAACATTGCCGGTGCGAAGTGGCCATCGGCGACATCGATGTGGAGGACGTCGACGTGAGGATCGACGCGTGCCAGATCGTCCGCCAGACGCACGAGATCGGCCGACCAGACGGAGAATTCGGCAATCAGGCGATCCTTCGGAAGATCCGCGATCCAGGTCTTGGAGGGGGGTGTCATTGTTTCAGAGCTCCTTCAGAAAATTGCCCATGGCAAGCCGGAAGTCGGCGACGTATTGCGGACGGCTCTCGGTCTTCGATGTGATCTGTACGAAACGCGCGCCGGCAATCTGCTCGGCAAGAGCATGCGCGTAGGCGAAAGGATGAATGCTGTCGCGATCATGGCCGATAACCAGCGTCGGCACGGTGAGATTGCCGACCTCCTCGTCGGTCACATCGGGACCATCATTGGAAATCCTGGTGAGCAGTTCGGCGGTCACATCCAAAGGAGAGCGGGAGAAAAAGCCGGCGAGCGAGGCCAGATTGTCCGGCGCCTCGGCGGCGAGCCGCACGCCAACCGGCCCGGCAAGGAAGGCGGTCTTTGCCTCATCCGGCGGCAGAGTTTTCAAAAGATGCCCGACTTCGGCGTTGGGTGCCATATTCTCCGGCGCGGATGCCGTCAGCCAAGCCGGCTTTGCGATGATCAGAGCCTTGACAAGATCTGGTCGCTTGACCGCGAGACGTAAAGCGATCGCCGCGCCCATCGAGATGCCGCCGATCACGATCGGCGGCATAAGGTTTTTTTCGATATAGGCGGCGATATCATCGCAGAAGGTCGCGATCGACAGCTGCTCCAGTTTGCCGGCTTGAGAATGGCCGTGCCCGCGCGCTTCGATCGTGACCCGGCGAAAACCTGCGTCGAGCGGAAAGACCTCATCGGTCTGCGCCGCGTCGCCGCATAGGCCGTGCTGGAAGATTATGGACGCGCCCTCGCCCGCCACATCCACATTGAGAATGGCCCCGTCGCTGGTTTCGAACGGTTGCGCCCGTCTCATCTGCCAGCCCCCGCAGAATTACCGTCGAGGCTATTCTTCAGGAAGGTTGCCACACCGGGCGCCTCCGAAGCCGAAAGGCCATGCGTGACGAGACTGCCCTTGAAGCCGATCGCCTCGAGACGGCCGAGATAATGCGCGTAGTCGAGGACGCCCTTGCCGGCGGTCGCGAAACTGCCGTCCGGATTGCGATCTTTCGCATGCGCCATGACGATCCGATCGGCCAGAAGCTCGATGGCGTAAGAGACAATGCTCCGCTGCTCATCCAACGTCGCGACCTCGAAGAGATTGGCCGGATCAAGCACGATCTTGAGGCGGGGGCTCTTCAGTGCCGCGATCAGCCGATAGGCTTTCTCGGCAGAGTTGACGACATTGGCAAGCTCGGGCTCGATGCCGAGATCAACCTCGTAGCGTTCGGCGATCTCAATGGCCGCGCCCATGGCGTCGAGGAGATCCCGCCAGGCCTCCGGCGTGTCGTTGTCGGCATGCGCCTTCCACTGATCGATGGGGTCGCGTGTGCCGGTGCAGAGCGTGATCAGAGCCGTCGACATGCCGGCGCAGCGCTCGGCCAGCGTTGCCAGTCTGCGAAGGCCGGCCTCGCGCACGGCGGGGTCCGGATGGATCATGTTGAAGGTGCCGGAAACGGCAACGATCTCGACGCCGCTCTCGCGCGCCGCTTCGGCAACTGAGCGGGCCTGGGCTTCGGTAATCGTCTCCGGCATCGGCGGAAGGCCTGAGCAAGCCATATTGTATTGTGCGCAGGTGAACCCGGCTGCGGCGGCCGCATTGAGAACGGTCAAGGGTTCCGTTCCCTCGAAGGTCTTTGCAAAGATGCCGAGCTTCATCACACGCCACCCGTGACGTCGGCCAGCGCAACCGCCTTGCCGCTTTCGACGGAGCGCGCAACCGCGACCATGGCCTGGACGGATGCCAGGCCATCATCGATGTCGGCGCCTTCCATCACTGCGCCATCCAGAATAGTGCGGGCGAAGCCTTCGACCTGACGGCGGTAGAAATGGCCGTCAGCACCGAGAACGCGATGGGTGGCTCCATCCGCTTCCCGGAAAATGTCCACCTCGCTGGTCTTGTAGTACCATGGGTTATAGGTCTTGCCCAAAATGCTGCCGTTCTTGCCGTAGATCTGAAAGCCTTCGTGCCAGTCCATGCGCACCTGGACGGTGAGATCGAGATGGCCGAGCGTGCCTGAGGCAAATTCCACGTCCACGAACCAGCACCAGATACCGGCTCGCTCTGACAGACGAGCGTTGACGGAAACGATGTCGCCGGCGAAATACCGTGCCGTGTCGATCAGATGGCAACCGTGCGCAAGCATATAGTAGCGCCGCAGGTCGGCCTTCGGATTGGTGGAGGGTTTCTTCGCATTGGCGCTGGCGACGATCAGAGGCTGGACCGCATCGGTCATCGGATAGCGGTGCGTGCTGTCGCAATACCATGCTTTGAGAGCGACCATCTCGCCCATTTCATCGCGGATGAAGGATTTGGCAGCTTGGAGCCCTGCGTCGAAACGCTTCATGTGCCCGACCTGAAACACCTTTCCAGACTTGTCGACTGCGGCCTTCAGTTCAAGGCATTCCTCGATGGTGACGCCGACCGGTTTTTCGCAAAGGACATGTTTGCCCGCCTGAAGGGCGCGAAGAGAAGCCGGGACATGAAAGGCATCGGCCGTCGCGATGACCACGGCATCGAGGTCGGGATCGGCCAGCATCTTATCGTAGTCGCCATAGGTTTTTTCCGCCCCGTGGGTGATGGCCATACGTTCGCGGAGATCCTCGGCAACGTCGCAAATTGCATAGAGGTCGGCATTGACTGCCTTGGTGCAGCTCTCGAAATGCGCGGCCTGGGCAATCTGGCCCGCTCCCAATACGCCGATGCGGAGACGTCGTTCCTGTTTTGCTGGCATCGATAAGCCCTTTGGATCGGATATTGAAGATGAATGCTGGTTTCGGCGTCGGATGGAATGCTTTCAAGACATCGAACGTCGCCGACCTCTTCTGGCCGGACCGCCACCGGCGTGTCGGCTCTCCCTCGTCACTTCACAGCGCCATATGTGTTTGAGGATTGAAAAAGTGGAGTTTCGCCGGGTCGATGGCTAGATCGATCGATTGGCCTGTCTCGACCGCGCTGACCGCTTCGAACCGCGCGACGGCGTTGGCGGCCCCGCTCAGGTCCTCGACGGCATCGGGATCGCCCGAGTCGATCCGGACCGCGTCGATCTTCAAATGCACGATCAACTCGGAGCCGAGCTCCTCGATCGACTTCACGACAACCGGGATCGTCGGATGGGAGGCTCCGGACGGCAACCGGCTGTCGTAGAGGTCCTCCGGCCTGACCCCAAAGATCACGTCCTTACCCTCGAAAGCGGATAGACCGGGAGCACGCTCGAAGGCGCCGTCGGACAAGGGAA
Source organism: Rhizobium leguminosarum (assembly GCF_001679785.1). Taxonomy (NCBI): domain Bacteria; kingdom Pseudomonadati; phylum Pseudomonadota; class Alphaproteobacteria; order Hyphomicrobiales; family Rhizobiaceae; genus Rhizobium; species Rhizobium leguminosarum. The sequence goes on from NZ_CP016287.1 coordinate 550,696, forward strand.
TGGAGAAGCCCGACAGATGGATGCGCCCGCTCGCCATACGCCCTTCGAAAAGGTTCATCGACGGCGAACCGATAAAGCCCGCGACAAACGCATTGACCGGGCGGTGATACAGAGCCTTGGGCGTATCCACCTGCTGAAGCACGCCGCCCTTCAGCACCGCGACTCGATCGCCCATGGTCAGCGCTTCGGTCTGGTCGTGCGTCACATAGATCGTCGTTACGCCCAGCTGTCTCTGCAGGCTTGCGATCTCTGCCCGCATCTGAACACGCAGCTTCGCATCGAGGTTCGAGAGCGGTTCGTCCATGAGGAACGCCGCGGGCTCGCGGACCATGGCGCGGCCCATCGCAACACGCTGGCGCTGGCCGCCGGAGAGCTGCGCGGGCTTGTTGCCCAGCAAGGGCTCCAGCTGCAGGATCTTGGCGATCTCATGGACACGTTTGGTGCGTTCGGCCTTGTTCTTTCCGGCCAGCTTCATCGAAAAAGCGATGTTGTCGAAAACGGTCATGTGCGGATAAAGCGCGTAGCTTTGAAAGACCATGGCAATGTCCCGGTCCTTGGGCGCGAGATCCACGACGTCCTGACCGCCGATGCTCAAGGTTCCGCTGCTGATTTCCTCGAGCCCGGCAATCATGCGCAGAGCGGTCGATTTTCCGCATCCGGACGGCCCGACCAGAATCAGAAACTCGCCATCATGGATCGTCAGGCTCAGATCCTTGATCGCATGGTAGCTGTTTCCATAGGTCTTGCAGATTTTGTCGAGTACAACCACAGCCACGTCTCGTCCTCCCGTACCAGTCCGGATCACATCTTCCAACGGCGCTCCCCGCCGTCTCCGATCCTTTCGACAAGAAAGCTCAGGCCTGAGCTTCAAAGTCAACTAAAGAATCCACGACAATCCGCTGAGGATCACAAGACATTCTTTATATCCTTTTGAAAAACATAGGTCTTTTAAAGGGAACTGATATTATATTGCGGGATTATATTTTTTACCGCGCGTAACTTTTGTGACCCGGCATTACAGCTGTCGAGAGATCGCTCAATGCGATAAATGACACGTCACCCACGAGGCTTTGCTCAGTCGGCCGACCGGCGCCGACATCCGTCGCCGTGCCTCATTTTTGGTATCCCGACATCGGGAGCGGCGCAGGCGCATTCTCCGCCGCCATCCATGCCATGCACGTCTGGTGATCCGGCAGGCCTCTGCGCCCTCCCCGAGCGGTCACGGAAATGGCGGCCGCCGCCGTGGCATAGGCAGTGCACTCAAGCGGGCTCTTACCCCTAGCGAGGGCAAGAGCATAAGCACCGTGAAAACAATCCCCGGCGCCGGTCGTGTCGACCGCCTGAACCTGATAGGCCGGCAAGTGCCACCGGGTGATATCGCCCCTCTGGCGCAGGTGAGTCCCTCTTTCGCCGTCAGTCAGGACAACCGCGGATCGATCCCCGGACCAGAGCTTGTCCAGGATCATCGTTGGATCATCCTCGCCGGTGTACTCCTGCGCAAAGGCGAGCGGCAGCACCAGATGATCGGCAAAAGCGAGGATGCGGTCGGTCGCGGCACCGACCGTCCATTCGATATCGGCTATCACGGCAAGGCCCAAAGCGCGTGCGCGCGCCACGGCACTTTCGGAGTGCGTGGCATAGCCATCGATCAGCAGTACCGGCGCCTGCATCAAAACGTCGTCGGGCAGCGCCTCCGACGTGCCGTGCAGCACATCGTCGTCGTAAGCGATGAACCGGTCGCCGTCGGGACCGACCGTAATCACAGAGCGGATCGGCGCTGCATCCGCGTGGCGGGGAGCCAGCGATATGTCGACACCGTCCCGCTCGAGCTCGCTGCCCGCCACGTCGGCCGCCCGCTCATCGCCGAGCCAGCCGATGAAGCCGGCCCGCCCGCCGAGCCGGGCGACGGCAACAAGGGCCGTCGCCACGTTGCCGCCATGGTCCGTGGCGCGCTTCGTCACCTTCCCCTTGCCGGCCGTCAGCCCCCGATCGACATAGATAATGTCATCGATTGCCAGGGCGCCGAAGCCCAGAACCTGGAAAGGGCGCGACACGTCTCAAGCACCGGCCGCCGCCAGCGCATCCTCCGGCGTCATCCCCTTATGAATGACGAACTTGAAGGCGCGTGCGGCCATGGTCGTATCGCCGTGACCCCAGAGGTTGCGACCGACGACCGCGCCTTTGGCCCCAGCGCGCAGTGCTTCCGACGTCTGGACGAGCGCGCCGAGCAGCGTATCGGTCTTCGGGCCGCCGGCGATCACGACCGGAATCGGGCAAGTCGCAACGGTCTCGCGGAAGGACTCGAAATCGCCGGTGTAGCCGACCTTGATAACGTCGACGCCGGCCTCGAAGCCGATGCGCACGGCGTAAGCGATTTCATCCGGGGTGAACACGATCTTGCCGCCGTCGGAGAAATCGCGGGGATAGACGTGGGCAACGACCGGCATCTCGAAGCGGGCAGCGGCGTTGACCGTATCGGTGAGCCAGCGGATATACTCTCCTTCGGTGGCGCCGCGCACGGGAATGGCGACAGCCAGAGCGTCCGCACCATAACGCACCGCGTCCTCCGGGGTCGCAATGAGCTGGCGAATACGGTCGTCGGCGGTGAAGCAACCGCCCTGAATGACCAGCGCTGCCTTTCCGGCATATTCCGACCAGAGGTGGCGCGCCGCGCCAGGCTGGATGCTGATGTAGTCTGGGCCTCCAGCCATGACGCGTCTCAGCGCACCCGGCAGGTCGGCAAGCCCGCCCTCACGCACATTGCCATAACCGACAAAATGATCGACGGCGCCTCCGAACAGATGACCCGAGGGGTTCGAGAACAGGCGTGCGAGGCGGATTTTAGTTCCGAGACCCATGGCGATACTTCCTTTGTGATTGCCGGCTTTGTGATTGCAGGCTTTGTGATTGCAGGCTTGCGATTGCCGGCACCGATGCTGGAAAAACCCTAACTCGAAAACAAACAAACATTCAATATTTCGATTTCTTTCGTTTTTACATGAATGATGAATTTTTGACGTGCATTCTTGTCCTCGAACGGCTATTTCTGCAGCAAGAGCTGTGGAATGAGATGGCGAACTTTCGTTTTTCACAAGTCGCATTGTTGCAAATAACGGCGGTCGGGATCACATATGCTTGCAGAGCAGAGGCGGCAGCAGATCATGCTGGAACTTCAACGGGTCGGCCAGGCACGCACCCGCCAGCTTGCGGAATTCTTCGACGTCTCGGAAGTGACGATCCGCTCCGACCTTGAAATCATGGACGCCAAGAAGCAGCTGATCAAAACACATGGCGGGGCAATCGCCCTGCCGTCCGACTCGCCGGCAGCGGCCTTCGAGGAACGCATGCAGCGCAATTTCGATGCGAAGCGACGCATCGCCCAGATGGCTGCGCGACAGATCATCGATAACCAGTCGATTGTCTTCGACAGCGGTTCGACGCTGCTGCAGGTGGCCATGCAGATGCCACCGGTCAGCAACGTCGTGGTTGCGACAACGGCGATGAACATCGCCCAGCATCTGATGTACCGTCCAGGGCTCGACGTGCACATGATCGGCGGCCGCGTATTTCCCAGCACCGTGAGCACGATCGTACAGGATTCCGACAAGGCGGTCGGCGGCCTCGTCGCCCACCAGGCTTTTGTCGGCGCCCACGCGATCGATCAGGCCTTCGATGTCGTCGATGTCTCCGAGGACGTAGCGCGGACCAAGCGTAACCTGGTTCGCATGGCCCGGCGTGTCGTCCTCGTGGCGGATTCGAGCAAATTTGACATCGGCGCCTCCTCCAAAGCCTTCTCGCTGTCGCGCGTGGACCTGATCATAACGGACAGCAACATGCCGCACGGCATCCGCCACCGATTAGACAAGCTGGGCGTCGAGGTTCGCTACGCGTGACCCGCAGTCCACCTCTCCAATTTACAAGAGAGACACGAGAGGCTTTGGTGTCGACGGATAGCTTTGGCCGACGCCACGGAATACGAGATGGGCTAAAACCCGAGATGTCGAAGCGTCTCGCGGTTCGCGCGAACGGCGGCTGCAGGATCGGTTCCGGCATGGTCCGATTCTTCTTCCACGATGATCCAGCCGATAAACTTCGGCGCATCCCGAACGGCCAAAATCACGGCAGGCACGTCGCAGACACCTTCGCCGAGCATCGCCCAGGTGCCACCGGCGTCAACATCCTTCAGATGCACGTAGCGGATCCGGTCCCGGTGGGCCGCCAGCGTATCGCCGATCTGCTGGCCCCCACGCAGGATATGGCCGGTATCCGGCACCCAACCCACTTGCGGATCCAAGAGAGCAAACAGCTGATCATAGTCGTCCCGCGTGAAGAGCAGCGTATTGTGGTGCGAAGAAGGATGGACAGCTACCGTGACGCCAGTCGACTGTCCGATCTCGGTCGCACGATTGTAGCACTCGGCCGCGATGGAGAATTTCTCATCGCGCGGACCATCCGAGACGACCGTCGCCGACCCCATCGAGACCATCGCACCGGGAAAGTTCGCCGCGAAATCGACCCACCGACGCGCCGTGTCGAGATCGGAGGCAATCTTTTCCGCCACCGTGAAGCCGCTGGCGGAGCCGAAGGCAAAAGAAACCAGCGCCAAACCGGCATCCGTCAGGGTGCGGGCAAAGTCGGCAGGCTTGAGCGCGTAGTGACCGATCATCGTGTCGGTGATTTCGATGCCGGCATATCCACCGTCGGCGACGGCGCGCACCAGATCGTCCGGACCGCCGCCCCAACCGGTACCCAGCATCTCCCAGGTGAATGTCTGGCAGCCGATCTGCAGCTCAGCATTTTTCATATCGCGGTCCTGACCTATTCGTTGATGACAGCCGATACCGGAGCTGGCGGCTTCCCCGCGCGCGCAATCCTCAGGGGCTTCGCCGGCCTTGCCAAACCTCTTCCGCCTGGAGAGGCGGCCGAAGGCGGAACGGCGGCTTCTTCAGCGGGGATTGCGACACCAGCGTCTTGCCATTACGTAAGGTCAAATGTTACCGTGCGTCAATATATTTTATTCCTTGCGATTAAAATGTAACGCCCCCTCAACCCTTCGCACCCGCAACGGCAAATTCAGGTTCTTAGATGACACAGACCAATGGTATGAAACTCAGGATCGGCGTTGTGGGATGCGGCAACATTTCGCTCGCCTATATGCGCAACGCGCCGCTGTTTCGCGGCGTCGAAATCATCGCCTGTGCAGACCTCAACGCAGACGCCGCCAAGCGCCGCGCAGCGGAGTTCGATCTGCGTGCGGCCGACGTCGACAGCCTCATCGACGACAGGAACATCGACCTCATCCTCAACCTGACGATCCCGGCTGCGCATTTTGACGTTTCGATGCGGGCACTGTCGGCGGGCAAGCATGTCTTCACGGAGAAGCCGCTCGGCGTCACGGCCGCCGAAGGACGCCGGTTGGTGGATGCCGCCGCCGTAAAGGGCTTCATGCTCGGCTCGGCGCCAGACACGTTCCTCGGCGCGGCCGGACGCCATGCCCGGCGGCAGATGGAAGCCGACGCCATCGGCAAGCCGGTGACCGGGACAGCCTTCATGATGGGGCGCGGCATGGAGCACTGGCATCCGGATCCCAGCTTCTATTACCAGGCCGGCGCAGGCCCGCTGATGGATATGGGCCCCTATTATCTGACGATGATGGTCAATCTGATGGGGCCGATCCGCCGTGTGCAGGCCGTCGCCACAAGCGGGCAGGAAGAGCGGCTCATCACGGCGGAGGGACCGAAGCAGGGCACCACGTTCAAGGTCGGCACGCCGACCAGCGTGCTGTCGCTGCTGGAATTCGGGTGCGGTGCGACAGTCACCTTCGGCACCTCCTGGGACGTCTTCCGCCACTCCAACCATCCCATCGAGCTCCACGGAACCGAAGGCTCGCTGCGCCTGCCCGACCCCGACAATTTCGGCGGCTCCGTCGCGCTCTCCGGCCGCGGCGCGCCCTGGCGGGAAACGGATACATCAGGCGAGCTCTTCGGTGCCGTCAACTGGCCGATCACAGCGCCGGATCGTGCCAACTATCGCATGCTTGGTCTTGCGGATCTCGCACGCGCAATCATCGAAGGCCGTAAGCCGCGCGCTTCGGGCGATCTGGCACTGCATGTGCTCGAAGTCATGGAAGCGATCCTGCGTGCCGGCGAAACCGGTGCCCCGCAGACCATTTCGGGTACCGTCGCGCAGCCGAGGGAATTGCGGGAAGACGAAGCGAGGAGTTTGCTGGCATGACACAATTGGATGAATCCGCCAAACGCGCGCTTGCATGGCCGGGCGATCCGGAAACGCCGGTCGAGAGTTGCACGCCGGCGCTGGCGCGGCAGCAATATCTGGATAGTTTCGCAGCCATTCAACGGCCGCTCGAAGACGTGGTGGAGATCCTGGAAAGGCATGCAGGCGCAATCAGGTTGAAGATATGGCGCGGCCGCGCTGCACCGCGCCAGGGCGCGCCGGCCTTGCTTTATCTCCATGGCGGCGGCTTTGTGATCGGCGCGCCGGAAACCCATGAGGATATCTGCCGGACGCTTGCCAATATGGCAGGCGCCGTCGTGGTTTCGCCCGACTATCGCCTGGCCCCGGAGCATCCCTTTCCTGCTCCCATCAACGACTGCGCCGCAACACTCGTCTGGATGACGGAGCAGGCTGATGCGCTCGGCATCGATCCCTTGCGGGTCGTCGTCGCCGGCGATAGCGCCGGCGGCAATCTGGCCGCCGTCGTCGCCCTGCTGGCGCGGGACGGACAGGTGCCGCCTGTCATCGGACAGGTGCTGATCTATCCGGTGACCAACCAGTTGCAGACAACCGACAGCTACTCACGTTACGAAGAGGGTTTCGGCCTGACGGCAGCCGCGATGAAATGGTTCCGAGACCACTACCTGCCGGACGCCGCGAGCCGGTCGGACTGGCGAGCCTCGCCACTTAACGTAGCGTCGCTGGCGGGCGTGGCGCCGGCCTTGGTGATCCTTGCCGGATACGACGTGTTGTTCGACGAAGGGGCCGCTTATGCCGAGCGGCTCAGCGCCGAGGCGAAGGCAACGACCCGGATCTGGCCCGGACAGATCCATGGCTTCGTATCGAAGAGACGGGCCATTCCGGAGGGGCAAGAGGCCCTCGAAGCCATCGCAACGGGATGGCGCGCTATGGACACCGCGCTTGCCCGTTAACGCGGAAACCCGTGCCGGCCTCAAGCCGACTCGCGCATAACCAGCGTTGCCTCGAGGATCACCTTGTTCGTCGCAGGGGTGGTTCCATCATCCTCGCTCTCGATATGCGCCAGCAAAAGCTCCACGGACTTCGCGGCGATCTCCGGCGCGTTCTGGGCCATCGTCGTCAGCGACGGACAGGTATATCGGCTCAGCGGGTGGTCGTCGTGTCCGGCGATGCGCACGTCGCAAGCGTCGTTCCGGCCGATTTTCAGTCCCGACGCGAATGCGGCTGCCATCGCGCCGAAAGCAAAGCGGTCGTTGGCGCATATCAGCGTTTTGCCCGGAAGACCGCCATTGGCAAGAATTCTCTGCATCTGCTCGTATCCGAGACGCTCGAATTCCCAGGAAGGCGGCGCGTCGCAATCGATGACCAGCGGAGTATGTCCTTCCCTCGCCATGGTCGCGCGGTAGCCCGCCTGCCGTTCGCCGGCATTTTCGGTCAAATGCGGAATCTCCAGGAATATCGGGGGCTCACCGGACCGGCAGAGATATTGCACAATGGCTGCCATGCTTTGCGCGTTATCGTTTCCGACATAGGGAAGGTCAGCGCCGGCAGGGTTGTCGAAGCAGACGACGGGGATTGCGCCGCTTAGTCTTTCCAGCGCGGAACGGCGTGAACCGGCTCCGAGCGGCGCCACGATCGCGCCTGCAACCTTCAGCGACAGCAAGGTCCGCACGGCCTCCGCCTCCAGCTCCGGCCGCGTATGCGAAGAGATCTGGACGGGCCAGAATCCCTTTTCGCGCAACTCCAGCTCGATCAGCGACACGACCTGCACATAAAAGGGATCCGACATGGTCGGGACCAGAATCCCGATATTCCTGGTCCGCTTGCGATTGAGATGTCGGGCGAAAAGGTTCGGCTCGAAATGAGACTTCTTGAGAGCCGCCTCGATACGCTTGCGGGTCACCTCCTTGATCTGCGAGGGGTCATCGAAATATTTCGACAAGGTCGGACGCGATACGCCGGCGGCAGTCGCGAAGTCGTCCATCGATTTATAATTCTTCTTGGCCATTCAATTCCTTACTGGCGGGACGACGACAACTGATCGGGAACGATTTCACTCAACGGCCGATCCTCTGATGCGCCAAATCATGCATTCGGCAGTTTGTACAGGATGCCCCTCGTATCCTGAATCGTCGAAGTCACCGCGTAAGCCGGCGTGATCCGTCATTTTTGGTGGGGGCCCTGCCCTCCCTTTCGAAAATCGAAATAATCCCTTCACTGCGACTTGCGCCGTCTGCGCCGCGTGGTTGCAAAGGTGCTTGTTTCAGCGCCCCAAATTCGAAAATTTGCAGTGAAGAAGCCGGGTGCCACGCTTTTCATTTTGTTGGGTAAACTTTCATTTGTTTACGAAAGTAAAGAAAAAATGCATCACAAGCAATACAAATGCTGCAGAAAAACATTGATGATGTCAATCGATTTTATGATTTTTTATCAATGATTTACCGCACCACGCACCGTGAATGCTGGCCTCCCATCTTTTCCTGATCGCAGTTCTTCATTGACAGATAGGGGCTTCAGGGAACCTACTTTGCCTACGATCTTGAGGAGGATCGATTAACTGACAATCTTTGGGAGGCACAAATGAATATCAGAAAATTCGGCGTGACGATGCGGGCTGCCGTGGCGGTATGGGCGCTCTGCGCCACATCGGCGTTTGCCGACACCACCATCGAGTTCATTCAATGGTGGGAACCCGAAATGCCGTCGGGCGCTCTGCGCGGCATCATGAACGATTTCGAAGCCAAAAACCCAGGCATCAAGGTGACGCTGGTCAGCGGTCCCTATGCCACAACGCGTGACCAGATCGTCGTCGGCGCAGCCTCCGGAACGCTGAGCGACGTCGTGGGCCTGGATGGTGCGTGGGTAAACGGGCTCTCCAAGCAGGGCGCAATCGCCTCCATGGACGAACTGATGGACAAGGCGAAATACGACAAGAGCCAGATCACCGACATCGTCAAGATCGATGGCAAGAGCGTGATGTTTCCGCTGGCATCCTTCGTCTACCCCGTCTTCGTCAACCTGGATATCGCCAAGGCCGCCGGCGTCGACAAGCTGCCGGCCACGCGCACGGAATTTGCCGAAGCCGCGAAGAAAATGACCGACGCCTCGAAGAACCAGTACGGCTGGGTCCTGCCGCTATCGCTGCAGTCTCCGAGCGGAATCCAGAACGACGTCATGTCCTGGGTCTGGGCCTCCGGCGCCTCGATGCTGAAGGACGGCAAGCCTGACCTCGAAAATGAAGCCGTGGTCGGCACGCTCGACTATATCGCTTCCCTCAACAAGGAAGGCGTTATTTCTCCCGGCATTTTTGCCAAGAAGGAACAGGACAAGGTCGAGGAATTCGTCAATGGCCGCGTCGGCATGATGGTGGATTCCCTCGCCCATGTGAACCTCATCCGCGAACGCAATCCGAAGCTCAATTTCGGCATCTCCGCCTTGCCGGCCATTGACGGCTACACCGGCAAGCGCGGCATGCCCTACGCATCCTGGGGTATCGGCATCAGCGAGGGCAGCCAGCACAAGGAAGAAGCCTGGAAGCTCGTCGAATACCTGATGAGCCCTGACGTCAATGGCCGTCTCGTCTCGATTGCCAATGCCTTCCCCGGCAACGTCCATGCCAAGCCGGACTTCGTGGCCTCGGACCCGATCTTCGCGGAAGCCTTCAAAATCTTCCAGAGCGGTTATCCTGCGAACGAGTTCGTCGGCCTTCCGGTTGCCGAAGAGCTGATGCGCGACATGAACGTCGAAGTTCAGAAGATGTTCGACGGCGGGCAGTCAGCCAAGGAGGCAGCTGCCAATACCGAGAAGGCTTGGCTGGCGAAGTTCTAAGCACGTCGCTTTCACGGATCACCGGCAGCGCAACCAGGCGCTGCCGGTGCAAGTCGTCAAATTTCGACAGAATAGAAAGTCACAGCTCATGAATCATTCGGCTACGGCTCTGGTCGCTGCGCAAGCCAAAGCGCGAAGAAAAAGATGGCTTCGTTATAGCACCTTGAGGAAGCTGGTGCCGTATTTCTACGTTTCGCCGGCGACCCTGCTGCTTGTCCTGCTGATGCTGTTTCCCATGGTGATGGTCTTCAAATATTCACTGATGGACGGCGCCATCATGAAAAAGGACGCTGCCTTCGCGGGCCTCCAGAATTATATGACCATCTTCGAGAATCCGGTCTTCTGGCAGTCGGTCGTGCAGACGCTTTATTTCACGATCATGAGCGTCATCTTCCACTTCATCATCGGCCTGGCCTTCGCGCTGCTGTTGAACACCAACCGCGTCGATCCGCTCATTCGCAGCATCCTGCGCGTGCTCTTCATCCTGCCCTGGCTGTTCACGGCCGTCATCATCGCCATCATCTGGCGCCTGCTGCTCGACCCGAACGGCGTCGTCAACAGCGTGCTGATGGCGCTCCATATCATCAACTTCAAGGTCGAGTGGTTCTCCTCGACGCGCACGGCCATCCACGCTTTGACCTTCGCAAACATCTGGGCAGGCTATCCGCTCTACATGGTCAGCCTGCTCGCCGGCCTCCAGGGCATTTCGAAGGAGCTTTACGAGGCAGCCGGCATCGATGGCGCGAACGAAATCCAAAAGTTCTGGTACATCACCATTCCGCAGCTGATGCCGATCATCATCAGCATCGCGCTCCTCGATTTCATCTGGACGATGCAGGTTTTTCCACTCGTATGGATGACGACGGGCGGCGGCCCGATCTATTCGACGGAAGTGCTCTCCACCTTCACCTACAAGCTCGCCTTCTCCCAGTACGAATTCTCGCTGGCTTCGGCGAGCGCGATGATCATTCTCATCATCTCGATGAGCGTCACCTACTTCTACATCAAACACCAGCAGCGCAGGTGATCCATGGCAAAGCGTTCCTTCAAGAGCTCGGTATTGCCGACCATCCTGACCTATCTCGGCCTGGCGATCGGCCTGGTCTTTTCGGCCTTTCCGATCGTGTGGATGTTTTTCAGTTCGCTGAAATCGAATACCGAAATCTTCGCCCTTCCGCCACGGCTGCTGCCGGATGATTTTACGGTGGCCGCCTATCTGACGATCTTCAACGATCCAGTGAAAGTGCGGTTCTTCATCAACAGTTATTTCGTCGCCGGCGTCGTCACCGCCCTGACCCTGGTTGTCGCGATCGTGACCGCCTACGGCTTCAGCCGCTATTCATTCCGGTTCAAGAACACCTTGAACATCTTCATCATCAGCACCCAGACCGTTCCGCCAATCACCCTTCTCATCCCCTATTTCGGAATGGTGGTCGCCTTCAGGATCTTCGATACCTATCTGGCGCTGATCCTCACCTACATGGTCTTCACTCTGCCTTACGCCGTCCTGCTGATGACAGGCTATCTCAACACCTTGCCGAAAGAGTTGGATGAGGCCGTCCTTGTCGACGGCGGCTCAAGCTGGACGGCGCTCTGGCGCGTCATCGTTCCCGTTTCGATCCCCGGGATCGTCGCCACCGCGGTCTACACCTTCCTGCTGGCCTGGAACGAATTCCTCTTCGCGCTGACGCTGACAAAATCGATGGACCTCAGAACCGTGCCGATCGGCATCCAGCTTCTGATGGGCCAGCACGCTTTCGAATGGAACGAAATGATGGCGATGAGCGTGCTCGGTTCCCTTCCCCTTCTGGTCCTTTACCTGGTTGCTCAGCGCTACTTCCTGGCAGGCATGACCGCCGGCTCGGTCAAAAGCTGATGGAGCGCTGATCGCGTTTCGAAACTCATAGCGAGAGCAGAGTGCTGCGGCAAACGCCGACGTCCCAATCCCGCAGGGCACCGCCGACCTCGGCCCTGGTTGGCGCGCCGGTACGACCGCCGAACACCTTGCATTTGAGCGCCGCTGCGATGGATGACACGCGCATCGTCTCGTCGATCGGCAAGCCTTCTGCGACGGCCAGCGCGAAAGCGCCATGAAAAATATCGCCGGCTGCGAGCGTATCGATCGCCCTCACCTTCGGAGCGGCAAGATGGACGATTTCGCCGGTTCGGTCATCGAACCAGAAAGAGCCGTTTTCGCCAGCCGTGACGCTGATGAAGGCATGCTCGAACTTTCGTTTCAGAAGGCCGACGACGTTCAGCAGCTCGGCCGTTCCGGCAAGCCGCTCGGCCGCCGGCTGCGAGAAGACGATGTGGCTCGCCGCCGGTGCAAGCATCTCGATTACGCCCTCGCCTGCGACGTCGCCATCGAGAATGGCCGGCCTGTCCGCCTCTCGGGCCGCCAACAGCGTCCGCAATGCGAGCTTCGGCCACCGGACGTCGACCAGCACCGCATCGAAAGAAGAAACGTCCTCTCTTGTGACCGGCTTGAGCGTCTCGTACAGGCCCGCATCGTAGAAAGGCACAATCAGGCGCTCGCCCTGATCATCGACGAGAATGGTCGAGACGGCCGAGCGGGCGCCGTCCACGCGCAGCATGCCGCTCGTGTCTATGCCGCTCTCGCTGAGGTCGGCAATGATGCGTTCGCCGGTGGCATCGTTACCGACAGCGCCCCAGAGGCTGGCGTTGCCGCCCAGCCGGACGACCGCAAAGGCGGCGCTCGACGCCATGCCCTCGGCGATCTGCAGCATGTCGTAGGGCAGTATTTTGCCCTGGCCGGTGGGCAGCGAGCGCACCCGAAACAGGGTATCCATAACCGCCGCGCCGACACACAAAACGCGGCGCGCCGGATCGGGAGGCGGTTCGAAGGCAGAAGAAGTCGTCAAAACCGTTGTCTCACCCGCTCACTTGACGGCTCCGGCCGTCAGGCCCGCCACGATCTGCCGTTGCGCAAACACCGTCAAGATCAGCACGGGCAAGGTGACGATCAATGCGGCTGCGGCGAGCGGACCCCAACTGACCTGTTCGAAAGACAGCATGTTATAGACCGCGACAGGAAGCGTGCGCGTCTCGCGGCTGGCGAGCACGATGCCGAAGACGAAGTTATTCCACGAGAAGATGACTGACAGGATGAAGGCGACGACGATGCCCGGCCTGGCGATCGGCAAGGCGACCAGGCGGAAAACCTGCCACGGTGTTGCGCCGTCGATGCTTGCAGCCTCTTCCAGCTCCATCGGCGTCGTCTCGAAATAACCGATCATGATCCACACGACGATCGGCACGGTGACGACGAGATGGATGATGATCTGCGGCAGGAGCGTGCCGAGCAGGTTCAGCCACTGGAATAGCAGGAAGAGCGGTATCAGGAAGGAAAGGCCGGGCGTCATGCGCGCGATCATGATAACCATGGCAGACTTCTCGGCCTTCAGGCGCGCGATGCCATATCCGGCCGGCACGCCGATCAACAGCGCCAGAAGCGTGGCCGCACCCGTCACCAGCACCGAATTCCAGAGATAAAGAAAGAAATTGTTCTCCTGGAAGACCTTCAGATAGTTCGACCAGGCGAAGCGTTCCGGAATGAAGATCGGCGGATAGGCGCCGTTGTCGATCTCATATTTCAGCGACAGCGAGATCATCCAGAGGAAGAACAGGACGACCGGCGAGATCATCACCAGGGCAACAAACAGCAGTCCGATGCGATCGAGCGTCTTGCGCTTCATCAGCGTGCCTCCCCGTCGGACCAGTTCACACGCTGCCGGAGCATCATAAGGACGAAGGAGAGCAGGACGATGAGGATGAAGAAGACAACCGCCATCGCCGAGCCATAGCCGATATCGTAGTAAGCGAAAGCGGTGTTGTAGAGATAGATGTTTATTGTCTCCGACGCCGTGCCGGGACCGCCTTGGGTCATGGCATAGATGATGTCGAAACTCTTCACCGCATCGATGCTGCGGATGATCACGGCAATCATCAGGAACGGCGCGATCATTGGCAGCGTCAGATAGCGGAATTTCTGCCAGACATTGGCGCCGTCGATTTCAGCACTTTCATAGGGCTCACGCGGAACCGCCGCCAGACCGCCGAGCACGATCAGCATGATAAGCGGCGTCCACTGCCAGGTCTCGACCAGCACCAGCGACGGGATGACGCTGCTCTGATTATAGATCCACTCCTGCGGGCCGATGCCGATGAAGGAAAGGAGATAGTTGAGGACGCCGAGCTGCGGATGGTACATCATCGTCCAGACCAGTGCGATGGCGACGGGTGTGGCCATCATCGGCATCACGAATATGCCGCGGATAAGACCGCGTAACGGAAATTGAGCATCGAAGATCAGCGCGGCGAGCGTCCCTAGGAAAAGGGGGACCACGACGGAGAGCGTCGTATAGAGCACCGTATGCCACAGCGAATCCCAGAAGCGCATGTCCACGACCAGGCGCGCATAGTTGTCCAGTCCCGCAAAGACCTGAGACTGGCCAAGCGTCCAGCTGTTGACGCTCATCCAAAGGGTAAACACCCATGGAAAAACGATGACGGCCGCAATGACGATGAGCGCCGGGATAACGAAAGGCCAGTAGTTGGGAGCAAACCGATCCGGTTTGCTCCTTCCTTTCGACGTCTTGGCCACTGCGGCCGTTTCGATGCTTGTCGAGGCCATTATCCTTCGCTTTTCGCCAGGACGGGCTCGAACTGTGCCGTCGCTGCCTTCAGCTCGGTTTCGGGATCGGCGCCGCCGATCATGTTGGTGAGACCGACACCATAGACATCGCGGAACTCGGTGACCGGAATGATGACCGGCAGCGCGAGCTGCGAGATCTTGCCGGAACCGACCACGGCATCAAGCCAGGCGCCTGGCATCTTGACGCCTTCGCGGACCTTCGCATCCTCGAGGACGGACTGCCGGAAAGGAACGCCAGCGCCGGCCTGCAGCAGACGTGCGCCCATTTCATGCGAAATTGCCCATTGGCAGAAGAGGTACCCGGCTTCCTTCTTCTGGCTTGCCGCGACGACGCCAAGGCCGTCGCCAAAGGTGCCTGCGGCTTGTACCTTCGGACCTTTCGGCATGATGCCGTAACCGACCTGACCGACGACGCGCGACTTTTCCGGATTCTCGATCGGCGGTGCAAAACCGACGCCGTCCAGCCACATGCCGATCTTTCCCTGCAGGAAGGCCGACTGCGCCTCGGCCCAGTTGAAGCCGGAGACGCCGGGAGGGGCGGTCTTGGTCATCAGTCTTTGATAGAGCTTGGCTGCATCGATCGCTTCTTGCGATGTCGTGCGCAGCTTGCCATCCGGACCGAGCGGGCTCGAACCATACCCAAGCAGCAGCGACGTCCAGACCGGCGTATTGGCGTTCTTCAGGCCGCGGGCGACGAAGCCGTAGGTGTTGGTGGAAGGATCGGTGAGCGCCTCCGCAGCGCTGGCGAGTTCTTCGAACGTCGTCGGGTAGGAGAGCCCCTTCTTCTCGAACAGCGTCTTGTTCCAGTAGATGATCCAGTAATCGACCGAGAATGGAAGCGAACGCAGAATGCCATCCGGGTCTCTGGCAAAAGTCAGGCCGGCTTCGGCGAAATCGCTTTCAACCAAAGACGGATCGGTCAGAGAGGGGTCCTTGAGAAAACCGCCGATATCGGCAAGCCAGCCGCCCTTTTCGAACTGCCGCTTCTGGACATGGTAGCTCATGTGCACGACATCGAAGCTCGGCTTGCCGGAGCTCAGCTCGATGGTCGTCTTCTGACGCTGCTGTTGTTCGGGCGTCGCTTCGGCATTGACCTTAATGCCGGTGAGCTCCTCGAATTCGGACAAGTACTTCAGAAGTATTTCGCTGCGCGGGCTCTTCACCAGGTTGACTTCCAGCGTCGTACCGGAAAAGCGCTTCCAATCAACGGCAGCCGATGCCAACCGCACGCCGAGCATGCTGCTGGCGCCAAAAGCGGCCGTACCTGCCAGAAAGCCGCGCCTCGTCGGGTTCAAAAACGATGACATGTGATTCCTCCTCCTTTTGCCGGCGATCTCCTCACCCCCGGCTATTTATTTCCGATTATATCCTGAGCGCACGATCTCTTGCATGATTGATATGTGCGACAAGGCTGTTGACGGCGTCCTCCGCCGATCGTCGTTCGATCGCCTCGAGCACCTTCAGGTGCTCAACCATGACAGGTCCGACGTGACCATCGATGCGAAAACGGTCCTGACTGATCAGGCGCATCTTGATCGAGTTCACCCGGTAAGCGTTCGAGATGATGGTATTTCCCAAAGCATCGATAAAGGCATCGTGCATGCCCCAATCGACAGCCTGCGCGTGCACTTCCAATTCGTGCGATCCATCGCCATTTCGAATGGCGTCGGCGATATCCCGATGCTGCTTCAAAAGCTTGGCGACCGTCTCGTCAGACGCAGAGCAGGTGAAAAGCGCGACCGCTTCCTTCTCCAGGAAGACGCGCAGCTGGAACGCCTCACGAATGAGGTTCAGGTCGATATGAGCGATCTGCAAACCCCGCTGGGGCACCGTCTTGATCAGCCCTTCGGCTTCGAGCCTCGGGATGAGTTCGCGGATAGCGCCAAGCGTCAGCCCCGTCAACTCGACGAGGCGACGCTGCGAAACGAACTGGCCGGGGCGCACGTCACGCGCAAGAAGATGGCGTGTGAAGCTTTCATACGCCTTTTCCCGCAGTGTCGGCTGCTCATCGGTTCCGCCCATCGCCTCTCCCAGAAACATCTCCGGCCTATGCCGCTTTCGAGCGGAAAAGAGTGTCGAAGGCAAGAAAGAGTTGCGCCTGCCCTTCTGCCGATATTGAGACGAGTGGCGGACGAACCGCAAGCCAGATTTTATCCGACGTCAGGTGAGCGACCATCGCTTTCACGGCGGCAGTCACCGGAAATTTCAGCAGTTCGGCCACAAAATCCTCGATGCGAGGATCGTCCTTGCCTTCCTCCGCCATCAGCTTGACTTCGCGGGGTACGAAATTCGCCATGCCGGAGATCGCACCCTGGCCGCCAAGCCGCACGCCCTTCGCCAGGTGACGCTCGTCGCCCACCAGGATGACGAGATCGCCATGCGCCTTCAGCAGCGTTTCGGTAAAAGGCCAGTCGCCGGAGGAGTCCTTGACGCCTGTAACCACCTTGGGAAAGGCGGTCCGCAGCCGGCCGATCAGCGAAACAGTCAGCGGAACCATGGTGACCGAGGGGATGTTGTAGACGATAATGTCTCGCGCCTTGTCGCCCAGGATGGCGAAGACAGCAGAAAACCACTGGAAGACGCCGTCATCACTGACGTTCTTGAAGTAGGAAGGAGGAGCAAGAAGGATATTGCGGGCTCCCTTGGAAAGCGCATGGCCGGCCTGCATCGCCGCATCCTCGGCCGCGTCGACCAGCACACCGACGATGATCTGCTTTGCGGCTATCCCACTATCGAGCAAGGAAGCGAGAACACGCTCACGTTCCCGAGTGCCGATGGAAGAGCCTTCACCCGTCGTCCCGAACAGGGTCACACTCGAGCACCCCGCAGCGAGGCTTCTGCGTGCCTGTTCGGCCATCGCCTCAATCGCGATATCGCCGTTGCTGTCGAACGGTGTGGCGAGAGCGACCGAGAGCCCGAATTTTTGTGTCAAATATGCTTCCTCCCAAAGAATGGATCAGATGTAGCAAACTAACATGTTAGATGTAAAGAGGTGATTGCGCACTGCCTCGCTGAACGAATATCGAGGCAGTCGCTTTCTCACGATCAACTGGCATGCCTCGCTGTCGGCCCGTTCGTTCGCACGAGCGCCATCAGCATCGGGCCGATCGCAAATTCGCCCCTCTCGGTCCTTCGGGTCAGATCTCTGAGATAACCGCCGGGCGAGTTGATGTGCCCTCCCCTTTCCAGGATGCAAGCGATCACGGTTGCGGCGTTTTCCGGCCCCATGCCCGAGCAGGCTTCCTCATAGGCCGAGGGACTGACGCCGAGCATCGAGCGCACGACGACGGCGGCCGACATCAGGTCTCGCCAATTGCCGATGTTTCCGCCAGGCCCGTAATCGAGAATACTGGGGCAAGCCTGGAGGACGAGGCCGAGCGGGAAGGATTTCAGGCCTGGTCCGGCGCCCGGATCGGCCGCGCCCCCCGCCCTGTTGCTCATCCCGCCGGAAGGCTTTTGCTGTTTCAATCTTCGTTCGTCCGACGGCCCGGCGTTCGGGTCGTTATCGGCCGCTGCCTTTTCGCCCTGCTTCGTTTCGAAGCTTGGTTCAAGTTCATAAAGGGAGTTGGGTTTTGAATTCTGTTTGTGATGCTCAAGTTGAGACTCATTGGCGTCTATTTTTTTTGCTTTTATCCGTCTTTCCAGCATGTTGACGATCTCAGCACGCAGCAGCCCCATCTCGTCGAGCAACGGTGCGAGGTCTTCGGCGGTCGCCACACGTGGAATTCGAGCAAGAAGCGCTCGAAACATCGCCGAAATGCCTTCCCAATTACCGGAAACCCCTTCTTCGAGCGCCGCCGCGATCAGTTTGGAAATGTCGCGCCGGCACACCGTCAGTCGTTCCCTTGTCACCCGTAACAGCTCCCGGTCGGCAACCGCCTGGGCGGCCAGGCTTTCGATTTCGACAGCACGGGCCAGAAGCGGTGCGACGCTGAAGCCGAAGGCCTCGCCGATGGCACCTGCCCTGTCGCGGCGCGCATAGCGCTTTCCATTCGGGCTGTCCTTGCGCAGGATCAGGCCGGCCTCGACCAGAACGGCAAGATGCCGCCTGAGGGTGGCTGGGGTCATGCCGCGAGCGCGCAACGAAAGCTGCGCATTCGACGGGAAGACGATCAGTCCCTTTTCCTCGGAGATTTCGTCGTCAGGGTAGAAGGTCAAAAGCGCGTCGAGCACCGTCAGCGCCCGATCGGTGACGCCAAGCGCCGGCCGTGCTTCGCAGATCGCCCTGAACAGCTTCCATTTGCTGCGTTTCATCCCCGGCTCGATGGTCTCGGCCAGTTGCTGGCTTGCCAGCATGCCAAGCGACATCGGCCGCCGCCCGAAGGGCGTCGTCACATATCCACTCTCCATTTGCCTTCACCTTCGTTCAGGCAAAAGAAAACCATCCACCAATTTGGTGCCTAAGACGCTTGACTGTGATTCGTGGAAATGCGATTCTCGATGTGCTTAAGATCTGAGAAGGGCTTCCACGACGGCGTCGTTGGGGGCCTTTTTCTTTTGCGCGCTACGCTCCTCTGTCCTTGTTGAACTCCTGGAATAGGCCCTTCAGCCTTTCCTGGACGAATTGATCGAAACCGGGCGCGGTCTTGCCGTCGAAGACGAAGGTCGCACCGGATGCTGTCTTCTTGATCATGACAGGCACGCCACTAACCTGGGTTTTGGCCACCGCCGGCTTCGGCGCGGCCGTCTTCTTCGTTGCCAGAACGAGTGCCCGGTGAAACCGCTCGTCGCTCGAAATTTTGCGCGCGTCGTCCGCGGACAACTCCGCGATGATCTTCTCAACATCGGCTTTCTCAAGCCGCTCGCCCAGTTCCAACCATCGCCGGCGGCCGATATCAGGTGCCGCACCTATGGCGTTGACGAGATCAAGGGGGACCTGTCGTATGACGATCAGCATTCTCGACAGCGCCGCCTTGTCCACACCGAGGGCCGCCATGATGACATCGCGGCCAAAGCTGCGTTCCTCGAGCCGCGATGCGAAGAGCGCGCGCTCGATGTAAGAGAGATTGGTTCGAGCGCTGTTTTCCTGTCCCTGGCTGACGACCAGCTGACCGTCGGTGAGATCGCGAACGACAGCACGCACCCGGATGCCGATTTCTCGGGTGGCCGCCAGGCGTCGATGGCCGTAAGCGACCTGATAGCGTCCCCTGGTTTCGGGATGCGGGCGGACAAGGATCGGAACCTGTTGCCCGTGCTCGCGGATCTGCTCGACAAGCTGCGCGAGTTCGGTCGCATCGATCGCCAATCGATCGCTGACGAAGGAAGCGTCGATCAGTCCGGGATCGAGTTCGACGATAGTCTGGCCGGTGGCCAACTGCCGTTCCAGCTCACTTGCCCGCTCCATTTTCTCGGTAATGTTGCCAAGCGTCTTGGTAATGCCGCCGACCGGCGCGGCACTGCGCTCCTGCGGCACGAATCCGGCGATGGGGCGATTGTCGCGCGGTGCGACGGCTTCCGCCCTTGCCGGGTTCGGAGCGGAGATTTCGATGAGGTTCTTGCGCGCCATCTATCTATTTCCTCCCCCAGGTCGAGCGAATATGCGCCTCGATCTCGCCGTTCACGAGGTTGAGGGACTCCAGAGCCCGATCGTAGGTTCCGCGTGTGAACTGCGACCGCTCGACCTCGTAGAGTGTCTGCTTGGTGACGCCGGCGTCGGCGACCGCCGTCGACTTCACCATGGCGTTGTGGAGCATTCGATTGCCGAAGATCGCCCGCATGAAGCCGGTCATCTGGCTTTGCGGTCCGTCGTTCGGCTCGAACCGGGTCACGAGATAGCGCATCCAGTCATAGCTGGTACGCCCGCCGGCCTTTTCCACGACCGACATCAGCTCACTCGTCATCGTCAGAAACTGCGACATCGACATCACATCAAGCATCTGCGGGTGGACCGTGATCAAGACCGAGGTGGCCGCGCAGAGCGCCGACATCGTCAGGAACCCCAGCTGCGGCGGGCAGTCGATAACCACGACATCGTAAAGGCTTTCGATCTCCGTCAGGACCTCGCCGATGCGGGCAAAGAACATCGTCTCCGCCGTACCCGACGCCATCGCCTTCGGCGTCTCGTGCTCGAATTCCATCAGCTCGAGATTGCCCGGAATGAGATGCAGATTGGGCGTGTAGGTGGCGCGCACGATGTCGGCGATGGGGCGCGGCTCCTCATATCGGATCGCACCGTAGATCGTTTCGCCCTCTCCGACGTCGAACTCCGGCTGGTGGCCGAACAAGGCGGACAAGGAGGCCTGCGGATCGAGGTCGACGGCGAGCACGCGGTAGCCCCTGAGCGCCATGAACTGCGCCAGATGGGCCGCGGTGGTGGTCTTGCCCGAGCCACCCTTGAAATTCATGACCGAGACGATCTGGAGCTTTTCGCCCGGCCTGCGGGCCGGTACATATTTCGGCGTTCCGTTTCGCTCGTCGAGGACCCGGCGAATCCGGTCCATGTCCGTTGCACTGTAAAGCCGCCGTCCGTTTGCAAGCGGATCGGGCCCATGGCCGTCGGCGGCCACCTGGCGGAGATAACCTTCGCCGATACCGATGAAGGCCGCAGCTTCCGCCGGCGAAAATGTTCTGATGGTCTTTTGCGAGAGCGGGGGAAAGATTTTTGCCTGATGCTGCTGAAGTTGATAGGATAACTCCTTCGCATCTGTTGCCAGAAGCGACGGGAGATGCTCTTGATCGTCCTGAAGAGCAAGGCTCGGCTGCATGATCTTTTTCCCAGGTAACTGCGCAATTTTGAACGAAAGCGCTTCAGTTGCGCAGTTACTATATGCCTCGATTCGTTACCAATTTACAAATGCTTAACCAAACCGCCCTTTTCAGCCCGCCGAGACGGCTGGCGACATGAGCCAGATTTCAAGTGATTCGCGCATTGCCGATGACTCGAAGTGACTGATAACTACGGTGACTTTCCAGCCGACCGGGAGGTCAATCACGCCGCCTTATAAGCAATATTTATCAATAGCTTAGGCTCTGCATCTCTATTTCTCATTGTCCTTCAGGTAGTTGTTGCCGTTGATCACCAGAAGCCCGTCGGAACCTTTGTCGGGTTCGAATATGCTCATGGTCTCGGTCCTACCGCTGGCGTCGGTCAGATCGAGGCGATAGCCGGAAAGCTTGTAGCGTCCGCTTGCGCCCGGCCGGTTGCTTGACGTGGTGACGCCCGATTGCGATCCGCCGATTTCGTTCGTCATCGAGGCGCCGGACCAGCCCGTGCGTTCGAAGGTACCGTTTCGATGAAGCGTCAGCGTATGGCTGGACGCCACCGATCCCGATGAGGTCGCGGTCATGCCGCTCGAGGCGAAGGTGGATACCCATTCGCCGTCGAGCGTCGTGCCCTCATCAAACGGCGGCACGGCGCGGTGGTCCGCGTCGGCAATCACCAGGTCTTCGCCCTTTTTCGAGAACGGTTTCGTCTCGATCTCGATCGTGCCGTAGGCAGAGGTGACGCTGCGCATTTCGATCGACCCGGCGGATGAGAAGAAACCGCCGCCGGCAAGTTTGTAGAGGCCGCAATCGGTCGGGATGTCCCTGCAATGTTCGGCAATGCTCCGGCCGCCCTTCGGCAGCTCCGTGCTGAACAGGCCCTTCGGATCGAACATGGTGATCGTGCTGTCCGAATAGAAATCCATGCCGCCGAAGACGTTCGGCCGGAGTCCGGTATCGAGATGGGTGAAGACTCCGTCCAGCCCGCCGTCGTCGCTCGCCGGCACGAGATCGAAATCCTTGTCGGAAGGATCAAGCTTCACCGAGCGCACGAGGGTTGCGAAATCGGCCTCCGCGCTACTGCTTCTGTCACCGTTCACATTCAGCAGCACGAACTGCAGATAAGCCTGCCGCTTGTCGCCGGCGATGCCGACGACGATCTGGCTGATACTGACGTTCTTCTGATGAACGCAGCAGCGTTCTTCCACGCGGATATCGTAGCCGTTCACCGTGACCCCGTAATGCTTGATCAGGATATCTTCCTTCGCCATGTCGGGCAATGTCGCGACGAAGGTCTTCATGCCGGCCTGCAGGGAATTGCGCGTTGCCGGGAGCGGCTTGGTGATCTGAATCAGAGCACTGCCGCGCTTGTCGTCCTCCGTTTCCGGAAAATCCTTCTGCAGCATGAAGAGATTGCCCTTGCCGGCCTTCCTCCAGCCGGACGCGGCATCGGGCAGGGTCACCGTCAGACCGCCGATATCGGCGGGTGCGGCGAAGGATTGAGGGCTGGACAGTAGGGAAACGAGGACGAGAATGAAACCCAAGCCTGATCTCACCCGACCGACCCGATCGATCTGTGCGTTGCCCATGTACGCCTCCCCTCCTTTTCGATTGCTGCCGCCGGGATTTGGAGCGGGGTGCAACTAGTTCAACCCTGAGCTTCATAAAGGTTTCTTGAATGCTTCGAGGTGACGAACCCCGGCGACTTAGGTGAAAACATCCGAACCTCCGGCGTCGCGCCCCTCGACCTTCCGACGGACGCCGTCCTCAGCATCGGGCGGCAGAGTGCGCCTCAGGATCACGGGTCTACACCGGCCCAACGTTGACTTACCCGGCAAATGAATGTTTGCCATCCCTTGTTTTGCAGTGCACAATATTTGCTGTTAACAGGGATGTGAGCCGGTGAGAATTTGCATCTACAAATCAGATGAAGCTCCTGAAGTAACGCTGTTCTTGCGAGAAGGCGTACCGGTGCCCGCACATCCGAAGAGCCAAAAGTGGCGGCACATAAAGGCGGTTGTTGGCGAAGAGGTAAGGGCCGACCTTCTGACCCAGATAGAGATCGGCAATGGATGTCTTTTTGTCAACCTTGGGGCATCCCCGAAGCACTGATCTAGGCGGCTGGGTTAAACGCTGCTCAACCGACACGGAATATGCTCGCTCATTATCGTACCCGCCGCCAATCTTTCAGGAGGCAAGCCTCGAAACCCCCGTTCATCTCGATTTAAAGATTGTGGTGAGCCTTTGAGGGTTCTAGTCGCAGCCGGATGAAAGTTCTGTGGCGGGTCGATTTTAAGTCTCCTACCGGCCGGAAGAAAAGCCGCACGGCCTACTCCCCCATCGATTGGTAGAGCCAGTCGGAAAGCGTCTGGTGCGCCACGCGCGCACCAGCGCCGGGAATCAGGGCGTCGTCGGTCAGTTCGACACCGAAATATGACGTGGATCGATCGGTTATCACCTGGCGTTCGTCTTCGTTTGCGGCGAGATAGATCCGGGCGATTTCATCGATGCCGAACTGCTCCGGGCCGCCGATTTCGACGACATCGCCCGCGGGAGCGCCGGCTGCCAGTTCCGCCAGGAATGCGGCGACATCCCCGGCTGCGACCGGCCTCATGAAGGCCGATGGCAACCGAAAGACATTGCCTTCAGCCCCGATGTCGATCAACCCGTTTATGAACTCGTAAAATTGCGTGGAGCGGAGGATCGTGTAGGGTCGACCTGAAGCCCGGATGAGATTTTCCTGGACCATTTTCGCGCGTAAATAGTCGCTCTCCACGAGGCGCGGCGTGCCAACGACCGAGAGTGCGAGATAGTGCCGGACGCCGGCTTCCGCCGCAGCCGCGAGCAAGTTCTTCGTCGACGCCTTGAAGAAATCGAACGCCGAACTGTCACCGAACGATGCGGCATTGGTTACGTCAACGACGATTTCGGTTCCCGCCATCGCCACGTCCAGACCCTTGCCGGTCACCGTATCGACGCCCAGCGACAATGATGCGGCCGTGACGTCATGGCCCGAGCGGCGCAGCTTCTCGCTGAGCCGCGCTCCGATGAGACCGCTTGCTCCCACCACCGTGACTTTCATATCGGGATCCTCTGTTGCATCTCGTTTGCAAAGCCTCACGCGGATCGACAATGACCGGAAAGCCCCGCGCCTTCCATCGTGCCTGAGGTCTGACGCCCCAGCCGTAGGACATAGCGGAACCAGCCTGAAGTCTAGGATGCGCCATCGGGAAAACAGAACAGTCTTCCGATCCGTCGTTCGCCCGAAAATTCCGGCTACATTTCCGCGCAATGCATGGGTTTCCATGAGTTGCGGTTGTGGTGCGGCGGGATTACGCTTCGCAACATGAGCTCGCCAGCCCCAAAATCGAGAACAACTGCTGGAAGAAATGCTGACGATCCCCCGGTTCTCTCTGTCCGGCAGGAGCAGTTGATGCTGAGCGTCTGGTCGCACCGTCCCCGATTCCTGCATCTGGGGCTTTTCTTCCTCGCCTATGTGCTCGCCTGCGGCTTCGCACAGTCGCTGGCAATAGTGCCGGGAACGGGTATTTCCATCTGGCCTCCGGGCGGGCTTTTCGTCGCGACCCTCATCCTCGCCTCCAGGCGCAGCTGGCCATGGTGGATCCTGGCGGGCTGCCTGGCAGAAATGTTCAGCAATTTCCTGTGGTTCTACAGCCCCGTGCCCGCGGCCTTCCTGATCTATGTCGGCAACGCTCTAGGAGCAATGGTCGCGGCATGGCTGGTAAACCGGACCTTGAAGCACCCGGTTCAGTTGGAAACTCTGCAGGAAGTTCTCACATTCGTCATCCTGGCTGCCGGAATTGCACCGATCGTGAGCGCGACCGTGGGAAGTGCCACGCTTGCCTGGTTCGCGATTCAATCGCAATCCTTCGCGACGGCCTGGCCGCTATGGTGGATCGGAGACGCAACCGGTGTCCTCATCGTGACACCGCTGGCCTTGGTGCTCTTTCACAGCTGGCGCAGCAAGACGCAGTTCTCGACCGCGCAATGGGTGGAAGCCTGCGTCCTGGGGCTGATCTTTCTCGGTGTCGCAGCTCTGTCGCTGAGCGGCTACCTTCCCTTCGCCTATATCATCATGCCGCCTCTTCTTTGGGCCGCGGTCCGCTTCGAGTTCAAGGGTGCTGCCGTATCGCTCGCCCTGCTTGCTCTAATCACGGCGGTATTCACGATAACAGGCGCCAGCCAATTTGCCGGTGATCCCGAATCCCAGAAACACAAGCAGATCATGCTGCAGCTGTTTCTGGCCATTTCGGCATTTTCGGCGCTCATCGTTGCCGCCATATCCCGGCAGCACCAGCTGGCAGTGCTCACACTGCGCCAAAGCGTGGAGACGTTACGCGACCGGGAGCGGGAACTCTCGCAGCTCGTGGACATGGTGCCGAGTCACGTCTGGCGTCTGACGCCCGACGGCGAGCCGACCTTCTTCAATAGGCGGATGGTCGATTTCCTCGGTCTTGACGTTGCGGACTCGGACAGGCCGGGCATGAGCCGGCTGGAGGCGGTCCTGCAGGCCACCGTTCATCCCGATGACGCAACCGGGTTCAGGGACACCCTTCGCCATTGCCTCGCCACCGGCGAGAGCTTCGTCATGCGGTATCGGCTGCGGCGCGCCGACGGTCTCTATCGCTGGATGTCGAGCCGCGCCGAGCCGATGCGCGATCACGCCGGAAACATCGTCCAGTGGTACGGCCTTTGTCACGATATCGACGATCAGATGCGTGCCGAAGAGGCCATTCGGCGAAGCGAACGGCAGCTTCAGCAGATGATCGATGCCGTGCCGGTTCGCATATGGAGCGTGGAACCGACAGGCGGATCGATCTACTTCAACAAACGCTACCAGGATCATTTCCGTGCCGTCATCGCCAATTTTGACGCGCGGGCCGAACCGCGCATCGACGAACTGCTGCAGCAGTTGGTCCATCCTGAGGATGCGTCCGGCGTGCAGCGCACGCTGCGCAATTGTTTCGAAGCCGGCAGCGGCTCCACCATGCGGTTTCGCTGGCTTGAAAAGGATGGCGTCTACCGCTGGGCCGAATGCAGGGTGGAGCCGCGCCGCGATGACGACGGAGCGGTCGTGCAATGGTACGGCGTCTCGCTCGATATTGACGAGGAGGTGCGCGCGCTGGAGGCGCTGCGCGACCGCGAACGCGAGCTGTCGCAGCTCGTGGACATGGTCCCGGCCCAGATCAGGCGCCTGACGCCAGAAGGCGAACCGGTCTTCTTCAACAAGCGCCTCATCGACTTTTTCGGTCTCGATGTTGGCGATATGGACAAGCCCGGCATGAGCCGCCTCTCCTCGGTCATCCACACCCTCGTCCATCCCGATGATGCATCGAGGTTGCTCGAGACGGTTCATCATTCCCTCGCCAGCGGCGATCCCTTCTCGATAAAATATCGCATGCGCCGTTTCGACGGAGCCTATCGCTGGGTCGATGGCCGAGCCGAGCCGCTACGCGATCAAAGCGGCGCGATCGTGCAATGGTATGTCATATCCGTCGACATCGACGATGAGATGCGCGCGCAGGAAGCGCTGCGCGACCGGGAGCGGGAGCTTTCCCAACTCGTGGACATGGTTCCGAGCCTGCTCTGGCGGCTCAATCCAGAAGGCGCTCCGACCTTCTTCAACCAGCGCCTGATCGATTTTCTCGGTCTCGATATCGCCGATATGGAAAAGCCGGGCGTCAGCCGGCTGGCGGCGCTCATCGAGGCCGCAGTCCATCCCGACGATGCCGCCGGCCTGGAGCAAGCGCTCAACCATTCTCTCGCCACCGGGGAGCGCTTCTCCAGCCAATATCGCCTGCGGCGCGCCGACGGTGTCTATCGCTGGGTGAAAGGCAGCGCGGAGCCGCTGCGGGATGATAATGGACGGATCGTTCAGTGGTACGGCCTCTCGCATGACATCGACGATCAATTGCGCGTCGAGGAGGCACTGCGGGAGAGAGAACGATCGCTCTGGCAGCTCGTTGAAACGCTGCCGGCAATGATCGATTGCGCAGCACCTGATGGAGAACCGATCTATCGCAGCCAGCAACTGCGCGACTTCCTCGGCTATAATCTCGAAGAGTTGGATGGAACGGGCAAAACCCGGCTGGACGGCACACTTGACGCCGGTGTTCATCCCGACGATGTGGCAGGGGTCAAAGAAAACTATGCCCATTCCTTATCCACTGGCGAGCCCTATGCGCGTAGGCACCGTCTGCGGCGCCATGATGGTGAATATCGCTGGGTCGAGACGCGTGCGGCACCGATGCGCAATGCTGAAGGCGTCATCGTCCAGTGGAATGTCATCTGCCTTGATATCGACGGTGAGGTTCACGCGGAAGAAGATCTGCGTCGGGCGCGAGAGGGTCTTGCACGGGCGAGCCAAGTGGCGAGCCTGGCCGAGCTTTCAGCCTCCATCGCGCACGAGGTGAACCAGCCGCTCGCGGCCGTCGTGGCCAACTCACACGCCTGCCAGCGCTGGCTCATGGCCGAGCCGCCGAATATGGAGCGGGCACAGAGGACGGTCGAGCGCATCATCCGGGATGCCAACTCGGCAGCGGATGTCGTCAGCCGCATTCGCGCTCTGTTCAAGCAATCCGTAGACAGGAGGACCCCATCGACGCTCTCCGGCATCGTCAACGAAGCGCGCAACCTCATGGCCGACGAGGCCTGGCGACGTCACGTTCGGATGGAAGTGGAGGTCGACGCCACCCTTCCGCTCATCGCAATCGACCGCGTCCAGATCCAGCAGGTGCTAATCAATCTCATCCGCAACGGCATCGAGGCAATGGACGCCACGACAGGCGACAGGGTCATCGAAATCCGCGTGCGCCAGATCGGGAATATCCTCCAGACCGAGATCAGCGATCGCGGCCAGGGCATCGATTCTCCCGAAAAGATGTTCGAGCCGTTCTTCACGACGAAGGAAAACGGCATGGGCATGGGGCTGGCCATCTGCCGCTCGATCGTCGAACTGCACGGCGGACGATTGTGGGCCGAGAAGAACAATCCGTGCGGAGCGACGTTGATCTTCACATTGCCTCTTGAAACGAAAGCGGCGCTATGACGGCCGACGACCATATCGTCTTCATCGTCGACGACGATGAACGTATCCGGGAAGCGCTCGTCGAGCTGCTGGACTCGCACGGCATGCACGCCGTCGCCTTCGAATCGGCCTGCGACTACGTGAGAGCGGACAAGCCGCACGTGCCCGCCTGCCTCGTGCTGGATATCGAGCTGCCTGACATCAACGGTCTCGATCTGCAGAGACAGATCGCCGACAGGGATCATCCGCCGATCGTCTTCATTACCGGACACGGCGACATTCCCTCCTCGGTGCGTGCGATCAAGCATGGCGCGGTGGACTTCCTGACCAAGCCGTTCAGCGATGCGGATCTGATGGCGGCAATCCACGCGGCGATTGCTCAGGATCGGGAAAAGAGAGCCGAGCGCGCCGAGATCGACATGCTCAGACAACACTATCTCGACCTGACGCCGCGCGAGCGCGAGGTGCTGCCGCTCGTCGTCAGCGGCCTTCTCAACAAGCAGGCCGCAGCCGAACTGGGGATCAGCGAAGTCACGCTGCAGATCCACAGAAGAAACGTGATGCAGAAAATGGCCGCGGCATCACTCGCCGATCTGGTGCGGATCGCGGAGAGATTGGAAATACCGATAACCCACTCGCGCAGAGTGGGAGGGAATTGAAGATGAACAAGACAAGACATGTCGTGGCAATTGTAGATGACGATCCAAGGTTGCTTGAATCGATGGGCGACCTTCTGGAATCGGCGGGCTATGTGGCCCGCAGCTTCTCATCGGCGGGCTCGCTGCTCGTCAACGGGCTGTCGGACCTCGACCTGCTCATCACCGATATCGGAATGCCTGGCATCGACGGCTTCGAACTTCGTGACCTCGTGAGGAAGTCGCGTCCGGAGCTGCCGGTATTCATGATCACGGGCCGCCACGAGATAGCGGATCAGGGACGCGCTCAAGGCGCGAGCGGATTTTTCCGCAAGCCCTTCGATGCCCAGGCCCTGCTGGCGGCCATTGCCAACGCTTTGCATAAATCGACAGATGGAGGGTGACATGAGAGTTGACCAGCCGTTGCTGCGGAGATCGGCGCCGTTATCATTGCAGTACAGTTATGAAGAGAACCAGCCGCTCGTCATTATCGTCGATGACGACGCCTCCGTTCGCGAGGCGCTATCGGAGCTGATCCTGTCGGCGGGTTTCCAATCGACCAGTTTTGCTTCGACCCGAGAACTGCTTGACGCCGATATATTGGATAGCCCCGGCTGCCTGATCCTCGACGTGCGTATGCCAGGCGCAAGCGGTCTTCACCTGCAGAGCCATCTGGCCGAAAACGGCATTTCCAAGCCGATCATCTTCCTGACCGGGCATGGCGACATCCCGATGACCGTCCAGGCGATGAAGGCCGGCGCCGTGGATTTCCTCACCAAACCGGTGAGAGACCAGACCCTGCTCGACGCCGTGACTGCCGGCATTGCGATGGATGCCGAGCGACGAGCCGAAGCGGCGATCACCAAGCGCAATATCAAACGCCTGGAGACACTGACGCAGCGCGAGCGTGAAGTCCTGCATGAAGTGGCGCGCGGCCGCCTCAACAAGCAGATCGCCTTCGACCTCGGCATCAGCGAGGTGACGGTCAAGCTGCATCGCAGCAATGTCATGCACAAGATGGAGGCGGCCTCCATCGGCGAACTGATCCGGGCCTGGGAAACACTGCCCCCACAAATGCGCCAGGTCGGTCCGCGCTAGCTTATAGGCGAAGGATGCCGGCCTGCCTCGAACATGATCTGCCGCCGCTGTCCATTTGATGCGCGCCGTATCCGATTCGCGCCGGAAAAGACGATGCGGCGCCGATAATGGGTTTCGGCACCGCACCCATGCGTTATCTCTAAATTAAAGCTCGGGGATATGACCAGGTACCCGGCTTTGGTTCCCCAAAGGAGATCTCGCTTTGAACAATCAATCGTCAGCCGCGCCTTCCCCTGAAACCAACGCCTTCGACAACGAAGCAAACTTCCTGTCGGCCATGGGGAATGCCAAACGGCTTCACATTCTGCATCTGTTGGCCGAAGGAGAAATGTCCGTGAGCGTCCTGGCCGACGAGGTGGGATTGAGCCAATCTTCGACTTCCCAGCATTTGGCAATTCTTCGAGAGCAGGACCTCGTGCAAACGCGAAGGGCTGCCCAGACGATCTACTATTCACTTCAATCCGCCGCAGCCACGGCGATGCTCGATACGCTCGCCGACATCTTCGGATGGCACCCTCGCTCCCCAGTGGAACGCGTCCAAGCCGTAGGCACCTGACGAAACGACGAAGCGTTGCTCTTGCGACTCATGATTGGAGCATGATCTTGTGGGCAACTCGGGATCGGCGCCGCGGCAACGAAGAGCAGCGCAATGGCGAAGACGGCGAAAAAGATGACTGCGGCTTGAGCGTAAGCGCCAAGCTGAGGCCGTTCCGGGGCGTCATTCCAGGCCGGGATGCCCGTGGCGCGGGAGTCCCGCGATGCTTCGCCCACATGCCCCCGAACGCATCGATCCCTGATGTACGTTTGATGTACGCCCCCTAGACCACGGTGTGATTACGCCTCCATTGCGAATGGAGATAATGAACCACATCAGGAACGGAACAGTCAGGAGGAAGCGGCCATGAGTATGGACGTAACCAACGGCCAGCGCCATGGAGGCGATCATGGACGTATATGAGGCAGTCAAAAGCCGACGGTCGGTGCGCGGAGCCTGTGGAGAGGGAGGTGCTTGAGCGTGTGCTGTCCGCCGCAGCTTGGTCGCCGTCAGGATCGAACATCCAGCCTTGGAACACCTACGTGATGACCGGCGCACCGCTGGCAGAGCTCAAGACGTCCGCCGTCGAGCGCGTGGCCCATGGCGACGCCTGGGACAAGCGGCAGTACGAGATGTACCCGGCCGGGCTGAAGCCCCCCTACGGCGAGCGCCGGTCCGCCTTCGGCAAGGAGCGCTACAGCGCGCTCGGCATTGCGCGCGAGGACTGGGAAGCGCGCCAGCGGGCAGCAATCGCCAACTGGAACTGTTTCGGCGCGCCCGCCGCCCTGTTCTGCTACATCGACCGTGACCTGGGCCTACCCCAATGGGCCGACGTCGGCATGTATCTGCAGACAATCATGCTGCTGCTCCGCGCCGAAGGTCTGCACAGTTGCCCGCAGATGGCGTGGTCGCAGGTTCGCGAGACCGTCGCAGAGGTACTATCCCCCGGACGGGCTCATCCTCTTCTGCGGCATGTCGATCGGCTACGAGGATCCCACGGTCAGTTACGCCCGTACAGGCCGCGCCCCGCTCGGCGAGACGGTCACCTTCCTCGGCGATTAGTGACCTGCGATAAAGGACAAGACACCCCTTCTATGATTCTTGCGTATGATACGTCCCTTATCATGCGAGATATTGGAGAACGCCATGACCACGCATAAAGTAGGCTATCTCATCGGCAGCCTCGCCAAGGGCTCGATCAACCGCAAGCTCGCCAAGGCGTTGGTGGGGTCGGTTTCGGCTCGGGGCGAAATGACACTCTAAGCGCTTACGACGTTGTGCCAGAGATATTCGCCGGTTAGTAATATATCTGCCCAACCCAGCGGAGCGATATGCGCCAGAAGTTCGGGCGGCACATCAAGTCCTTCATTCCGGCGCTCTGCTATCACATGGCAGAGATGGATGGTG
Source organism: Rhizobium leguminosarum (assembly GCF_001679785.1). NCBI lineage: Bacteria > Pseudomonadati > Pseudomonadota > Alphaproteobacteria > Hyphomicrobiales > Rhizobiaceae > Rhizobium > Rhizobium leguminosarum. Next base: position 582,837 of record NZ_CP016287.1, read on the forward strand.
ATCAAGTAGATGATTGCGGTGAGCGGATTGAGTCCGGCGATGGGTTAATGCTGGCCTTCGATGGTTCGGTCACGGATTTCACTCTGGCGACTGATCCGCAGCGCATTTTAAGAGCGTGATGGGCCTTGCCCTTGTTGAGGCCGATTTGGGCACGCCGCTGCATACCCTTTCACCGTTGTCTAAAGATTGGCCTCGACGAGCACTCGGTCTTTGATCCAGTCAGTAAATAAGGTCGAGGCATGCGACTGCGCACTCGCCGCTCTCAACAGGTAGAAGGCTTCTTTGGGAAACACCTCAGCGTCAGCTAGCGCCAGGAGCCTGCCTTCTCGAACAAGATCTCCGGTGTTGGATTCCCATCCAAGCATCACCCCTTGTCCCGAAAGCGCGGCCTGTGTGGCTTGCACGTAGTTCGAGAAAACGCGCCCTTGCGAGAGGTTTTGCGGCAGGCCGGTCATTTGGAAGTAGTCACGCCACGTGAGCCAGGTCGCGTCCGAGCTGACAACGTGCAGAAGGGTGGCGGCCTGCAGGGTGTCTTTTGACGTAATGCGTTGCGCCAATGCCGGGCTGAATACGGGAACGACCTTCTCGTCGAATAGCTTGATTCCGGCGCCATCGTTCCAGTTGCCTATGCCATACCTGATCAAAAGGTCGACACCCGGAATAAAGTCCGGGCTGCCAACCGTGGTGAGGACATTGACTGCGATTTCCGGAAACTCCTGATAAAATTCCGCGACACGCGGCATCAGCCAATAGGTGGCGGTGCCAACCGTGCATGCAACCGTCACGGCATTGTCGCTGGAGCTGTGAAGGGATCGCCCACGCTCAATAGCGCTGGAAATGCGGTCGAACCCTTCAACGACGCCTGACCTCAGGATCTCGCCAGCGGGCGTCAGGCTGATTGGTCGGGTAGATCGGTCGAAGAGCCGGAAGCCGACATAATCCTCCAAGGCCTTCACCGCCTGGCTTATTGCAGGCTGGGTGACATTCAGGTCGCTTGCCGCTCGCTGCGTGCTGCCTAAACGTGTTACCGCGTCGAAGACGGCTAACAGCCGCAGCGGAGGCAGGAAAGGGCGCATTTTCTATAATACCCTACTTATACAAATCATAGTTTTTTCGAGATTTTCAATATCGATCTTTTCGATTAACGTCCAGTTCGAAGCGCATTCAGCTTGAATGCAGGCAATAAAGTATAAGCTCGGAAAGGTCGGTTATGAACGTTCACGCTTCCCCGTCGCAAGGCTTGCTGCTCAAGGAAAACGGGCTTGAAGTGCCCCTGGCATCCGGTCGATCCGCATATTTCAACTACTACTGGCTAAGGGATAACTGTCCGACGTCGTTCGACAGCGTCACCCGCGAACGGCAGTACGACATTTTCCATCGAGAAACCCCTCCGAAACCGGAAGCGGCCTCGGTTGAAGGGGAATCCCTTGAGATCACATGGGCAGAGGAAAACCATAGCTCCCGCTACCCGCTGGCGATGCTTTCGGCGTATGCAGACGGCACGCGCAGACCCGACCCGGCCGACATTCCACGCAAAGCATGGTTCAGTGATCACTATCCGGGTGTCTCAAGGTTCTCCCAGCCGGAGTTGCTGAAGGACAGTAAGCTGGTCGCCGAATGGATCAGGGCAATGATCGTCGAAGGGTTGACGATTGTCACGGACATGCCAAATAGCGACGAAGGGCTAACCGAAACCGTGCGCCTGATGGGCCATGTCCGCCCGACGTTTTTCGGCGAATACTTCGACGTCAAGACGCACATCAATCCGACGAACACGGCGTATACGGCCAAAGCCCTTGAACTGCACACCGATACGCCGGCCGAGGAATTTGCACCTGGCATCCAGTTCCTGCATTGCCGCGCCAACACGGTCGAGGGCGGCCTGAGCATCTATTCTGACGGCGTCGCTGTCGCCAACGACTTCCGAAAGTCAGACCCTGAAGGCTTCCGCCTTCTATCGGAGATCGATATCCCGTTCTTCTGTGAACACGATACCTATGACATGCGCTCGCGCCAGCGGGTGATCGAACTCGATCAGCACGGCGAGGTGTCCGGACTGACGATCAGCCAGCATATGGCCGATATCTTCGACCTGCCGCAGACGGTGCTCGATGGCTATTATCCGGCGTTCTGCCGCTTCGGTCGGATGCTTCAGGACGACAAGTACATGATGCGGTTCCTGATGAAGGCCGGCGAGTGCATGGTTTTCGACAACCACCGCATCGTTCATGGCCGAATGGCCTATTCGGCCAGCAGCGGCGATCGCTATCTGCGCGGCTGCTATAGCGATCGGGCCGAAATGCGTTCAACGTACCGGGCACTGGTCAGCGAGGGACGGTTCAAGGCATGAACGCAATTTCGATTAAGAACGATTACGACCCTGCCGTACTGACAGCGCTCCGGCAGGATCTGGCCGCAGCGTTTCGCATATGCCACCGCTTTGGGTGGAGTGAATCAGTCGGAAACCATTTTAGCGCGGCCGTTTCTCCAAGCGGCCGCCAATTCCTGCTCAATCCTCGTTGGCAGCATTTCGCGACGATCAAGGCAAGCGATCTCCTCCTGCTGGAGGCGGACGATGCCGACGTCATGAACGGCCCCAATGCGCCTGATCCATCGGCCTGGACGGTGCACGGAACCTTACATCGCATGCTGCCGGAAGCCCGCGTCATCTTGCACTGCCATTCACCCTATGCCGTCGCGCTTGCTTGCCTGAAGGACCCGACAATGCCGCCGTTGGATAACAACACGGCGCGGTTTTTCGGCCGCATAGGGTACGATCTCGACTTCGGCGGTATTGCCGACGCCGAGGAAGAGGGCGTCCGCCTGGCGCAGATGATCAAGGGTAAATCGGTTCTGGTTATGGGCAATCATGGCGTTTCCATCGCCGGGCCTACGGTAGCCGATGCGTTTGAAGACCTCTATTTTTTCGAGAAAGCCGCCCAGACCGTGATCCTCACGCTCTCTACGGGCAAGCCGCTTGCGGTGCTTTCGGATGAGGTGGCGGCGGCGACGGCCGCGGGATGGATACCCTACCAGGGGATGGCAGCGAGGCATTTTGACTATCTGAAGTCAGAACTCGATAAAACGGATCCGTCGTATAAGGATTAAGCCATGTGCTACGATGTCAATTTAAACGGACTGAGCAACGATGTGCCGAGTGGGTTGCAGCAGAGGAAATGCCATGAATGTCGGTCCGGGGAGTGCCTTGATTGGCTTGCCCTAACGTCTGTAGAGGGGTCTCAACACTCCTTTGGTCGAGTGCATGATCTGGAAATAGCACGATACCGACATCTTTCATCGTCAACGCCTGACTCGCAGGCCTAGTAAAGCGAGTGGCATTGCACCCATCCGCATGAACACTGCGTTGTGCAATTCATCAAACACTGTGGCCATCAGCCTCGCACCTCCGTAGTAGGCGAGTACGTCTACTCGTTGCTGTGCCTGATCGCCGCCAAGCTCGTAACCTCGCTTGTGCTGCTCACATACAAGGCTCTGGTAGATCATCTCGATGGGATCGCCACGACCATAGCCGTGCCGATTGGGCGACGGCACGGCAGGACCGTCTTCATCAACTCGCATTTTGCGCTCCTCTATAGCGTGGTCGATCCGGCTGGCGGTGCGGCTAAATCATCCGTATTCTCACGCTTTACGATGTCAGCGACCGTGTTTTTGCTGATGCCGAGATCGCGTGCGATCCAGCGATAACTGCGGCCTTCAGCTGTCAGGGCCATGACCTTCGGCGCAAGCCTGTCCGATTTGGGACGTTCTCCTGTCTGACGGCCGAGCTTCTTGCCGCGTGCCTTTGCAGCGGCGAGACCGGATTTGACCCGTTCACTGATGAGATCACGCTCGAACTCGGCAATGCCCGAGAGAAAGGTCGCCAGCATCCGGCCGTGTGGGGACGACAAATCGAATGCCATCCCGTTCATGGCGATGACGGAAACTCTCCATGTTTCCAGTTCGCGCAGCGTGTTGAGGAGGTCGATCGTTGAGCGACCCCATCGAGAAAGCTCGGTCACTTACATGCGGGACTTCCATGTCTTCATCGCAAGGGTTCGCTCAGTGCTGCCGAAAGATGCCTAGAACAGGATTCAGATTTTAGGCCGGTCGGCCTAAAATCTGAATCCTGTTCTACATTATATAGTTAGAGCATGATGTCACCCGAAAACCGCTCACACTTTTCGGCATCATGCTCTAGCAGGCTGCTGCAAAACCCTCTGGCTTTTGGGTTGAAGCCATGATTCCCTGTGGTTGCAACAGCGGGGATTGATTTGCATGCGTGGCGGGGATGAGCGGACGGGATCGCTGTTTTCGTATGTTGACCTTGAGGCACGGGTTCCGGCGGGGGCATCCGCTTCGTGCGATGCTCCGGTTGGTGAACGCATCGCTTGCGGCGCTGGATGGGTCGTTCGATGGGCTCTATGCCAAGACGGGTCGGCCGTCGATCGCGCCGGAACGGCTGTTGCGGGCGGTGCTGCTGCAGATGCTGTATTCGATCCGCTCCGAGCGGCAATTGATGGAACGGCTTGAGTTCGACCTGTTGTTCCGCTGGTTCGTGGGTCTTGGGATCGATGATGCGGTGTGGCATCCGACGGTGTTCACGCATAATCGCGACCGGGTTCTGACGACGGAAGTGGCGCAAGGCTTCCTGTCGGCGCTGCTTGCGCAGGCGGCGGTGAAGAAGCTTTTGAGCGCGGAGCACTTCTCGGTCGACGGGACGATGCTGAAGGCATTCGCCTCGATGAAGAGCTTTCGCGCCAAGGATGGCTCAGGTGACGACCATGGCGAGCCACCGGAGGGCGGGCGCAATGGCGAGCGTGACTTCCGCAAGGAGAAGCGCTCGAACGAGACGCACGCCTCGACCACCGACCCGGATGCCCGGCTCTATCGTAAGAGCAAGGGCCAGGAGAGCCGGCTGGCCTGTCTGGGGCATGCGCTGATGGAGAACCGCAATGGACTTGTGGTCGACGGTACGGTGACGCATGCCACCGGCACGGCCGAGCGGGAGGCGGCCACCAAACTGAGCGAGGGTCTCGGCGAAGGGGTGACGTTGGGTGCCGACAAGGCCTACGACGTGGAAGCCTTTGTCGAAGAGTTGAAGGCGCGCAAGATCGTGCCGCATGTGGCGATCAACGGGACGGTGAGCAAGACGGGCAAGGTGCGCAAGACGGCGGTGCCGCCGCAGGTGGCGCAAAGCGCCGGCTATGCGATCAGCCTGCGTTGCCGCAAGCGGATCGAGGAAGTCTTTGGCTGGGTCAAGACGACCGGCGGTCTCTCACAGCTCAAGGTGCGCGGACTGGACAAGGTCGAGGCGGTCTTCACTTTCGCCCTTGCCGCCTACAACATCATTCGTCTTCCGAAATTGATCGGATCGACGGGCGAAGTGTGTCTTGCGAGAGGTGAATAGGCCAATATGACCAGGGTATTGCCTGCGGTCAGCCCAAATCCGGCCGATATCCGTCAAAAAATCGAACCCAGAGCTCTCGATTGCGGCAACGTAGCGCCAATTTCAGCAGCCTGCTAGAAGCGTCGCCCTGCGGGAGCTGGCCGCGCCATCCGGGTGGCCAGCTCCTGTTTTTTAAAGCGGGCAATGCCCTCAGGCGAAGGCGTAGGAGCCGTCGGGCCGTTTCGGCACGCGCCGCTGCCAGTGGATGTAGCCTTCCTCTTCCATCGCCTTCTCGTCCATTTCGACGCCCCAGCCCGGCCGGTCGGGACGCAGCTCCAGATAGCCGTCCTTCGGTAGATAGGGATCGACGACGTAGCGGGTTTCCCCCTCCCGCTTCTCGATATCGAGGCCGCCATAGACATAGGTCTGTCCCTTCGGCAGCCGGTATTCGAGGATGCGGAAATTCTGTGCCGCCGCCGAAAAATGAACGTTGACCGCCGTGGCAAGCGGGCCCATCGGGTTGTGCGGCGCCACCCCGACGAAGAAGGCTTCGGCGAGTGTGGCGATGCGGCGCATTTCGCTGATGCCGCCGACGACGCAGATGTCGGGCTGGATGAGGTCGGCGCCCTTGACCTGCAGCAGCCGCAGGAACTCGTTTCTGTTATAGAGCGACTCGCCGGTCGCAAGCGTGCAGTTGAGCCCCTGTTTCAGGTCGCCCCAGGCCTCGATATTTTCAGGACGCAGGGGCTCCTCGAAAAACAGCGGATCATAAGGCGCCAGCGCATTGCCGAGCTGGCGAGCGGCGATCGGCTCGAAAATCTTCGCATGGGCATCGAAGGCGATTTCGTATTCGTCATTGACCGTTTCGCGTAGCGAACGGAAATAATCCGCCGAGGCTTTGACGACATTACCCCAACGATTAGAGTGCATGTCGATCCGCCAGGGGCTGAGCTTGAAGGCGGTGAACCCCCACCCCTCCTTGAGACGATCGAACTCGTCGCGCGCCGCCGGCGCATCCGGCGCGGTATAGACACCGGCATAGACCTTGATGCGGTCGCGCACCTCGCCACCCAGCAGCTTGTAGACCGGGACATTCACCGCCTTGGCCGCAAGGTCCCACAGGCAGTGATCGAGCGCCGAGATCGCGGCAAGGCCGAGCGCGCCCGGCGGAAACCGGCTCTGCTGGATCAGCAGATTGACGAGATACTCCACGCGTGTGGGGTCCTGGCCGGAGAGAAATTCGTAGAGATAATCCAAGAGCGGCGGAAGCGCTTTGTCGGGGCCGTGATTGTAGCATTCGCCCCAACCCGTCAGCCCGTCATCGGTGTCGAGCGCGACGATCACGCGGGGACGGTCCTTGTCGCGGGTCATGAATACCCGCATGCGGTCGATCTTCATCTTTCTGTCCTTCTAGCGATTGAAATAGGTGCGGCGCGACAGGCGCGTCTGGACGTAGACATGCTCATTGTCGGTTCCGGGATTGTAGGCGCCGGCGCTTTGCGGCACCGAGACATTGCCGTCGCAGGGGAAGCGCGCCACGAAGGCCTCGTCGATATCGCAGCCAAGTCCCGGGCCATCGGGAACGGCGATCAAACCGTCGACCTGTTGCGGATGCGGCACGATCGTCTGGCGGCGGCCGTCCCAGTCGTCGTCGAGGCGCTCGAGGATGAGGGCGTTGGGGATCGCTGCAAGCAGATGCAAAGCTGCATATTCCGCCACCGGCCCGAGCGAGCCCGAATGCGGCGCCATCTGGATATGATGGGCTTCCGCCATGGCGGCGATCTTCTTCATCTGGGTGATGCCGCCAGCCCGCCCGGTATCCGGCTGGATCACGTCGACCAGTTCCTTCTCGATGAGCTCACGCTCGCCAAAGATGGTCGCCGAGCGTTCGCCGGCGGCAAGCGGCACATGCGATGCGTCGCGGATGCGCCGGTAGCCGTCGACATTCTCCGGCGCGATCGGATCTTCCACCCACATCAATTCATAGGGTTCGAGCGCCCGAACCAGCCGGCAGGCATCCGCAGGCGTCAGCCACGGCGGCCCATGCAGATCGATGGCGATGTCCATGTCGTCGCCGACGGCCTCACGCAGGGCGGCGACCTTGCTGACCGGATCGGCGACGCCGCCGCACTTGATCGCCTTTATGCCGCGCTCCTTGAGGGCAAGCGCGCGCTCGGGTGTATTCGCATGCGAATAGATTGGGATCCGGTCGCGCACCTTGCCGCCGAGCAGCATCCAGACGGGCACGCCGAGCGCCTTGCCCTTGATGTCCCATAGCGCCATGTCGATCCCGGTCATCGCACCGCCTCCGACCGTTCCGAGCATGCCATGGCCCATCATCGCGATATGCATCTTCTGCCATAGCCGCTCGGTATGGGCCGGATCTTCGCCGATGAGAAGTGGGGCGATATCATGGATCGCCGTCTCGACGACGCGCGGCCAGCCTGAGCATTCACCGATGCCGGTGATGCCCTCGTCGGTATCGATCTTCAGAAAGAGCCAATTTCTGGTGCCGCCGAACTGTTTCGAGGCGCCACCACCGGAACGTTGGTCGGAAGCCCAGTTCGCGGGATCGGGCTGACCGACATGCATGAGAAAAGTGCGGATCCCGGTGATTTTCATCTCTGAAAACTCCCATTCTTCAAAATGTCCGGCGCGACATAGCGGAAACGCCGCGATTGATCGCGATCACGCGGATCGGGGCGCGGAATCGCTGATATGAGCGCCTGCGTATAGGCGTGCTCGGGTGTGCGGCAGACCTTCTCGGCGTCGCCGATTTCAACGAGCTGGCCTTTGTACATGACGCCGACACGGTCACACATGTAGCGGATAACGCCGATGTCATGACTGATGAAGATATAGGCGAGCCCGAGTTCGTCCTGCAGGCGCATCAACAGATCGAGCACTTGCGAGCGCACCGAGACGTCGAGCGCCGAAGTTGCCTCATCGGCAACGATGACGCGCGGATTGAGGGTGATGGCACGGGCGATGCCGATGCGCTGGCGCTGGCCGCCGGAGAATGCGTGCGGGTAGCGCTCGCGTGCCCTCGGGTCGAGGCCAACCTGCTCCATCAGGTGGCAAACCCGCTCTTCCAGCGCCCGCCCCTTTGCGACACCATTGACGAGCAGCGGCTCGCCGATGATCTGGGAGACGGTCATGCGCGGGTTGAGGGAGCCGAAAGGATCCTGAAAAACCATCCGCAATTCCCGCCGCGCGGCGGCAAGCGTCTGCCCTTTTGCCGTTGCCAGATCAATGATGTCGCCGTCGGCGCGGCGATAGAGGATTTCGCCGGCTGTGGGATCGATCAATCGCATGATCGAGCGGCCCATTGTCGTCTTGCCGGATCCGCTTTCGCCGACGATGCCGAGCGTCTCGCCCGGCAGAAGCGAAATGGAAACATCGTCCAGCGCTTTCACCTCGCCGAAATCCATCGAGACATTGCGCAGTTCGAGGATCGGTGGCGCCGTCGTGTCGAGCGGCGGGCGCGCCAGCCGGATTTCGGCCTTCGCTTCCAGCTTCAGCACCGAGCCGATCAACATGCGGGTATAGTCGTCTTTCGGCGCATGGAAGATCTGCTCGACCGGCGCATATTCCTTAGCGACGCCGTTGTGCATGACGAGCACATCGTCGGCGATCTGCGCCACGACACCCATGTCATGCGTGATGAAGAGAACGGCCATGCCCTTGGCCTTCTGCAGCCGGGCGATCAGGTCGAGAATTTCGGCCTGGGTCGTCACGTCGAGGGCGGTTGTCGGCTCGTCGGCGATCAGCAGCTGCGGTTTGCAGGCGAGCGCCATGGCAATCATCGCGCGCTGGCGCATCCCGCCGGAATATTGAAAGGCATATCGGTCCAGCGCTTTTTCCGGCGAGGGAATCTCGACCTGGCTGAGCAGCGATATGGCTTCAGCGCGCGCCTCTGCCTTGCTCATCCGGGTGTGAAGGCGAAGCGCCTCGACGATCTGGTTGCCGACCGTGTGGATCGGCGACAGCGACGACATCGGCTCCTGGAAGATCATGGCGATGTCGCGGCCGCGGATCGCTCGGATCTGACGCCCGCGCGGATTGAGGCTGGTCAGATCGATCGAGCCGCCGTTCTGATCGTTCAGCATGATCGATCCGCCGGATATGCGGCCAGGCGCATCGACGATCTGCAGGATCGAACGCGCCGTCACCGACTTGCCGGATCCGCTTTCGCCGACGACACAGAGCGTCTTGCCCGGCTCGATCGAGAAAGACAGATCGCTGACGGCGCGAAAGACGCCGGTGCGCAGAGGGAACTCGACGGTCAGATTTTTCACCTGGAGCAGCGGCCTGCCGCCAATGGGAAGGATATCGGTCATGCCGGCCTCATTTGTTGTAGGGGTCGGCCGCATCGCGCAGGCCGTCGCCGAGAAGGTTGAGTGCCATCACGGCGACCACGACGGCACAGCCCGGCATGAAGAGCCATGGCGCGGTGGCGATCGAGCGAATGTTCTGGGCCTCGCGCAGAAGCACGCCCCAGGAGATGGTCGGCGGCTGCAGACCGAGCCCCAGGAAGGAGAGAGAGGTTTCGGCAAGGATCATTGCCGGCACCGCCGGCGTGATCGACGCGATGATATGGCTGGCAAAGCTCGGCAGCATGTGGCGAAAGATGATGCGCCTTTCGCGAACGCCGTCGAGCCTCGCGGCGGCGACGAATTCCTCGGTGCGCAAGGACAGGAAGCGGCCGCGAACGACGCGGGCGAGCTGCGCCCAGCCGGTCAGCGAGAGGATGATCGTGATCATCATATATTGCAGCGTCGCAGGCCAGTCCTGCGGCAGGGCCGCGGCCATTGCGAGCCAGATCGGGATCGTCGGCAGCGACAGCACGAAATCGATCACCCGCTGCAGGAAGAAATCGATGCGGCCGCCGTAATACCCCGAGATGCCGCCGAGCACGATGCCGAGCATCAGCGAGAAAAAGACGCCGACGAGGCCGATCGACAACGAGATCTGCGAGCCCTGCACCGTTCGGCTGAAAACATCGCGCCCAAGCCTGTCGGCGCCGAACAGAAGCAGCGGCGTCGTTTTGTCGGGCGAGGCGATCAGATGGATGTTGGTTCTGAACAGGCCGAACACGGAATATTCATAACCGCGCCCAAAGAACTGGATATCGACACGCTTCGTCGTGTCTTCCTTGTAGATGGCGGCCAGCGTTTCCGGATCGCGGGTCAGCTTCATCGGATAATAATGCGGGCCGAAGGAGAATCCGTTCTCAGTATCGATCAGATGCAATTTCTGCGGCGGGTGAAAGGTCGCCCGCGCATTTTGCAGGTACGGATCGTTGATGGCGAAGAAGCCGGGAATGAGGGCGACGATATACATCAGCACAGTGACGACAAGCGCCACCATGGCCAGCCGGTGCCGGCGGAAAGCCCACCAGATGAGCTGCCACTGGGATGCAACGGCAGCGCGATCCGGCGGAATGTTCGTAACGGTGATGTCGGCCATGTGAGGCTCCTATTCCAACCGGATGCGGGGATCGACCAGCGCAAGCAGGATGTCGCTGATCAGAGAGCCTATCAGCGTCAGCGCGCAGATCAGCAGGACGAAGGCGCCTGCGAGATACATGTCCTGGGCCATCAGCGCCTGCAGCAGCAAGGGTGCCGCCGTCGGCAGATTGAGAACGATGGCAACGACGACCGAGCCGGAAATGAGGTTGGGCAGCAGCCAGGCGATCGTCGAGATGAACGGATTGAGCGCGATCATCAGAGGATATTTCATCAGCAGCCGGAACTCCGAGAGACCCTTTGCCCGTGCTGTGGTCACGTAAGGCTTCGGCAGTTCATCAAGCATGTTGGCGCGCATGACGCGGATGAGGCTCGCCGTCGAGGAGACCGCAAGGATGATGACGGGAAGCCAGAGATGCGAGAAGAGGTCGACCATCTTGGCGAAGCTCCAGGACGCGTTCTCGTATTCCGGTGAAAAGAGCCCGCCAACATCCTGTCCGAATTCGACCGCCGCGACATACATCAGCACCAGCGCCAACAGGAAGGACGGAACGGCCAGACCGAAGAAAGTGAAGGCGGTGAAGAAATAGTCGCCGATCGAATATTTGCGCACGGCGGAATAGACCCCGATCGGCAGCGCGATTGCCCAGGTGGCCATCAATGTCGACAGAGCCAGAACGAGCGTCAGCGCCATGCGCTCCCAGATCAGGTCAGAGACCGGCTGCTGCCATTCGAAGGAGATGCCGAAATCGCCACGCGTGAGAATGCCCCATATCCATTTGAAATATTGGACGAGCATCGGGTCGCCGAGGCCGAAGCGCTCGCGCAATTGCGCCGCCGTGTTCTGATCGACGATCTCGTTGGAGGCTGCCAGCGTCGCAATATAAGTCGTGACATAATCGCCCGGCGGCAGCTGGATCAGCACGAAAGCCAGGAAGCTGACGGCAAACAGTGATGGAATCATCCATAGGAAGCGTTTGGCGATAAAGACCAGCATGGGGCGCCTCTTGCATTGAACGCCGCCTTCCGGGCCTTGTCAGCCGTCAGGGCCGGCAAGGCATCGCGGAGGGCGGACTGAAAGAAAGCGCCGTACCTGATGGTACGGCGCTTAAGACGAAATCAGCTCGTGAAGGTGAATTGCTGCGGCATTGCAGGGCCGGGATTTGGCCAGGACCAGCTATCCGGCTCCTTCTCGGGAACATTGCGCAGATTGTTGCGGATGATGCCGAAGCCGCCGACGGCAAGGCAAAGGCCGACGGTCTCGAATTCCTCGGCCGCGATGTCGAAGATCTGCTTCATGATCGCGCCGCGCTTGTCGAGATCGGCCGTCGAACGCGCTTCGTCGAAAAGCTTCATGCGCTTCTTCTGGCTCTCCGGCGGTTCTTCGCCGCGCGCACCGTTGGAGGTGTACCAAAGCGTCCACGGAATGGCGTAACGCGAACCCTGCGGATGGAAGGCAAAGAAATCGCGCGGATCGAGCATCGGATCGAGACCGCCAGGACCCGGCCACACCGCCGCATCATGGGCGTTATCGTCGCCGCGGGTGTAATAGAGCGCCCGCTCGATCGTGTTGACCTTCATGTCGACACCGATCTGAGCCCAATGCGCCTTGACCAGTTCCAGGGCATCGACGAGGTCGGGATAGAGGGTCGGAATGACGTCGATCGAGAAGAACACCTTCTGGCCGTCGGGCCGCAGCCGGAAACCGTCGCCGCCTTTCTTATAGCCGGCCTCATCGAGCATCGCGCCTGCCTTGTCGGCGTCAAATTCGGTGAATTGGCGCGCGTATGTCTCGTTATACCAGGGATGGGTCGGACGCGGCCCGGCCTGGTAGGGCTCGCTCTGTCCGAAATAGACGATGTCGATGAGCTCCTGGCGATTGATGCCGATCGAGAGCGCTTGCCGGAACGACTTGTCGGCAAACATCTTGCGCATGGCAGGATCTTTGTGGGTGATGTTGAAGTAGATCTGGCACTGTTGCGAGGCCGAAGGCACGAGCGTCAGCAGCCGATAATCGCCCTTTTCCATGTTCTTGGACAGCGTCGGCTTGTTGGCGAGAACGCTGATGTGACGTTCCTGGATGTCGATCTTTCCAGAGATGACGTTCAGCATCAGCGATTCGACGTCCTGCGAGATGCCGAAGTTGATTTCATCGATGTAGGGGAGCTGGTTGCCTTCGGTATCGACCTGCCAGAAATAAGGGTTGCGGGTCATGACGACGCGCGTAGCACCCCCGGCATAGGGCTCCTTGACCACCCATGGATCGAGCGTCGGCTTGTCGACATTGCCCCATCGCGACGGGATCTCGATGTCGCCGCAACGGCTGCGGAACAACTCCGTCCAACTGGTAACGCCGGCCTTCTTCGCATCGGCCTCGATATTGGGATTATATTTCGGCAGGAACTGGCTGCAGTAATGCTTCGGAAACAGCGTCGGATGCTGACCAAGCGGTGTGGCGAGGTTTTCGAGGTAAAGTGCGTTGGCCGCAGCAAAGGTGAACTTCACCGTGTAATCGTCGATCTTCTCGACCGTGACCGGTTTGCCGGCGACAGCAAGCTGCGCCGGTGTCGAGCTGTAGAGCTCGGTGTTCTTGACGCAGTCTTCGATCGCGAAAACGACGTCATCGGCCGTAAAGGGATGACCGTCGGACCAGCGCACGCCTTCGATCAGATGGAAGGTGAATTGTGTTGCGTCGTCGCTGACCTCCCAGCGCTCGGCAAGGTTCGGCTGCACGGCGGTAAAATCGAGGTTCCAGCGCACAAGGCTCTGGTTGCCGACCATACGCAGGATGCCATTATGGTCGGATGAACCGCGAAGGCCGCGGCGCAGCGAGCCGCCATAGGTGCCGACCTTCTCGAACGGCGTCACGACCATCGGCTTTTTCGGCAGGCGCTCGGCGAGCGGTGGCAGCTTTCCATCCTTGGCGAGCTGCGCAAGGGCCGGCGCTTCGCCGCCTGCGGCAGACACGCGACCGGCGATAGACAGCGCCGCGACACCAGCCATACCACCAAGCACGGCGCGGCGGGTGACGCCACGCGACAGTATTTCTTTGGCCATCGAATTCCTCCCTTTTGTGCCGGCGCAGCCTTTGCACCGGCTGATGCGGCGGGCTCCCGACCCGACGCTGACGCCCTCCTCGGCGCCACGACCGAAACCATAGACACGTTCTCAAATGATTACAAAAGTTGACAGATAATTACAAATTTTGTAGCCATGCTGCATTGAAATGCGACGTTGTGCCGCCGAAATACGGCCAGCAGGACGAAAAACGTTGAATCTGTCAGATGCTGTCGCCGCCCTGAAATCATGGCCGGCGACAGCCAGGTGCGGCCGCTGACCCGGCGCACGCGGCGTTGAGAGAAAAGGACCATGATGACATTCGCCGTCGATGCCGTTTCGAACAGGGGCGCAACGCGCTTCAGCGACATCATCTACGAGAAGATCGTGGGGATGATCGCCGACGGCAACTTTCCGGTGAACGAACGGCTGCCGCCGGAGACGAAGCTCGCCGCTGATTTCGGCGCATCGAGACCCGTCGTGCGCGAAGCGCTCGAACGCTTGAGAGCCGATGGCCTGGTCGTTTCGCGCAAGGGTTCCGGTTCCTATGTCAGGCAAAGGCCGGATTCGTCGATGCTGAAAATGGTGCCGGTCGGCTCCTTGGCCGATGTCCAGCGCTTCTTCGAATTTCGCGCCGGTCTCGAAGCCGAGGCGGCGGAGCTTGCGGCGCGAAACTGGCAACCGGTCGACAAGGAACGGATAACGGCAGCGCTTCTGTCGATCGAGCAATGTTTGCGCAACGGCGAGCTTGGCGCCGAGGAGGACCAGGCTCTGCATGATGCAATTGCCATGGCGACCGGTAACCAGTTCCACATCACCTTACGCGAGTGGTTCAAGCCGCATTTCGCCATCGGGCATTCCGTTACGCGAAGCTTGAGCTTGAAGCGGACGCCGGAACAGATCCGCAGCGTCCAGGATGAGCATGCGGTGATCGTCGAGGCGATCTTCGCGCACCGGGAAACCGAAGCGCACGATGCGATGAAAAGACACATACTGAATGCGCGCGCCCGCATGTTCCAGGGCGTTTGAGCGATATGGGAGGAGAGACGATGAAACGGGTCGCTATGACGGGTGCTGCCGGACGTGTAGGGACGCTGCTGCGTCCGCTTCTTCGGTCGCATGTCGAGCACCTCAGCCTGATCGATCTCCAGGAACCTGACGGGCTTGGCGAAAACGAGAATTTCGTCAGGGCCGACCTTACAAAGCTCCACGAGGCGACGGCTGCGCTGAAGGATATCGATGGCGTCGTCCATCTGGCGGGTATCGCAAGCGGCACGGACATGAACGCCATTCTGCACGCGAACGTGCTTGGAACATATAATCTCTACGAAGCGGCGCGGATCAACAAGGTCCAGCGGGTCGTCTATGCATCGAGCAATCATGCCACCGGCTTTTATCCGCGCGGCCAGCTCGTATCGCCGCTCGACCCGATGCGCCCCGACAGCCCATATGGACTTTCCAAATGCTGGGGCGAACTTGTGGCGGGGCTTTACTACGACACGTCGGGCATTCGCTCTCTTTCCATTCGCATCGGCAATGCGGGCACCTATCCCAACAGCGAACGATCGGTTGCGATCTGGATCAGCGCGCGAGATCTGGCGCAATTGGTCAGGATCGGCCTTTCGCACCCGCTGATCGCAGCAACAGTGGTCTACGGCGTTTCCGACACCGAGGAGATGTGGTGGGAGAACGATCTGGCGGCACGATTGGGTTACCAGCCGCAGGACCGGCCGCGCGACCACGCCCTGATCGAAGAGGGATCAGAAGGGCCGGTCGCGCTGGCGTTCCAGGGCGGCGGGTTCTGTGAGATCAATCACGACGGCACCATCCGCATGCGCGATGCCGAAGGCCTGGCCAAGAGCCTGGAGACAGTTGAATGACGGCGCCTCGGATCATCCGCCCTGACATCCGTCCGGTGTTCCAGCAGCCGCTGACGGTTGGTGAATCGCCGGTATGGGACGAAGAGACCGGCACTCTGTGGTTCGTCGATATTCTGGCGCCGGCGCTCGTCCGGCTCTCTGCTTCTGGAAAGATCGACCGCTTCGACATGCCGGCTGCAATCGGCGCCCTCGGGCTTTGTCGCGATCACAGGATCGTCGTGGCGCTTCAGACGGGCGTCCATCTCTTCGATCCTGTCTCGGGAGATTTCGAGCTTGTGTCGGATCCAGTCGGGCGCCACATCAACTGCCGCCTCAACGATGGAAAGGTCGGCCCCGACGGGCACTTCTGGATCGGCTCGTTCAGCGAAGCCAAGCCGCAGACCAATGAGGCCGCACTTTACCGCGTGGGCGCCGATGGCCGCACGCGGACCGTGGCCACGAAACTGACGAGTTCCAACGGCCTTGCCTGGTCGCCGGATGGCCGGCGGATGTATCATTCCGACAGCCGGCAATGTTTCCTGCAGGCATTCGACTTCGATCCTGATACGGGCGACCTCGGCGATGGGCGCCGGCTCCGCAGCTTCACGGAAGACGAGGGTCGGCCGGACGGAGCGACAACCGATCGTGACGGGTTCTACTGGAGTGCCGGCGTTTCCGCCGGTCGCCTCAACCGAATATCGCCCGAAGGCGAAATCGTCGAAATCTACATTTTGCCGGTCCCCGCACCGACGATGCCGTGTTTCGGAGGGCCGGATCTGCGCACCCTCTTCGTCACGAGCCTGTCGACGGATCGCAGCGGGCGTTCCGAGGCGGGGACGGTGATCGCCTTCGACGTGGATGCAGAGGGCCTGCCGGCCTTCCGCTTCGGGGATCATCCCGTCGGAATGACGGCGAATAGATGAAAAGATAACGGGGAAGAAAGATGAGCATCGCAACCATGCGCAAGGCGCTTACAGGCGTATCGGGTGTTCCGGTCACCGCCTATGACGGCAAGGGTGAAGTCGAACCCCGGATCACGGCGAAGGTCTATGAGCGGGTGGCGGCAGCGGGTATTCACAACATCGTCGCTGCCGGCAATACCGGGGAATTCTATGCTCTGACGCCGCAGGAAATCAGGATCGTCCACGAGGCGGCGGTTTCAGGCGTTGCCGGCAAGGCGCCGGTGACGGCGGCGATCGGCCGGTCGCTGCGCGAGGCGATCGGCATGGCGAAGGATGCGGCCGCGATCGGCGCATCCGCCGTCATGTCGCATCAGCCCGTCGATCCTTTCGCAGCACCTGCGGCCCAGATCGACTATTTCTGCAATCTTGCGGATGCTTCCGCCCTGCCGCTCATCGCCTATGTCAGGGCGGATGGTTTCGCCGTCGCCGATATCGTCCGCCTTGCAAATCACGGCAACATTGCCGGCATCAAATTCGCCACGACCGATCTGATGTTGTTGTCGAGAGCGATCCCGGCGGCGAGCCCCGGCGGCGCGCTGTTCGTCTGCGGCCTGGCGGAGAGCTGGGCGCCGACATTTACCGCAGCCGGCGCCCGCGGCTTCACGTCCGGCCTCGTCAATGTCGCGCCGAAGCTCTCGCTTGCGGTCCACGCTGCTCTTGAAAAAGGCGATTTTGCCGCCGCCAGGGCGATCGTCAACAAGCTCGAGCCATTCGAGCGGATGCGAACCAAATTCCGCAATGGCACGAACGTGACCGTCGTCAAGGAAGCCGTCACCTATTCCGGTCTCGATGTCGGTCCCGTGCGTGTGCCGGGATTGCCGCAGCTCGACCAGCATGACCGCGAGGAGCTTCATCGACTGCTTCAAGGCTGGGAGGCCGAAGGCGACATTCAAACTCATTCAGACCAGCCGGCCGTAAAGGCGGCCGGCTGATTTCGACACTATCCACAAACAACAGAATTGGGAGGTCTTGAGATGCTGAGACAAGTACTGACAACGATCGCAATTGCCGGCGCCCTGACGACGGCGCAGCCCAGCTTCGCGGCGTCGCCGCCCAACATGCTGGTGATCGGCACCAATCTCACCGGCATAAGGACGCTCGATCCAGCGCAGAACAATGCCCGCACGGTTTCCGAACTGATCTCGAACCTCTACGACAACCTCGTGCAGCTGTCGCCGGACGACCTCAAAACACTGAAGCCGATGCTCGCGACGCAATGGAGCGTCTCGGCGGATGGCAAGATCATCACGCTGACATTACGCGACGACGCGGTCTTCCAGAGCGGCAACAAGGTGACCGCCGAAGATGCGGCCTGGTCGATCCAGCGCGTCATCAAGATGGGCCAGGTCGGCTCCACCGACGTCGCGCTCTGGGGCTTCACGCCTGAAAACGTCGAAAAGCTCGTTCGCGCAAAAGACGAACACACGCTCGAGATCGAGCTGCCGCAGTCGGTCAATACCGATCTGGTGCTCTATTCGCTGGCGGGCTCGTCGATCGGCATCGTGGACAAGAAGACGGTGCTGTCGCACGAGGCGAACGGCGACTTCGGCGGCGCCTGGCTTTCCGCCAATTCCGCCGGCAGCGGCCCATTCAGCCTGGCGCAGTGGCGGCCGAACGATGTCGCGATCTTCAATGCGCAGCCGAAATATTGGGGCGGCAAGCCGGCCATGGCGCGCGTCGTCGCTCGTCATATCCCGGAATCCGGCAATCTCCGGCTTCAGCTCGAAGCCGGCGACGTCGATGTCGGCCAGTATGTGGCAAGCGGCGACCTCGATGCGCTCGCCACTAAGAAGGACATGGTCATCGAGAATGTCCCGGGTCTCGGCTTCTACTATATCGCCCTCAATCAGAAAGATCCGGATCTGCAGAAGCCGAAGGTTCGCGAGGCCTTCCAGCATGCCTTCGACTGGAAAGCGATCTCCGGCAACATCATGCGCCATACGGGATTTCCCTGGCAGTCGATGATCCCGCGCGGCATGATCGGCGCTCCCGGCGAGGCGGAGGTCCGCTACGATTACGATCCCGCCAAGGCCAAGCAACTGCTGGCGGAGGCCGGATATCCCAATGGCCTGAAGAAGGTGCTCAATCCGTCGGGAGCCCCGACCCTGCCCTTCGCCGAAGCGCTGCAGGCGAGTGCCCGCGCCGCCGGCATCGATCTCGATCTCGTGCCCGGCGAGTTCACGCCCGCCTTCCGCGAGCGCAAATTCGAAGTGCTGCTCGGCAATTCCGGCGCCCGCCTGCCCGATCCCTTCGCGGTCGCCACGCAATATGCCTTCAACCCCGACAATAGCGACGAAGCACGCCTCGGCAGCTACTACCTCTGGCGCACGGGCATGAAGGTGGACGAACTCAACACGCTCATCGACCAATCGATGAAGGAGCGCGACACGGAAAAGCGCACCGACATCTTCAAGAAGATGGATGGCATCTATGCCGGCATGGCTTCGCCGCTGGTCATCTTCTTCCAGCGAACCGACCCCTATGTCATGCGCGCCAACGTGAAGGGCTATCACGGGCATACGACATGGTCGACGCGCTGGCATGACGTGACCAAGGAGTAGAACGCCGTGGCAAGCGCCGATATGACATCGAAGGGGGGAGCGGCCGGCACTCCCCGGCGGGCGGGTTCGCAGAGGCGGCCCCGCACCCGGCACTGAGCCTGCTGCGGCGCCTGGCGGGACGTATTGTGGCCGTCGTGACGACGCTGCTCGGCCTGCTCGTCCTGACCTTCTCGATGGGCCGCCTGCTGCCCGCCGACCCCGTGCTCGCCATAACCGGGGCGGAAGTCAGCAAGGAGGTTTACGATCGCGTCTATAACGAGCTGGGTCTTGGGCAGCCGATCTGGATGCAGTTCCTGTCCTACGTCGGCAAGATCGCCACAGGCGATCTCGGCATGTCGGCGACGACGGGCCAGCCGATCCTCACCGATCTGATGACGATCTTTCCCGCGACGATCGAACTTGCGATCATCGCCATGATCATCGGGGCGATCGTCGGCATTCCCTTAGGGATCACCGCTGCGGTCAGGCGCGGAACCGTTATCGACCACATTGCGCGGATCGTCGCCCTTGCCGGCCACTCCATCCCGATCTTCTGGACCGGGCTGATGGCGCTCTTCGTCTTTTATGCGAAGCTGAAGCTCGTCGGCGCCTCGGGCCGGATCGATGTCTTCTATGAAGGCCTCGTCACGCCGATGACGGGCTTCCTCCTGATCGACGCGGCGATTCAGGGCCAATGGGACGTGTTTTACAACGCCCTTGGCCACATCATCCTGCCGGCGGCAATCCTCGGCTACTATTCCGTCGCCTATATCAGCCGCATGTCGCGGAGCTTCATGCTGGAGCAGTTGAGCCAGGAATACATCATCACCGCCCGGGCCAAGGGGCTCGGCACCCGAAAGGTGGTCTGGCGCCATGCATTCAAGAACATCCGCGTACAGCTCCTGACGATCATGGCGCTGACCTTCGGCGGTCTGCTCGAAGGCGCGGTGCTGATCGAGACCGTCTTCGGCTGGCCGGGGCTCGGCCAGTACCTGACCCGGGGGCTGCAGATGAACGACATGAACGTGGTCATGGGTTCGGTCCTGACGATCGGCGCCGTCTTCCTGACGATCAACATCCTGTCGGACTTCCTTTATCGCATTCTTGATCCGAGGACACGGTGACGCCATGACGATCTCCTCTGAGCACGCAGACAGCGTCAACACCGGCGGTCTTCGCAACTGGCTGCTCGCACCGGAGCCTCGAGGCTGGTTCCAGTCATCGGCGCAGCAAATTCACCAGGGCTGGCGGAAATTCAGCCTGCACCCGCTTGGCCTGGCCGGATTGGCCATCATCCTGCTGCTGATCGTCGTGGCGCTGGCCGCCCCCCTGCTGACGAGCTACGATCCGATCGTTCAGGACATGGCCGGGCGGCTTGCCGCGCCATCGGCGAGCCATTGGCTCGGCACTGACAATTTCGGCCGCGACGTCTTTTCCCGGGTGATCTATGGCGCCCGCACGACGCTCTACATCATCATGCTCGTCACGGTCATTGTCGCCCCGCTCGGCCTGCTGATCGGCACCGTCTCGGGTTATTTCGGCGGCATCGTCGATGAAATCCTGATGCGCGTCACCGATATTTTTCTCTCCTTCCCCGGCCTCGTGCTGGCGCTGGGTTTTGCCGCAGCGCTCGGTCCAGGCATCACCAATGCGATCATCGCGATTTCACTGACGGCCTGGCCGCCGATCGCGCGCCTTGCGCGCGCCGAGACGCTCAGCCTCCGCAAGGCGGATTACATCGCCGCCGTGCGCCTGCAGGGCGCGACGTCAATTGCGATCATCACCCGCCACATCCTGCCGATGTGCATTCCCTCGGTGATCGTCCGCGTCACCCTCAACATGGCGGGCATCATCATCACCGCCGCCGGCCTCGGCTTCCTCGGCCTCGGCGCGCAGCCGCCATGGCCGGAATGGGGTTCGATGGCCGCCAGCGGACGTGAATTCATGCTCGATAGCCCCTGGGTCATCGCCGCACCCGGCATTGCCATTGCGCTCGTCAGCCTCGCCTTCAACCTCGTCGGCGATGCGCTTCGCGATGTTCTCGATCCCCGAGGTTCGGAATGACTGACCTGATCGATATTCGGAATCTCGAAATCGCCTTCGGCGGCGGACAGGTGCGGGCCGTGCGCGGCGTGAGCTTTTCGCTTGGACAAGAAAAGCTCGGGATCGTCGGTGAATCCGGATCGGGAAAGTCGACCGTTGGCCGCGCCATCATGAAGCTGCTGCCGCCGACCGCGATCGTCAATGCCGAGCGGATGCGCTTTCGCGACATCGATCTGCTCAAGGCGAACGAAAAAACGATGATGACGATCAGGGGGCGGCGGATCGGCCTGATCCTGCAGGATCCGAAATATTCGCTCAATCCCGTCATGCGGATCGGCGAACAGATCGCCGAGACCTACCGCTTCCATCATCCGAGGGCGAGCAAGAGCAAGACCTACAGCCAAGCGCTCGACATGCTCGAAGCCGTCCAGATCCGTGATCCCGAGCGCGTGGCCCGCCTTTATCCGCACGAAATCTCGGGCGGCATGGGTCAGCGGGCAATGATCGCCATGATGTTGATTGCCGAACCCGAAGTGCTGATCGCAGACGAGCCGACGTCAGCGCTCGACGTGACGGTGAGGCTCGAGATCCTGGCTCTGCTCGACGAGCTCGTCTTGCGACGCAATCTCGGGCTGATCTTCATCAGTCACGATCTCAATCTCATCAGGAATTTCTGCGATCGCGTCCTCATCATGTATGCGGGGCGGGTCTTGGAAGTGCTCGAGGCGCGCGATCTCGACAAGGCCAGACATCCTTATACGAAAGGATTGCTGGCATCGCTGCCGACGATCGAAGATCCCCCCGCCCGGCTGCCGATCCTGAAACGAGATCCGGCCTGGCTTGAAGAATTCGCATTGGAGCCGCCGCGGTGATTAAAATCGACAATCTCACGGTCCGTTTCGGGCCTGGGCAGCGGCCTGTCGTTCGAGACGTAAGCTTCGCCATCGAAAAGGGAACTGCTTTCGGCCTGGTCGGCGAGTCCGGCTGCGGGAAGTCCACTGTCCTCAGGGCGCTTTCCGGCCTCAACGCCAATTATGACGGCCGGATCGAGCTCCAAGGCGAGCCGTTGAATCAACGGCGCAGTCGGCCATTCTTCCGCCAAGTGCAGATGGTGTTCCAGGACCCCTACGGATCCCTCCATCCCCGCAAGACCATCCGCTCGCAACTCAAAGAACCGCTGCGCAACCAGGGCCTGGATACGAATTCCGTCGACGTCAACAACGTCCTGAGATCGGTCGGCCTCGATCCGGCGCTGAGCTACAGATTTCCGCACCAGCTGTCCGGCGGCCAGCGCCAGCGCGTGGCGATCGCCCGCGCGCTGATGCTGAATCCGGACGTTCTGCTTCTCGACGAACCGACATCGGCGCTCGACGTGTCGGTTCAGGCCGAGATCCTCAATCTCCTCCAGGATTTGCGCACCAATCGCGGTCTGACCTATCTGCTCGTCAGCCACGACCTCGCCGTCGTCTCGCACATGTGCAGCCGCGTCGCCATCATGGAAGCGGGCGAGATCGTCGAACAGGTCGATGTCGGCGCCTTGCGAAGGGGTGCTGTCGAACACCCGTATTCGCAACGCCTGCTGCGCGCGAGCAGGATGTACGGAAGGGCGTAATTCGCGATCGATACACGGCTGCTTGCTGACGTCGTCGCAGGCTCGCCATCCACATCAAGCCGATCCGGCTGCCTAAACCAAAGGCAGTATCGATCGCCGATGATGTTGCGCAACCTTTGAAAGACACTCGGCCACTCACACGTTCACCCGGGCATGCTCAGGATTTTCGCTGGCGGATCGGAGATTCCCCAATCTGGCGTTATCCGCTTGATCTGGAGTACAGGCCAAGGTCGCTTATCACGGCAAATTCGCAACGCTGATAGAACTCCGACAGCGCCCCTCCTCGTTGTGAGATCAGCCACACGCTGCTACATCCTTCAACTGTGGCTGTTTCGAACATTGCAGAAAGTAGAGCGGTCCCTATTCCCTTACCTTGTGCGTCGGGCTGCACTGAAAGCTCGTCCACATAAATGACGGGGCCGGTATGGCGCCGCTGTCGTATCCCGAGCGCAATGCCGAGCACCTTGTCTCCTTCAACTGCCGCAAGCGCAATTGACCTGGGAGTTTCAAGCACATAGGTCACATTTTCTGCAGCCGCCTCAAGCGACCAGCTCTCATTCCACGGCGGCAGGGCGTAGGCATTTACCAATACGACGGCCGCGCCGCTAATGTGTTTTTCAACCAGACGCTCGATCCGAAATGACATAAACTCGCCTCACGCCACGTGAGGCGACATTCGCCGAAGGCTATTGGTTTCGCAATGGCGTGTTGGATGCATCCGCAGGTTTTTCGCCGAGCTTGTCCCTAAAATGGTAAAGATCGCGGCTGCGCCAGGCAGGTCCGGGTCAGTCCGCTGGCAGCGCGCGTGGGCAGCATTGGTAGTTTGATCGTGTTGAAAACGTGTGCTCCGCGGCGAGCGAATAGGTCCCGTACGGAACCAATTCACCGCCGAGTGGTTATATGACACCCTCCTCCTCGAAGAGCCGAGCGTCATGATGCGGATGTTAAGCGGCCCGAAAGTTACTCAGATGATCAATGTCCTTGCCTGTGCCATCGCCGCTGCGACGGCGTCAATGCTCATGGCCGGCTCCGCCA
Source organism: Rhizobium leguminosarum (assembly GCF_001679785.1). Lineage (NCBI taxonomy): Bacteria > Pseudomonadati > Pseudomonadota > Alphaproteobacteria > Hyphomicrobiales > Rhizobiaceae > Rhizobium > Rhizobium leguminosarum. The sequence goes on from NZ_CP016287.1 coordinate 606,799, forward strand.
ATGCCGACGAGTCTGCTTTCCTCAAGACATTGGCAGGAAATTGGAGCGGTAAGGGTACGGTGAAAGTGCGGACAAATGCACCCACCTTGAAAGTCACTTGCCGTTTCAAGTCGGATGCGAATGCAAGTTCCCTTGCACTCAATGGGCGCTGCACCAGTCTCGCCATTTTTTCCCGTGTCATCAGCGCTAACCTCAAGGCCAGCGGTGAAACCTACACCGGCTCCTACGTGGGCGCCGGCACCGGCACCGCGGGCCTCGGCGGAAAACGCGCTGGTAATGCCATAAACCTGGCGATCAAATGGGCGAAAGAAGTGAATGGTGACCGACGTGCGCAGATGACGATCGAAAAAACCGGGGCGTCGGGCATGCGTCTCACAACCATCGATACCGACCCCGGGACGGGTCGATCGGTTGTGACGAGCCGCATTGAGCTTCGTCGGAGCTGATATCTTTTTACATTCAAAGAGCCGTAGGCGTGCTAAAGGGTTGATAGAGAAGCCCCGAAGCTATAGTTTCGCCTTCGCAAATCGTCGAACGATACAAGGAAATAGTTATCTCATGCCGACAGGTACCGTTAAATTCTTCAATGACGACAAGGGCTTCGGCTTCATCACCCCCGAGGGTGGCGGCCAGGACGTTTTTGTTCACGTGTCTGCGCTGCAGAGCGGCGGGTCGCTCCGCGAAGGCGACAAGGTCAGCTTCGAAGTTGGACAGGATCGCAAGACCGGAAAATCGAAGGCTGAGAACGTCTCGACGCTCTGATCGAAATCGAAGATGGCCCAGCCTGCGTTGAGCGGGTTGGGCTCATCGTCACGAGTCGGGGGCGCGAATGCCTTCGTACTCTAAAGCGCGTGGTGATCTTCGCGCTTTAGGGCTTTGTGTTACGCATGTCGTTGTCGCAAGCCGCTGCACCGTTTTGTGCTTTGAGCCGAAACGCCGACGATTGAGCCTGGCCGTGTCGTTTGATGTCCGCGCCTTTGAAGCCTGAATGACGGGTGAGGACGCTCATGCCAGCGCAGTGGCGGCAATCAGAGGATTTTCTCTCTGACAAAGGATGTTCCGTGCATTCGCTTTAGACGATGCGATGAGCTGATTAGATCACGCCCCTGATAGAATGCTATTCGCGGCCTTCTCGGCAATCATGATCACCGGCGAGTTGGTGTTGCCCGACACGATCGTCGGCATGATCGAGGCATCGACCACCCGCAGTTTCGCCAGCCCATGCACCCGCAATTGCGGATCGACAACCGCCATCATGTCGCTGCCCATCTTGCAGGTACCGACAGGATGGAAGATCGTTGTGGCGATATCGCCGACGCGACGGATCAGTTCCTCGTCAGTCCGGTACTCCGTGCCCGGCAGCATCTCCTGCGGCCGGTACTTGGCGATCGCACCAGCCTCCATGAGCCGGCGGGCGTGCCGGATCGATTTCGTCGCAACCATCCGGTCGCCGACGGTCGAAAGATAATTCGGGCGGATTTCCGGCGCCACCGAAAAGTCCGGGCCGCCAACATGCACGGTCCCCCGGCTCTCCGGCCGCAAATTGCAGACGGAGACGGTGACGGCGGGAAATTTGTGCAGCGGCTCGCCGAGCCGGTCGGTGCTCAAGGGCTGCACGTGATATTCGAGATCGGCGGTCGCAACGGCCGGATCGCTCTTGGCGAAGATACCGAGCTGGCTCGGCGCCATCGACAGCGACCCGGACCGGCGCAGCATATATTCAAACCCCATGCCCGCCCGGGTGAATAGATTGTGATAGAGCTGGTTCAGCGTCTTTGCGCCCTCGATGCGGAAGACCGTCCGGATTTGCAGATGGTCCTGCAGGTTTTCGCCGACACCCGGAAGTTCATGGGCGACGCCCAGTCCGGCAGCGAACAGCACATCCGGTCGACCGACCCCGGAAAGCTCCAGGATTTTCGGCGAATTGATCGCACCGGCAGACAGGATGACCTCGCGACCGACTCGAGCCAGATGACTGTTCCCGTTCAGCCGGAACCGTACGCCGGTCACCATTCTGCCGTCGAATTCCAGCCGCTCGGTTTCGGCGCCGGTCAGCACGCGCAGATTGGGCCGCTTCAAAGCCGGGCGTAGAAACGCCTTCGTCGTGTTCCAGCGCAGCCCACCGCGCTGGTTGACCTCGAAATAACCCGAGCCTTCATTGTCGCCATCGTTGAAATCGTCGGTCTTCGGGATGCCGAGTTCTTCGGCCGCATCGCGAAAGGCATCGAGGATCGGCCAGGACAGCCGCTGCTTTTCCACCCGCCATTCACCGCCTGCCCCATGCATGCGCGACTGGCCCCGATAGTTGTCCTCGGATTTCAGGAAATAGGGCAGCACGTCGTCCCAGCCCCAGCCGAAATTGCCCGCCTGCCGCCAGCCGTCGTAATCCGCCGCCTGGCCGCGCATATAGATCATGCCGTTTATCGACGAGCAGCCGCCCAGCACTTTTCCACGCGGATAGGGCAGTGACCGACCGTTCAATCCGGCCTCCGCCGCCGTCCTCATCATCCAATCGGTGCGTGGATTGCCCATGCAGTAGAGATAACCGATCGGCACATGCACCCAATGATACCGGTCGCTGCCGCCGGCCTCGAGCAGAAGAACGCGGCTTTTCGGATCGGCCGACAGTCGGTTGGCCAGAACGCATCCGGCCGATCCCGCGCCGACGATGATGAAGTCGTAGCTTCCCGCATCAATGGCTGCATCATCCACACGCATATTCACGCCGCCGCTCCCGCTTCCGCCGGCGGGACCGCCGTCAGACGCCGCCAGAGCGGCGCCATCGCCTCGGCGATATCCTGATAGAGCGCGGAGCGCCGCGCATAATGCGCCTCGAGCGAGACATCCGGGCGATAATGCCGCTCGGTCCGGACCATCGCCGCAGCACCAGCGCCGAAATCCGCGAAGAGGCCGACGCCGGTTCCGGCCGCGATCGCCGCGCCCAGTGCACCGGTTTCGCGCGAGCGGGCGACAGTGACGGGTACGCCGAGCACATCGGCAAAGATCTGTGGCCAGATCAGGCTGCGCGAGCCGCCACCGGAGAGCACGGCCTCGTTGAAGACCGCCCCGGCCTTTCGGATCGTCTCGATGTGCTGGCGATGACCGAAGGCGACACCTTCAAGAAGCGCGCGAACGAGATGTCCCTTGCTGTGCCAGCCGGCAATGCCGTAGAAGCCGGCGCGGGCGTGGCCGTCCTGCTGGGCGCCATAGAGATATGGATGGTAGAGCGGGTCGTCGGCCGCGGGCTCGATTGCCCCGGCCAGCGCGCAGCAGGCATCGAAGGGCGAAACGCCTGCCGCGTGCTCGCCTTCGAAGAACTCCCGCACCAGCCATTCGAGATTGGCAGCCGAGGTGGCGCTGTTCTCCATCGCCATGTAGCGGGTGCGATCGAAGGTCGAGGACATGAAGACCGGCCCATCGAGGTCGGGACCGTCTATGATGACCTGGTTGATGCTCCAGGTGCCGGCAATGATCGAGGCGCTGCCGGTGCGCGAAACGCCCGAGCCGAGCGCCGAGGCGACGACGTCGAACAGCCCGCCGACCACAGGCGTACCGGCGGCGAGCCCGGTTTGCGTCGCCACCTCTTCCGTTACCGTACCGGCAATGTCGGCGCTTTCGATAAGCGGCGGCAAGAGGTCCATGCAATCGTCCAGTCCATAGGCCTCCATCAGTGCCTTGTCGTAGCGGCGCGCGGCAAGATCGAGCAGACCGGCCCCCGACATGTCGGATACTTCGCTGACGCGGCGACCGGTCAGGCGGTTGACGACGAAATCCTTGGAGAAGAACACGGTACCGATGCGGTTGAACAGTTCCGGCCGGTGACGCTTCAGCCAGGCAAGCAATGTCGGCGTCTGGGATGGCCACGGGCGCTGGCGGGCAATCGGATAGGTCCGGTCACCAACGCCGGCTTCTCGCCATTCATCGACCAGCCCGGCCGCCCGCGTGTCGAGCGACTGGATGCCGATGAGCGGAGCGCCGTCGCGATCAAGCGCATAGAGACCGTTGCCATGCCCGGCGCAACCGATCGCGGCGATTTCCTCTGGCTGGATCCTTGCATTTTCAACGCAGGCACGGATGACCTGCCGGGCATTCGCCCATAATTCGTCCAGACCCCGCTCGACATGCCCCGGGCTCGGCATGCGGCTGTGTCCCTCTTCCGACGCAGCCGCGATCTCGTTGCCCTCCCGGTCGAAAATCACCGCCTTGATGACGGTGTTTCCGGCGTCGAGCCCTAAAAGATAGTTTCCCATGCAGAACCCCTCCCAAGATTCGAAATCGCTGCTCAGCCCTGCTGGTAGAGCGCAAAGGCCTGTTCACCGCTCGCATCCTCATGCACGATCGCCATCAGCCCGCGCACCACGGCACTCGGATTGGCGTGCTGATAGATGTTGCGCCCATAGACCATGCCCATTGCGCCCTGTCGCATCAATGCTGCGGATTTGTCGAAGACGGCACGAAGATCTTCCTTGCCGCCGCCGCGGACGAGAACCGGGCAACGGGCTGCTTCCACCACTCTGTGGAAATCCTCGGCATTGGTGGTCGGATCCGCCTTGACGATATCCGCCCCCATCTCGCGGGCGAGCCGCGTCAAGGTAACGATCTTGTCGGCATCGCCATCGACCATGTAACCGCCCTTTTCGGTGATCGGCTGCATTACCAGCGGCTCGATCATCAGCGGCATGCCATACTTGTCGCAATCGGCCCGCACCCGGGAAATGTTCTGCACGCATTGGCGGAACAGGTCCGACTCGTCCGGCAGCATGAACAGGTTGACGACGACGCAGGCCGCATCCATTTCGATCGCGCCGATCAACGGCTCGGCCTCGTTCTGCAGCACCGCCCACATGTCGCGGTGGCGGATCCGGTTATAGGGATTGCCCATGTCGATGCGCATGACCAGCGCCGGCTTGTCCTTGCCGGGCACGTCCTGCAGCAAGTCCGCCTGACCGTAATTCATCTGGATCGCATCCGGCCCGGCAGAAACCAGCGCCTTGACGACGGCCTGAATGTCCTCCAGCCCGTTGAGGAAGGACGGTTCGTTGCAGACGCCGTGATCGATCGCCACGTCGAGGCAGCGGCCGCCGCCGAACAGCCGGTTCATCCGGACTTTGCTGTTGTGTCGCATTCTATGCTCCTTGGTTCGTTCCTTGCCGAAAGCATGTCTTCGTCGACGCCGTGGCGTTCGGTGAGAAGGGTGAGAAAACGGTCGCGCTCACGGGTGCGATGCGCGAGCGTCCAATGCTTTTCCTGCGCCAGCAGGTCGAGTACGGCATCCATCATCTCGAGCGAAAGCTCGCCCGAAACGGCCAGCGTCGTGCGCCGCAAAAGCAGGTCGTCCAGATGTTCCACCGCTTCGCAGCGGATCAGGAACTGCAACTCGCGCACCGAGTAGCCGGCGTGCGGCAACACTGCATCGGGGCCAGCGGCGATGAAGCCGGCAACCGCCTCGGCATCCGTGCCGTATCGAGCAAACAGCTCAGCCATGCGCCGGATGGAAAGGCCTTTGCTGGCCGCCACCTGCGTTAGCCAGGCGGGTGCGTTGGCGGGAAACGCCCGACCGCCGCCGATCGGCCGATCGGTTGTCTGAACGCGGCGCCGCCTGCCTAGCCGTTCCAGAGCCATGTCAGCCGCCAGTTCCCCGAAGGATCGGAATGTCGTCCACTTGCCGCCGATCATGCATAGAACCGGTGGGCTGCCATCCTTCGGCTCTACGACCGTGCAGAAATGATCGCGCGGAATGCGCCCGGTAAAACTGTCGGTGCTGGCCGGCAGCGGCCGCACGCCGGAAAACTGGAAAACGATCTGTTCCGGCCGGATGGCGATATCAGGCAGCACGAAGGCGAGCGATTGCAGGATATAATCCCGCTCGTCCGCCTCGCAGCGGACCGTTTCCGGATCGTCGACGCGGATATCGGTCGAACCGACGAGAACCTTGCCGAGATAGGGAAACAGGATACAGATCCGCCCGTCCTCGTTCTCATAGTAGATCATGTGATCGGCGAGCGCGTCGCGCAGGTCCGCATTGTCGACGATCAGATGCGAGCCCTTGGTGCCGCCCATCAGCGGAGCCGGCCGCCCTTCTGGCGAAAACAGGGTCTGATTGGCGATGTCTATCCAGCCGCCGGTGGCGTTGATGATCAGCGTCGGTTCGACGGCAATGGACGCGCCGCCGACCTGGTCTTCGACGCGGTACTGACCATCCTCTGTCCGCTGCAGTTCCGCATAGTTCAGCGCCATCGCTCCGAACTTTGTCGAAAGACCATCCTGCAGAAGCTCGATGCCCAGCCGCTCCGGATGGCTGACCCAGGCGTCGAAATAGGTGGCCGAACTCTTGATGTCGGGATTGAGCGCCGGCCATTTGGCAAGCGTTCTGCGCCGGCCGCGGAACTGGTGGCGCGGCATCAGCGCCCGTTTGCGGGTCAGGAAATCATAGATGCTCAGGCCCGCCTTGATGGCGATAGCGCCACGCCGGCTCGGGCGGCGGCTGAGACCCAGGAAGCGGACGATGCCATTGCCGAGGCCGGAAAAGATATCGAACACCGGCACCGTCGTCGGCAGCGGCGCGACGTAATGCGGCGCATTGCGCAGCAGCCGGTCCCGCTCGACCAGCGATTCCTGCACCAGCTTGAATTCGCCGTTTTCAAGATAGCGAAGCCCGCCATGCACCATGCGCGACAGCGCCGAACTGGCCCCGGAGCAATAGTCGTGTTTCTCGACGAGCAGCACATTCAGCCCCTGCAGCGACAGCTCCCGAAAGACGCTGATGCCGTTGATGCCGCCGCCGATGATACAGACGTCCACCTTCGGGCTCTGGCGGAGCCCGTCCAATATCTCTTGCCGTTTCATGATGGCGATCCGCTACCTGTCCATGTCAGTCAGTTTCGCCGCTATGGCCGTATCGATGGCCGCAAGATCGGCCGCATCCAGCCGGATCGTCCCGGCCCGCGCATTGTCGAGCGCTTGTGCCGGATTGCGCGCCCCGCAAAGTGCAAAGGTGACGCCCGGCTGCGCCAACGTCCACGCAATCACGATCTGGGCGATGCTGGCGCCGTGTTTTTCGGCGACGGGCCGGATGGCGTCGGCCAGCAACGTTGCCTTCTGGCGGTTGCCGACCGAAAAGCGCGGATTGCCCTTGCGCTGGTCGTCGCCTGAGAACACACGGTCAGGACCAATGGTGCCGGACAGCAACCCCAGCGCCAGCGACGAGTAGCTCAGCGTCGCAATGCTGTTGGCCCTGGCCAGCGGCAGAAGCTCCGCCTCGATCTCCCGGTCGATCATGCTGAACCGCTCCTGGATCGCATCCAGACCACCGGCAGCGATATAGGCATTGAGGTCGTCGGGGCTGACATTGCTTGCGCCGATCGCCCGGATCTTGCCCGATCTGCGCAGGTCTTCCAGCGCCCGCATCGTTTCCTCGATCGAGGTCGTCGGATCCTGCCAATGAGTGATATAGAGGTCGATATAGTCGGTTCCGAGCCGCCTCAGACTTTCCTCGACCTCATGCAGGATCGCGTCGCGGCCGAGATAACGGTGCACCGGCTTGCCGTCCTGATCGAAGAAATGACGGCCCTTTTGCGTATGCCAGACAAGACCGCATTTGGTGGCGATGACAGCCTTGTCGCGGCGCCCGGTCAGCGCCTTGCCGACGATCTCCTCGGAACGTCCAAGCCCATAGGCCGGCGCCGTGTCGATCAGCGTCACGCCGGCATCGAGCGATGCCTGGATGGCGGCGATGGATTCGGCCTCATCGGTCCCGCCCCACATCCAGCCGCCGATCGCCCAGGTACCCAGTCCGACCGCCGAGGCAGAAACGCCCGATTTGCCGATCTCACGTGTCAGTTGCTGTTCGCTCATGCCCATTTTCCTTCGCCATTCGCCAGCGCCAGTACCCGCGCACCCGTCGCCTCATCGGTCACCAGCGTATCGAGATGATTGCCGCGTAGAACGCTGAGGATCGGGCCGGCCTTGTTCGGCCCGCTCGCCACACCGATCTTGGTGGGGATCGAGGCGAATTCCGGCAGCGTCAGCGACACCAGCGAACGGTTGAGGCTGTAGTCGCAGACCTGGCCATGATCATCGAGCAGATGCGCCAGCAATTCGCAGGAGGCGCCGGACCGTTCGATCGCAGCGCGGTCGGTGCTCGAGGACGGATGCAGATCGTAATAGCTCGAATCGTCCGAGAGGATCGAGCCGATGCCGACCACCGCCACCTTCGCTTCGCGCCCCCGTTTGAACACGTCTGCGACGGAACGCATATTGATCAGCATCGCCCGCTGCTCGGCATCGTCGGCAAAGAGGGGCGCGTGGATCTGGTAGGAACGTCCCCCAAGCCGATCGGCCATCAAGGTCGAGACATGATTGACGTCGGTATAGTGTTTACCCTGGACGCAGCCGGTTGCTGGAATGACCTCGACATTGAACCGACGCGGCGGCTGCAGACCGGCAACGACGGCGCTCACCCCTTTGCCGCCGGTGATGCAGATCGTATCGCCATCGGTGATCTCTTCCAGCAGCAACCGCGCTGCCGCTTCACCGACGGCTTGGAGCGCCGTCTGCGGATTGTCGGACACTGTCGGCACCACCACGGCGCGGCCGATGCCGCCAAGCGCTTGTAGCCGTTCTTCCATATCGACCAGCGGCTCGACTGGAGACTTGATCTTGATCTCGACCAGACCGAGCTGGCGGCCGCGCTTGATCAGCCGGTTGACGGTGGCGTGCGAGATCCCGAGCTGATCGGCAATCTGCGCCTGTGTCAGTCCCTCGAGGAAATGCAGGACCAGAGCCTGGTGCATCTGCCGGGCGATGACGATTTCCTCGCGGGGCGCATTTGCGGGTTTGAGTTTGGCTATCGGCATATCAGGCAGCCTTCCGCTTGTGCAGGAAATGGTCGATCGAGACGGCAGCAAGCAGAATGCAGCCTTTGATCATGTCTTGCCAATAGACAGACACGTCGAGCAAGATCAACGAGCTTGTTACGACCGACAGCAGGGCGATGCCGAGAATTGCCCCGAGGATCGTGCCGGAACCGCCATTCAGCGACGCACCGCCGATCACCGCGGCTGCGATGATGTTGAGTTCCATGCCAACGCCAAAGGTCGGGGTCGCGGCACCGAAGCGGGACATGTAGATCACCCCGGCAACACCGGACAGCGTGGCGCAGAGCACCGTCACCCAGAACTTCACCTGGTTGGTCTTGATGCCGGAATAGAGCGCCGCCTTCTCGTTGCTGCCGGTGTAGAACACCTTGCGGAAGGCGGTTGCCCGGCGCAGCAGGAAATCGAACAGCACGACGACCGCTACAAAAATCAGGATCACATAGGGGACGCCGTAGAATGTGCCCTGCCCGACCGCCTTGAACGAGGGCGGCAAGGTGAAAAGCGACAGCGGCGTGCCCTTGGTGATGATCAGGCAGATACCGCGCACGATCACCATGGCCGCAAGCGAGGTAATGAAGTGGTTGAGCCCGACGATTGTGACGAAGAAGCCCATGACACAGCCGATCAGGCCGCTGGCAACAATGCCGATCAGGGATGCGCTCCACGGATCGAGCCCCATCAGGAACAGTGAACCCGACAGCACCATCGAGAAGCAGACGACCGAGCCGACCGACAGGTCGATGCCGCCGACGATCAACAGAATGGTCATGCCGACGACGACGATCCCTTCGACCGAAAACGACATCAGCATCGCCCGGAAATTGCCGAGCGTCAGAAAATGCGGCGAGGCGAAGCTCATAGCGATGCAGAGCGTCAGGATGATCGCGATCAGTCCCGCCTCGCGCATCGTCCCCAGCCGTTTCCAGCCGGGCGCGCGTGCCTGATGTGCCGTTGCCAATGTAGCGTCCGCCATGACCCTGTCTCCTGCCCCTGCTTTTTCCCTATGCGGCATGCTCTGATGCCTTTGAATTGTTATAGCCGCCGATCCCCGAGGCGAGCCGCATGATCGCTTCCTCCGTGATCGCCTCGCCCTCGACCTCGCCTGCAACCGTGCCTTCGTGAATGACCAGCACCCGGTCGCACAGACCGAGAAGCTCCGGCAGTTCCGACGAGATGACGACGATGCCGATGCCGGAGCGCGCGAGATCGCGCAGCAGCCGGTGGATTTCCGATTTTGCGCCGACATCGATGCCGCGGGTCGGCTCATCCATCAGGATGACCTTGGGATTGACCGCCAGCTGCTTCGCAATCGCCACCTTCTGCTGGTTTCCGCCGGACAGCGATGAGACCGGCATGTCGATGCCACCCATCCGCACGCCGAGCCGCCGGACCAGGTTGTGGGCACGATCCGCCTCTGCTTTGGAATTCAACAGTCCCAGCGGTCCGGTCAGCGATTTCAAATCGAGAACGGCAATGTTCTGGGCGATGGAAAGATCGAGGAAAATGCCGGAGCCTTTCCGGTCTTCCGACAGGTAGACGACGCCCGCTTGCGCCGCCTGCGCATAAGAGCGCGCCCGAAGCCGCTGTCCATGCAATTGCACCTCGCCGCCGGTTACCGGCCGCAATCCGCAAATACCTTCGGCTATCTCGGTGCGGCCCGAGCCGATCAGCCCGCCGACGCCGAGAATTTCACCCTTGCGCAGGTCGAAGCTGACATCCGTGAAGCGGCTGCCGTCGCCGAGATCGCGAACGCTCAGGATGATCTCATCGGTCCGCTCCGCCGGCGCCTGCTTTTCCGGATAGAGCTGGGTGATCTCGCGCCCGACCATGCGGCGCACCACATCATCCGGCGTCAAATCCGCCACCTTCTCCGTCGAGACATAACGGCCATCGCGAAACACGGTGACCCGGTCGCACAGGCTGAAGATTTCGGCCATGCGGTGGCTGATATAGATGATCGAAATACCCTGCGCCTTGAGGTCGCGGATGATTGCGAACAGGATCTGCGCCTCCGATTCCGTCAATGCCGCCGTCGGTTCGTCGAAGATCAGCACCCGGCAATCGAGCGTCAGCGCCTTGGCGATCTCGACAAGCTGCTGGCTGGAAATCGACAAGTCGCCGACTTTGCGGCGCACGTCGATCGGCGCCAGACGGTTCATCACGACCTGCGCATCCCGCTCCAGCCGGCCATAGTTCATGAAAGGCGAGCGGCGGCGGTTGGTAGCGGCCATAAACATGTTTTCGGCCACCGTCGCATCGGGGCAGAGCGCGATTTCCTGATGCACCAGACCAAGCCCGAGCGATTGCGCCACGGCCGGCGACGTCACCTTTACCGGCGCGCCATCGACGAGAACGTCCCCCTCGGTCGGCTGCAGCACGCCGGCAATGATGTTCATCAGCGTCGACTTGCCCGCGCCGTTTTCGCCGCAAAGCGCATGAACCTCGCCCTTCTCCAGGTTGAAGCTCACATCCGTCAACGCCTTCACCGCCCCGAAGTGCTTGCTGACATTGCGGATTTCCAGAACCGGCACCAACGCCATCATGTCCCCTCCTCACTCGCGGTGGCTGTCCGGAGCTTCACGCTCCGGACAGCCGGCACAAAGGTCTACTCCTCGATGCCTTTGGTGCCCCGCCGCTTCAGATACTTGTCCCAGTAGAAGTCGTCGGCATTGGCAGCCGTGACGATCGACAGGCCGTTGTCGACGAAGGGAATGCCCATCGGGTTGAAGCCGACGCGCTTGGCGTCGTTCATCGGGTCAATGAGTTCCGGATGCTTGGCAAGCCACAGGAGCATGAAGCCCATGTAACCCTGCATGCCCTGGTTCGGGTTGATCGAGCCGAACACTTCGCCCGCTTTGATCATGTCGAGAATGTTGGCGTTGACGTCGGCGCACATCACGAGGATCTTGCCGCCGCTTTCCTTGTTGGCCTGCGAAGCGCCGATGGCCGAGTTCGCTTCCGGCATGAAGACGGCGCCAATGTTCGGATGTGCCTGCACCAAGCTCATCAAGCCCTGATAGGCCTTGTTCGGGTCCTGGTTGGACGCAGCGCGGCCGACCAGCTTCATGTCAGGATATTTTTCCTCCATACGGGCGATGAAGGCGGCGATACGCTTGTCGTGGTTGTCCTGGCCCGGATTTTCGAGAACGGCATATTCACCCTTGCCACCCATCTTTTCGGCAATTGCGTCGGCCGCATAGGTGCCTTCGCGGGTATTGTCCGACGTGACGAACGAGATGCGCTTGGAGAGCGGCGCATCAGCCGCGAAGGTCACCACCGCCGTGCCCTGGTCGATCGCCCGGTTGATCGGCTCGATGAACGGGTCGGAGTTCATCGGGTGAACGAGAATACCGGCCGGGTTCTGGGCCAGCGCCTGGTCGAAGGTGGCGATCTGTTTGTTGACGTCATATTCCGGCGTGCCGGTATAGGCGGTCTCGCAACCGAGCTGCTGACCGGCCTGCTTGAACATTTCATAGACCGGGAACCAATATTCGACGCCCGATACCATGACGTTCATGACGTATTTTTCACCGGGCTTGCAGCGGAACGGATTTTCCGAGTCCGCGCTGGCCAAGCCGGCGAAAAGCGTCGACGCAAGGACCGCCAATGCGGTCGTGCTTAGAAATTTGCGCAAGTTTCCTCCTCGAGGCCGAAGCCCCTCCCAAATATCCGGCGGCGCCTCAGCGGCTGCCGATGATCCATTGAAGACCGGAGTTCCTCCTCGAAGTCCGGTATGGGCAGATAATCGCAACGGCAGAGCGCTGTCAATATACTTCATACTGTGAAATATATTTCACCAAAGACTGTGTGGCGGAAGGTCGATAGCGCCTTAGGCGTTTGGGAAGGCGTACTGTTTGATTCTCGCGCTTGGATTATTGCCGCTGATAGGGACAGAGCAGGTGAGCAGTTATTTGCGACGAAGGTTGCTCGTTCGAAGGTGCGGCAGCGGAACCATCTGCTCTCGCCGCGGGTTGGATAGGCATCCTCAAGCTCTCAGCCCCACGGAGCATGCCATGGCTATATCCGCCAGCAATCGAGACTCGGCCGCCTATCCGATGCAGTCGCTGTTTGTCCCGTTCCCCTTCGTCTGCTTCACGCTCGCGCTAGCGACCGATATCGCTTTCTGGCAGACCGGCAATCTGATGTGGCAGAATTTCTCTGCATGGTTGCTGTTCGCCGGGCTTATGTTGGGCTCGCTTGCGATTCTGGCCGGATTGATGGATCTGATGCGTCCCCGCACCCGCCCTTTGCGGCCGCCGCTCCTGTCCGCCCTCCTCTATCTGATCATACTGAGCCTCGCCTTTGCCAACAACCTTATCCATGCCGGCGATGGATGGACGGCCGTAGTCCCATATGGACTGATGCTTTCGGCCCTCACCTTTGTCTTGTGCCTGGTGGCCGCAGCAGTTTCCGCTCAAAAATATGCCAGGCTGGCCTGGAGGATATGATGAAAAAGTTCCAGATTCTCGGCGCCTCGGTTCTGTCGATTTCCGTCGGCGTCGGTCTTTCGGCTTATGCCCAGAACGGAGGTTTTGATATCTCTCAGCAGATCGGACCGAACCCCGTCCTTCCGGAACCAACCGCCTCACTGCTGCCTGATCTGAAGGTAGCGGAGGTCATTGGCTGGAAGGATGGTGAGACACCGGCCGCCTCGAACGGTTTGACGGTCACTGCTTATGCCAAGGACCTCGCCAATCCGAGGACAGTCCACACCTTGCCGAACGGCGACGTACTGGTGATTCAGTCGCGCGGCCCGTCCGGCAAACCGACCTCACGGCCGAAGGATTTGATCCGGGGCTGGATCATGTCGATCGCTCGTGGTGGCGGCGGCGAGCAGAAGGAAAGCAACGTCATCACACTGCTGCGTGACGCGAACCGCGACGGCAAAGTGGATGAGAGGCACGATCTTCTGAAGAAACTCGATTCGCCGTTCGGTGTCGCCTGGGTCGACAACACGCTCTATGTCGCCTCGACGTCCGCCATTCTCGCCTACCCCTATGAACTTGGTCAGAATGGAATCACCGCCCAACCGAAAACTCTGACGCCCTTGCCCGGTGGTCCGATCAATCATCACTGGACCAAGGACCTGGCGCTGAGCCCCGATGGGCAGATGCTTTACGCCTCGGTCGGCTCGAATTCCAACGTCGCCGAGAACGGGCTTGAGGCGGAAAAGGGCCGTGCAGCGATCTGGCAGGTCGACCGGCACACCGGCGCGGCGCGCGTCTTCGCCTCAGGTCTGCGCAATCCGAACGGCCTTACCTTCAACCCTGAGACAGGGGTGCTCTGGACGGTCGTCAACGAGCGCGATGAACTCGGACCGGACCTCGTTCCCGATTACATGACCTCGGTCATGGAAGGTGGTTTCTATGGCTGGCCATGGAGTTATTATGGCAAGCATGTCGATGCGCGCGTGCATCCGCCGCGTCCCGACATGGTCGAAAGGGCGATCCCACCGGATTATGCGCTGTCGAGCCATGTCGCCGCGCTCGGACTGACCTTTTCTATGAATTCCGCGCTGCCGGCCGCCTACGCCAACGGCGCCTTCATCGGCGAGCACGGCAGTTGGAATCGGGACAGCTTCAACGGCTACAAAGTCGTGTACGTACCATTCGAAAACGGCAAGCCATCCGGCAAGGCGCAGGACGTCATCACGGGCTTTATCCAGGGCGACCAGGCGAAGGGGCGGCCGGTCGGCGTCGAAATCGACGGAACGGGAGCGCTGCTCGTCGCCGATGACGCCGGCAATACCGTCTGGCGCATATCTTCGTCCGACGGCAAAATCACGCCGCAGCCAATCGGCACGGACCAAGTAAAATTGCAAGCGTCGACGAATGCGGCGCGAGATCAGACTCCCGATGGAGATCCAAACATCGGAACGGAGATGACGGGGTCGGCTGCTCAATCCCAAACACCACCGGCATCGCCCGATAAGCGCCCGACCGGCCTGGCACCACCACCTTCCGGCCAACAACAGGATGAGCGCCGGCCTGCGCAGATGGAGATTGCCCCTGCAACCGGTCCTTAAATTCGGAGGTGCCGAAATCCGAGGCTCCGAATGGAGCCTACGGCCATTTCGACCACAATTCCGGACGCAGGACCGAATTGCTCTACAGCCGATTGGCGCGCAATAAGGTGTCACGAGACAAATACCCGACAAGTGTCCCATCTGCGGCTTTGACCTGCAGGCCCGGCATCTCACCGGAGAGGATGAGCGCCAAGGCGTCGTGAACCGTGGCATCAGCGGCAATCTCGGCATCGCCGTTCGACGGTTCCGGCGCAGTCATGATCATCGATACGGCAATCAAGCTTAGCCTTTTTATAGCCCGGTCGGGACCGAGGAAACTCTCGACGAATTCATTAACGGGACGCGCGAGGATTTCCTGCGGGGTATCATATTGAAGGAGGCGACCATCCCGCATGATGGCGATGCGATCACCCATCTTGATTGCCTCATCGAGGTCATGGGTGACGATGACGACGGTCTTCTTCACCTTCCTGAGAATATCCCTGAATTCGTCCTGAAGCCGAACGCGAGTGATCGGATCGATCGCACCGAACGGTTCGTCCATCAGCATGATTGCAGGGTCGGCGGCGAGCGCACGCGCGAAACCGACGCGCTGACGCTGCCCGCCCGACAATTCGTGTGGCAGGCGCTGCCGCATGATGGCCGGATCAAGACCCACGAGATCCAGCAGCTCGTCGACCCGGCGATCGCTGCGCGCCTTTTCCCAACCGAGAAGCCGCGGCACGGTCGCGACATTGCGCGCGATCGACATATGCGGAAACAGACCGACTTGCTGGATGACATAACCGATGCTGCGGCGCAGCTCTTTCTGATCGACCCGGGCGATATCTCTGCCATCGACCAGCACACGCCCCGCCGTGGGCGTCTCCAACTGATTGATCATCCGCATGGTCGTGGTCTTGCCGCAGCCCGAAGGACCGATCAGTGCAACCGTCGAACCGGTCTCGATCAGGAGATCGAGATTGTCGACCGCATGCGAGCCGCTTCCGTCGTAATTCTTCGTAACATGGTCGAGATGAATCATCCTGATATCCGCTTTCGGCCGCTTAGCGCCGTTGAGTGAAGACGCGCTCCAGGGCGCCGAACGCCAATTCCGCAAAGATCGCGAGCAGGGCGATCGGAACCGCTCCGACGAGAAGGCGCGGCATGTTCATGATCGCAATGCCGGCATTGATGAAATCGCCAAGCCCACCGCCGCCGATGAAGGAGGCAAGCGCCGCCCCGCCGATGACCTGGATGGCACTCGTCCTGACGCCTGACAGAATCGACGGAACGGCCAGCGGAAGTTCGATCTCCCACAGCATCTGCCCGGCGCTCATACCCATTCCGTCGGCCGCATCGATCACCGAGGCGTCGATCTCCCGGATGCCGATGATCGTGCTCAACAGCAGCGGCGGCACGGCAAGGACGATGAGGGCGACCACCGACGGCAACAATCCGATGCCGAGAAACGGCATCGCCGCCGACAGGATCGCAAGGCTCGGTATGGAGCGCAAGGCGCCGGCAATATTGACCACTGCAAAGGCGGCGCGGGGTGCCCGTGCTACGGCAAATCCGAGTGGCACGGCAATGACGAAAGCGATGCCGAGCGATAGGACGCACATCAGAAGATGGCGATTGAAAGCGTTGAAGAAGGCGCCGGAGTTGCTGAAGATCCAGCTGAATGCATCGATAACGATCATGCTGCTTTACCTCCACTGCGCCGGCGCAGCAGCTTTTCGAAGGATGCAAAACAGTAGTCGGCAAAGAGCGCCAGAAATGACGTCAGCAGCCCGCCCGCGATGATCTTTTCGGGAAACCGCTGGTCGATGCCTTCGAAAATGATGACGCCGAGCCCGCCGGCATTGATATAGGCGGCAACGGTCGCGATGCCGATGACCGTCACCATGGCAATGCGGATACCGCCGACGATATAGGGCATCGCCAGTGGCAGCTCGACCTCCCAGATCCGGCGCGCAGTGCCGTAGCCCATGCCATCGGCAGCTTCGAGTATGTCACGCGGAATTGCCTGAAACCCCATGCCGATATTGCGGATCAGGATCATCAGCGAGTAGGCGGCAAGACCGGTAATGGCGGGTGCCGCCCCAATCCCCATGACAGGAATAAGAAGTGCAAACAGCGCCAGGCTCGGCACGGCGAACAGGATACCGGTGAAGATGATGATAACCGCGAAGCTCCGCGGCCGCCTTGCCGCCCATATCCCGACGATCAGCGAGATCACCAGGGCAATGCCGACCGAGGAAAAAACGAGATACAGGTGCTCCAACAGCGCTTCGAATAGCCGATCGAGGTGTTTAGGGACCCATTTCATCGTCGAGACCTCCGCGTCCGGGCGCTCGTTCGCCTGTCTACCATGAGATCCCCAATCTGCGATCGGTGTCGTCGGCTCTCTGCGGCAGAACATCGTAGGCCGACGGAACGACCGCCGAAAATCGTCTGAGGCCGAGCCGTTTCAAAGCAGCCGCTCCCTCAGGCGTTTCATGCAACGTCACGAGGCTCCGCTGTAACGCTGTGGCGATGTCCGCGGGTAATGTTTGCGCGGCAACCAACAGCGGCGCAGGACGCGGATCGGTCGTCGCTAGAATGCGAAGACCATCGATTTCGTCGCGTTCGTGCATCGACAACAATTGGAAGGCATAAGCGTCGATCGCGCCCGCATCGATCCTGCCGTCCTTGAGAGCGGCGATAATGCCTGAAGGGTTGAGCAGCGGTCCGACCGTCATGCTCGGCTTCATTTTCCCGGCAAACTGGCCGGCAAGGAAGGAACGCGCCGCGTGGTAGCCCGATTGGGAATCGCGCACGGTCCAGCCCCAGCGTGCCGCAGCGAGATCCGCCACCGCCTTCACCGGCCCGGTGGAGGCGACGAGGATGTGGCTGGCATAGAACGGCTGGTCCAAAGACCATGCTTCGTTCGAGACGGGTGCCGCAAGGGCCGCCGGTCTTAAGCCCTCCGGCATGCGCGAAAACGGATAGCCGCACATGAACACCGCTCCCATGTCCGGCCTCGCCCATAACGCCGACAAGGGCGCTGGTGCTGGATGGGCGATGATCTCCAGCTCGACGCCGGAACGTAGGCTGACCAACGCAAACAGCGCGTCCCACAGGCCGCGAATGCGCGGGCTGAGATTATACATTCTCGAACAGGCGATTGGCTTGGACATGACCATGGCTATTTATGCGAACCGCAGGCGCTGGCCGATATTCATCTCCCTGGCCTTCTCCACCATGGCGGCGCCGAGCGCCACGTCGGTCGTGCTGAGGCCGCGATGCCAGAACAGGATCGTCTCCTCATCGCTCTCTCGGCCGGGTTTCATGCCGCAGACGATCTGGCCGATTTCGGCATGCAGGTTCTCGGCCGTCACCTTGCCCTCGTCGACGTGACGGCGAAGCGCTCCGAACGGCTTGCCGGGGCCGCATTGTCCCCAATCGTCGACGACGACCTTGTCCATGATATCGGTGAGATCGAATTCAAGCGCGCTCATCGTGCCATAGGGCACGACGAAGGCTCCCTTCTTCACCCATTCCGTCTTGAACAGCGGCGACGGTTCCGGCAGGCGGCTGGCCTCGACCATGATATCGGCGCCCTTGAGGCAATCCTCCCAATTGTCGGTGACGACGATCTTCTTGCCGAGATCCGCCTCAAGACGCCTGGCGAAGGCATCGCGACTTTCCGGGCGGCGCGAATGCACGCGGATTTCATCGAAGTCGAAGAGATGATCGAGAAGGCGGACATTCCAGTAGGAGGTTCCGCGGGCACCGATATGGCCGAGAATCCTGCTGTCCTTGCGGGCCAGATATTTTGCGCCAAGGGCGGTCACGGCGCCGGTGCGCATGTCGGTGATAGCAGTTGCGTCGATGATGGCCTTCGGCACGCCGGTGTTCGGATCGAACAGGTTGAGGACCGCAAGCTCCGAGGGCAGATCGACCTTATAGTTGTCGACGAAATCGCCGACGACTTTGACGCCGGCATAGTTCAGCGCTTTGACATAGCCGCGAAGCACGTTGAAATGGCCTTTGTCGGAGCTCTCCGGCACAAGATGAACACGCGGCTCGATGACGGTTTCGCCCCTGCCCTGCGCATCCAGCGCTTTCGACACCGCATCGAGAATCTCGTCATTCGTCAGCGCCAGCGCCTTGGCATCGAGGGCATTGAGATAATCGATCCAGATTTCCTGCATTTCCCGCTTCTCCACATTCCTGTCCGGCTGCTGAACGGACGGATTTTCGAACAAACACCCTAAAGGGATCGCCACGCCAGATCGCGGCCGGATCGACACCCGGCCGCGGCTGTGACAATCATTTCGGCAGCAGGCCGTTTTCCTTGAGGAATTCGACCGCCACGTCCTTGGCTTCCTCGTGATCGGTCTCGACCTTGGCATTGAGGACCCGCATTTTCTCGTTATCGAGATGGGTGCCGACCGCCTCCAGCAGTTCGGCAACTTTCGGATTGGCCTTCAGCACGTCCTGGCGGACAACGGGGGCCACATAGTAGGGCGGAAACAAACCCTTGTCGTCTGCCAGCGGCACGAGGTTCTTCGAGCCGATCTGCCAGTCGGTCGCGGCGCCATTGGCAACGTCAATGTCCTTTTGTTCCAGCGCGTCATAACGAAGGCCAAGCTTGGCAAACTGCTTGAACTCCTTGAACTCGGCGTCATAGACACGCTTAAGGCCGGGCAGGCCATCGGCGCGGTCCGGAAATTCAGCGCCGCCGCCGAAGACCAGGGTCTTCGAAACCTTGGCGAGATCCGACAGGCTCTTCAGATTGTTGGCCTGCGCCGTTTCCTGTCGGACGACGATGACATAGCCATTGTTGATGCCGCTCGGCTTCAGCCAGGTGAGGTTGAACTGCTTGGCGTAGAAATCCTTGACCTGCGTGTAGACCTTCTCGGCATCGGTCGACATCTCACCCTTGACGACAGAAGCCAGCGCCGTGCCGGTATATTCCGGATAAAGATCGATCTCGCCGGCCACCAATGCCTGGTGAGCAATCAGCGTACCACCGAGATTGATCTTGCGCTCGACGGTGATGCCGGCATTTTCCAAAACGGCGGCGTACATTTCGGCGAGGATAAACTGCTCGGTGAAATTCTTGCTGCCGACCTTGATGGTCTCTGCGGATGCAGACTGGAACATGGCGGCTGCCATGATGCCGGCTGCAAAGATGCCTTTTGTCCAATTTTTCATAGTCATTCCCTCTTGTTGACTTTTCAATGAACGAACCGACGGCATTCCCCGGAATAACCGTCGGCATGACCGGTCGGCGCCCTGCC
Source organism: Rhizobium leguminosarum (assembly GCF_001679785.1). NCBI lineage: Bacteria > Pseudomonadati > Pseudomonadota > Alphaproteobacteria > Hyphomicrobiales > Rhizobiaceae > Rhizobium > Rhizobium leguminosarum. Next base: position 626,970 of record NZ_CP016287.1, read on the forward strand.
CTTCTTGCCGGGGCAGTGGCGGACTCGGCTTATTGCGGGCCACGCCCGATCAATGCGGCAATCGTTGCAAAATCCGGCCCTTGCGCGCGATCCTCTTCAAGCGGCGGGACGTGGTTGCGGACAAAGGCATAGGCTTGCGCCGATCCCTTGCCCAATTCGCCTGAGACGCCTCTGAGCTCGACGGCCTGTACCGAAGCAATCAGTTCGATGGCGGTGAGATAGCGCAGGCGCTCGACGATCGCCTGCGCCTTTGCCAAAACGCTCGGAGCCATCGATGCCTGGTCTTCGACGCCATC